>NZ_CP014546.1:935402-1247203 GCF_001579805.1 Pseudomonas azotoformans | reverse complement strand
CGGCGTGTCCATGGGCGACTTGCTGATGGTGGCCGAAGACGTGGCCCAGGGGCGGCTGAGCCTACCCTGGCCAACGGCCGTGGCCAGTCGTGAAAATTACTATTTGGTGTGGCCGAAAACCCGCCCCGGTGGCGAGCGGTTGCGGCGCCTGGCGGAGTTTCTGCAGGCAGAGGTCAAGGCCATGGAATTGCCCCAGGTCGAACGCCTTGATTGAGCGGCGACAGACCGTTAGTGCAATCGTTTGCGTGATACCCCTGTGATTCGCTCAAGTATTGCCTCGGCCCGCCGAAGTAGGTGTGTTGGAACCATCGTGCACCAACGCTACCCACTAGATAATTTGCCGAGCAGCGCTATGAGATCAGGATGATCCTGGCCTCGGCCAGGAGCTGTCATGTCTCAACCTCGTGCTCGGATTGCCTCCCAGTTAGGCCTCGCGTTAGCCTTGATTCTGGCTGTCGTCATCAGCGGCAGTACGGTGTTTGCCTTGCGTTCCCTCGACTCCGCCAACCTCGCCACCCGTGAGGAACACCTGGCCAGTGAGGCGCGCTTGCTCGCCGACCAACTCAATACCTTCCACAGCACCTTGCGCGAAAGTACCCAGCGTTTGAGCGGGCTGTTTGAAAAGCGCTTCGGCGCGGGCTTGAGTGTGCATGCCGACCAGCCGGTGACCGTGGCCGGGGTACAGACCCCAAGCCTGTCCCTGGGCAGTGAAGTGCTGAACAACAACTTCGATGAAGTGGATGAGTTCAAGCAGATGTCCGGCGGCGTGGCCACGGTGTTTGTGCGCAGCGGCGAAGACTTCATTCGCATCAGCACCTCGTTGACCAAACAGGATGGCAACCGTGCCATCGGTACGGTGCTGGATCGCCAGGGCCCAGCCTATCAGCGCGTGCTCAGCGGCCAGACCTACATTGGCCGTGCGGTGTTGTTCGACCGCTCCTACATGACCCAGTACAGCCCGGTGCGTGACAGCAGCGGCCAGGTCATCGCCGTGCTGTTCATCGGTTTTGACTACACCGACGCCCAGAACGCCCAGTTCGAGAACCTCAAGCGCTTCCGCATCGGCCAGACCGGCTCCCTGGCCTTGCTCGATGAGCAGAAGCGTTGGCTGGTGCCGCCGGCGGGCGTGCAGGCGCTGGACCAGGCGATCCCAGTGATGCTGGACCTGGCCAAGACGCCAGGCGCGGGCCGCTTCTGGGCGGACAAGAGCGAAGATTTCTACAGCGTCTCGGTGCCCTTCGAAGGCGGGCCGTGGGCGGTGGTTGCCAGCATGCCCAAGGCTGAGATTCGCTCGGTGACCTGGGACGTCGGCATCCGCCTGGTAATCGGCAGCGTCTTGGCCATGCTGCTGGCAGTCGGTGCAACCGTGTGGCTGCTGCGTAGCAAGTTGGCGCCGTTGGGCGACCTGGTGCGCCAGGCCGAGGCCTTGGGCGCGGGCGACTTGAGCGCACGCCTGAATGTGTCCAGCCATGACGAAATCGGCCAGTTGGCGCGCAGTTTCAACCAGATGGGTGAAGCGCTGTCGACCATGGTTTCGCATATCCGCAAGGCGGCCGAAGAGGTCAACAGCCGCGCCCAGGCGTTGTCCGGGTTGTCCGGTGGTGCCTATGAAGGCATGGAGCAGCAGTCCGGCGAGATCACCAGCATGGCCGGCGCCGTGGAAGAGTTCAGCGCCACCTCGCTGAACATCGCCGACAATATGGGCAGCACCGAACGCCTGGCCCAGGAAAACGCCCAGCAAACCCGTATCGGGCGTAACTCGATGCAAGAGGCGTCGTCGTCCCTGGAACACATCGCCACCGCCCTGAACAGCACGGCCACGGTGATCAACACCCTTGGCCAGCGCTCCCAGGAAATCGGCGGGATCGTCGGCGTGATCACCTCGATTGCCGAACAGACCAACCTGCTGGCGCTCAACGCTGCCATCGAAGCTGCGCGCGCGGGTGAGCAAGGCCGTGGCTTTGCCGTGGTCGCCGATGAGGTGCGCAACCTGGCGTCGCGCACCCGAGAGGCCACCGACGAGATCTCCGGGATGATCCAGAGCATCCAGCAGGAAACCGGCAACGCCATCAGCACCATGGAGCGCGGCAACGTGTTGATGCAGGAAGGCCTGTCGCGCAACGCCGACGTGGCGTCGGCCCTGGCGCGTATCGACGAGCAAAGCCGTTCGGGCCGGCCAGCAGTTCGCGGCGATTACCACTGCCACCCAGGAGCAGAGCAGCACCGCGACCTTGCTCAGCAGCAATCTGCAAAGCATTGCGTTGGCCAACAGTGAGCAGCGCGAAGTGGTGTCGAACCTGGCGATTACCGCCAAGGAATTGGAGACGCTGGCGGCGGGCTTGCGGCATGAGGTGGATCGCTTCCGCTGAGGCTCAGGTGATGGAGGCCGGGCGATATTGCAGGGCCTCCTTCAGATGCTCACGGGTGATGTCATTCACCTGTTCTAGGTCCGCCAAGGTGCGCGCCACCTTGAGCAGGCGATGGGCGGCGCGCAGGGACAGGGTCAGCCGCTCGCAAGCGGTTTCCAGCCAGCCCTCATCGACCTTCGCTAGCGTGCAGTGCTTGCGCAGCCCAGGCAGGTCCAGAAAGGCATTCGCACAACCCTGACGCCGTAACTGGCGCTCGCGAGCCTCGGCTACCTCGGCCGAGGCCGTCGCGGTGTTATCGCCAGCCTGTTGGGCTGGGTTCAATGCCGTGGTTTCCCGCGCGACGGTCAGGTGCAGGTCGATCCGGTCCATCAACGGTCCGGACAGCTTGTTGCGATAGCGCTGGATCTGCTCCGGTGTACAGCGACAGCGCCCGCTGGGTTCGCCCAAATAACCACACGGGCAGGGGTTCATGGCGGCCACCAGTTGAAAACGTGCTGGGAAGCTCACCCTGTCACGGGCGCGGGAAATCACGATGTGTCCTGACTCCAGTGGTTCGCGCAGCACCTCCAGTACCTTGCGGTCGAACTCCGGCAATTCATCCAGGAACAAGACGCCGTGATGGGCGAGAGTGATTTCGCCGGGCTGTGGTTTCGAGCCGCCACCCACCAATGCAGGACCTGATGCCGAATGATGCGGCTGGCGAAACGGCCGATGCGGCCAATGACTCAGCGGCGCCAGGCTGACCACCGACTGAATCGCCGCCACCTCCAAGGCCTCCTGCTCACTCAGCGGTGGCAGCAAACCTGGCAGGCGACTGGCGAGCAATGTCTTGCCGGTGCCGGGCGGGCCGCTGAACAGCAGGTTATGCGCCCCCGCCGCCGCGATCAGCAATGCGCGCTTGGCGGCGAGCTGGCCCTGTACTTCGCTCAAGTCCGGGTAAGGCTTGTTCAGGTACAGCAAACCGTCGGACTTGTAGGGCTCGATTGGCTGATGCCCGTTCAGGTGCGCCACCACCTGAAGCAGGTGGTCCACGGCGATCACTTTCAATCCCGATGCCAGGCAGGCTTCTTCCGCATTCGCCCGTGGCACTATCACAGTGCGCCCGGCCTTGCGCGCCGCCAATGCTGCTGGCAATACGCCTTTCACTGCGCGCACTTCGCCGGACAGTGCCAGTTCCCCGAGGCATTCCACGTCGTCGAGCATCAACGCCGGCACCTGCACGCTGGCCGCCAGGATTCCCAGGGCAATCGCCAGGTCAAAACGCCCGCCGTCCTTGGGCAGGTCGGCGGGCGCCAGGTTCAGGGTGATGCGGCGGGCAGGGTATTGCAGGGCGGAATTGAGGATGGCGCTGCGCACCCGGTCCTTGCTTTCCTTGACCGCCGTTTCAGGCAAACCCACCAGCGTCAGGGACGGCAGACCATTGGCCATATGCACTTCGACGGTGACGGCAGGGGCTTCGACGCCAATTTGGGCGCGGCTGTGGACGATGGCGAGGGACATGCTCGTTCCTTGAAAAAGGGACCGCTTCCTGCGGTTTTCTCAAGGGTAGACGAGGGGTGACGCTATCGAAGGTGGGAGGTTTTACAGAACGTATCCAGCTCCCACATTGACCGCGTTTATTCAGCAGGCGGCATGAGCTTGGCTTCCAGTTCGGCGACTTTCGCTTCCAGGCTCTCAAGCCGCGCACGCGTGCGGGCCAGCACCACCATCTGGCTATCAAACTCTTCCCGGCTCACCAGGTCGAGCTTGCTGAAACCGCTTTGCAGCAATGCCTTGAATTGGCTTTCGATTTCATTGCGGGGCAATGGGGTGTCGCCGCTGAACAGGCGAGAAGCGTGGCCGCTCAGGGCGTCGAGGAGGTCTTTGGGCGCGAGCATGGGAAATATTCCGGAAAACTGTTGGCCGGCAGTGTATCACGCAGCGTCTATAGTCTTTTTCACGGAGGTAAGCGCACGCTTTTCGCGCAGGGGGTCGGGCGGCGACGCACTGTTTTTGTGCGCATTGCCGCCATCAAAAAGCCCCGTAGGTGGGCATAAGTGGGCAAAGGACTGATTTCAGTGATTTTTACGGAGCTGGCAAGGTTTCTGCTTAGACGATCATGACCCATGCACTGATGCAGTCGCTGTGACGAATGCAGTGCGCCGACGGATCAGGGGTACAGGTTTCGTCACCAGTGGTTCGCTGGCGTCGCAAAGGCAAATGCCGAGGCGACGACGCGTTACAAAGCCAGGCACTGCGCTTAGACTTGAGACGGGTTTGTTTTCCTGGGGCAAGTCCACCAATTCGGGAGAGAGTTTTCATGAAGCTAGTCACTGCCATCATCAAGCCGTTCAAGTTGGACGATGTACGCGAGTCGTTGTCCGAGATCGGCGTGCAGGGCATTACCGTTACTGAGGTCAAAGGCTTCGGTCGGCAGAAGGGTCACACCGAGCTGTATCGCGGCGCGGAATACGTGGTCGATTTCCTGCCGAAGGTGAAGATTGATGTCGCCATTGACGACAAGGATCTTGACCGGGTTATCGAGGCGATAACCAAGGCCGCCAACACCGGCAAGATCGGTGACGGCAAGATCTTCGTGGTCAATCTGGAACAGGCTATTCGCATCCGTACCGGCGAAACCGATACCGACGCAATCTAAGCCGCCAAACCCCAACGCCCCAGGAGAAAACAATATGACTCTGCGTAAATTCGCAGGGCTCGGAGCCCTGTTGTCCATCGTAATGCCAAGCCTGGCCATGGCGGCAGACGAAGTGGCTGCTCCAGTCCTCAATTCCGGCGACACCGCCTGGATGCTGACCGCCACCGCTTTGGTGCTGTTCATGACCATCCCTGGCCTGGCGCTGTTCTACGGCGGCATGGTCCGCTCCAAGAATATTCTGTCGGTGATGATGCAGTGTTTCGCGATCACTGGCCTGATCAGCATCCTCTGGGTCGTCTACGGCTACAGCATCGCGTTCGATACCACCGGTATGGAACAGGGTGTGGTCAACTTCAACTCCTTCTTCGGCGGCATGGGCAAGGCGTTCCTGGCGGGCGTGACCCCGGCCAGCATCACCGGCCCTGCGGCATTGTTCCCGGAAGCCGTGTTCATCACCTTCCAGATGACGTTCGCCATCATCACCCCGGCGCTGATCGTCGGTGCCTTCGCTGAGCGTATGAAGTTCTCTGCGATGCTGATCTTCATGGCGATCTGGTTCACCCTGGTCTACGCGCCGATCGCGCACATGGTCTGGAGTGGTAACGGCGGCCTGCTGTGGGACTGGGGCGTACTGGACTTCGCTGGCGGCACCGTGGTGCACATCAACGCCGGTGTGGCTGGCCTGGTTGCGTGCATCGTGCTCGGCAAGCGTAAAGGCTTCCCGACCACCCCGATGGCCCCGCACAACCTGGGTTACACCCTGATCGGCGCGGCGATGCTGTGGATCGGCTGGTTCGGCTTCAACGCCGGTTCCGCCGCCGCGGCCAACGGCACCGCAGGCATGGCGATGCTGGTTACACAGATCGCGACCGCTGCTGCGGCGCTGGGCTGGATGTTCGCCGAGTGGATCACCCACGGTAAGCCAAGCGCACTGGGCATTGCCTCGGGCGTGGTCGCGGGCCTGGTTGCAGTCACCCCAGCCGCAGGCACCGTGGGCCCGATGGGCGCTCTGGTAATCGGCCTGGTTGCCGGTGTGATCTGCTTCTTCTGCGCCACCAGCCTCAAGCGCAAGCTGGGCTACGACGACTCCCTGGACGCTTTCGGCGTGCACGGTATCGGCGGTATCGTGGGGGCGATCCTCACGGGTGTATTTGCAGCGCCTGCTCTGGGTGGCTTCGGTACGGTGACTGACATCGCTGCGCAAGTCTGGATCCAGTGCAAAGGCGTTGGCTTCACGGTGATCTACACGGCGATCGTGACCTACATCATCCTTAAGGTGTTGGACATGGTCATGGGCCTGCGGGTGACCGAAGAGGAAGAGGCCGTCGGCCTCGACCTGGCGCAACACAACGAACGCGGCTACAACTTGTAAGTACGCGAAAAAAAGATGCCCGGCTTGCCGGGCATTTTTTTGTCTGGTGTTTGTCAGTCGTAATACGCTGTAGCGGTTTTTACGCCTTGTTTGTGATGGGATGCACACGGCACTTTTCAGCGTGCCAATGTCTTACAGGCATGTAGGCGTATTCGGCACTTTGTTTTTTCCCAGAGCGCGCTAGAATGCGCGCCGATGGGCGCATAACTGTATTTATCTGGACGAGCATCGTGATCATGGTGGTGTTCGTAAAGTCCTCGCCACCTTGCACGGCGGCGGGGCATAAGCCACTGGTTATCCAGTGGATGTTGATTTTTCCTCGGCAGCCTCGACAGAGGATGAAGCTGGGCTATAACTAATCTGCTTTTCGCAAGTCATGAGGTAGAACATGAGCGACGATGATCTGGAAAACGACGAACTCGAAGTAGGTGACGAAGACGACACCGAAGAAGGTCTTGAAGCGGCGGCGGAAGACGTTGCTGACGACGACGGTGGCGATGATGCGCCTGCCCCGGCTGCCAAAGGCAAAGCCAAGGCTGCTGTGTCGGTAGATGAATTGCCGAGCGTTGAAGCCAAGAACAAAGAGCGTGATGCCCTGGCCCGTGCGATGGAAGAGTTCCTCGCTAAAGGCGGCAAAGTGCAGGAAGTCGAGGCCAACGTGGTGGCAGACCCACCGAAGAAGCCGGATAACAAGTACGGCAGCCGACCTATCTGAGGTCAGCACCCGCTTGTAAGAAAAAGCCCGCCGTCGCTGCGGGCTTTTTCATGGGTGTTATTTCCAGCCAGCCAGCAAGGGCGCTAATTCGGCCAGGCTGCGAATCTCCGCATCCGGGCGCTTGTCGGCTTCCCACACCTTACCCGTCGGGTTGAACCACACCGCCCGAAGCCCCGCCTGCTGTGCTCCGGCAATGTCATCCCCCGGATGATCGCCAATGTGCACCGCCGCACTGGCGTCCACGCCACCGCGCTGCAACGCTTCTTGAAACAAACGCGCATCCGGCTTGGCGATGCCGATGTCTTCAGCGCGCAGGGCAAAGTGGAAGTAGTCCGCCAGGCCCACGCGCTGCACGTCGGCATTGCCGTTGGTAATCACGCCCAGCAGGAAGTGTTGGCGAAGCGCCCGAAGCATGGGCTCCGCTTCGGGGAAGGGGGTGAGTTGGTGCCGCGCATGAATGAACGTCTCGTAGCAGACATCCGCCATTTCCGTGGCTTCAGGCTGTGGATAACCGGCTTCTTCAAACGCATGCATCAACACCCGGTGGCGCAAAATGCTGATCCGGTGTTTCAGCTCCGGATGGCGCTCCAGCACCTGCTGGCGAAGACTGGCGAAGTGCTCCAACGGCAAATCGCCGACTTTGGCGGCGTTAAGTGCCAGCCATTCGCGCATCGACGCTTCGGCGCTGATGATGACGGGTACGTTGTCCCAGAGTGTGTCGTCCAGGTCGAAGGTGATCAGCTTGATACTCATGAGTCGCCGCCCTTGATGCGTTTGGCCCGTGGATGGGCGCTGTCGTACACCGTTGCCAGGTGTTGGAAATCCAGATGGGTGTAGATCTGCGTGGTCTTGATGTCGGAGTGGCCGAGCAGCTCTTGAACCGCGCGCAGGTCCTGGGACGATTCCAGCAGGTGGCTGGCAAAAGAGTGTCGCAGCATGTGTGGGTGCAGGTTCTGCCCCAGCTCGCGCTCGCCGGCCGCCTTGACCCGCACTTGAATCGCACGCGGCCCCAGGCGCCGGCCTTGCTGGCTGACAAACACCGCATCATCCGCCGGGTTGGTCAAAAGGCGCAGCGGCAGCCACAGTTGCAAGGCTTCGCGGGCTTTGCGGCCCACTGGTAACACGCGGGTCTTACTGCCTTTACCGAGTACCTGAACCAGGCCGTCCGCCAGGTCCAGCTGGTCGAGGTTCAAGCCAGTCAGCTCCGACAGGCGCAGGCCTGATGAATAGAACAGCTCAAGAATGGCCTGGTCGCGATGGGCCAGGAAATCATCCTCGACGGCGCCATCCAGCAATTGCAGGGCGCGGTCGGTGTCCAGGGTCTTGGGCAGGCGCCGCTCGCCCTTGGGCGGCGACAGGCCGTTGGCTGGGTCGTGATCGCACAGGCCTTCGCGGTTCAAATAGTGATAGAGCCCGCGTACGGCCGAGAGCAGGCGCGACAGGCTGCGCGAGGATTGACCCGCCTGGTGCAGGCGCGCGATCAGGCTGCGCAGGCTCTGAATATCCAGGGCCTTCCAACTGTTGATCTGTTGTTTCGCGCAGTAGGCCAGGACCTTGTTCAAGTCCCGCCGGTAGGCTTCCAGGGTATGGGGCGACACCTGGCGCTCGTTGCGCAGGTGAGCGCAGTAAGCGTCCAGTTGCCGTTCCATGGCTAGCGCACCGCGCGCAGGGCGGTGGTGAAGCGCGGCAGGACGCGACCCAGTACTTCGGCGATGTAGGTCAGGAACAGCGTGCCCACTGAGCTCTTGTAGTGCTGGGGATCGCGGCTGGCGATGGCCAGTACACCGTGCAGGCCTTGATGACTGAGCGCGACCACCGCCGTCGAGCCGATCTGCTTGCGCTGTTCGGCACCAAACAGGAAGTCCAGCTCATGTTCGCGCAAGGTGCCGCTGATGGTCTTGCCTTCGGACAACAGGCCGCCGATGGCGGTGTGTGCGTCGCTGCCGCTGACCCAGCGACCCACCGGCATCGGGTTGTCGCTGAACAGGATCAGGCTCACGAATGGCACTTGGAAGTCCTGGCGCAGGCTGTCTTCCACTGCAATCACCGTTTCTTCCAGGCTGGTGGCGTCCATCAGGGTCAGGATCAGGCGGCGGGTTTTCTCGAACAAGCGGTCGTTGTCGCGGGCGACGTCCATCAGGTGCGAGAGCTTGTGGCGCATTTCGATGTTGCGCTCGCGCAGGATCTTCATCTGCCGCTCCACCAGCGACACGGTATCACCGCGCTGATGGGGAATGCGCAGTGCCGGCAGCAGTTCTTCGTGCTCGACGAAGAACTCCGGATTAGCCTCAAGGTACGCCGCGACAGCAGCGGCCTCCAGGCTGTCGCTCGGGGTTGCGTGTGCGGGTACTTGAGGCTTATCGGTCATTGGCTTGGCTCACTCATAGACGGACCTGTCCTTCGTATACGCGCGAGGCCGGCCCGGTCATCATCACCGGGTGGCCAGGGCCTGCCCACTCGATGGACAAACGTCCGCCGGGCAGGTCGATCAGTAGCGGTGAATCCATCCACCCCTGGCTGATCGCGGCCACGGCAGCGGCGCAAGCACCGGTGCCGCAGGCCTGGGTTTCGCCGGCGCCGCGTTCCCACACACGCAGTTGCGCGCGGGTACGGTCGATCACCTGCAGGAAGCCCACGTTGACCCGCGCCGGAAAGCGCGGGTGGTGTTCGATCTTCGGCCCCAATTCATGCACGGGGGCGTTGTTGATGTCGTTGACCCGCAGTACCGCATGGGGGTTGCCCGTGGACACGGCAGCGATGTCGACGGTCTTGCCGTCAACGTCCAGCGCATAGCTGACGGCCTGCTCGGTGGCCTGGAACGGAATGTCCGCCGGCACCAGGCGTGGCGCGCCCATGTTGACGCTGATCTGGCCGTCACTGCGGATATCCAGCTCGATCACGCCGCTCTTGGTCTCGACGCGGATCTGGCGCTTGGCGGTCAGGCGCTTGTCCAGCACAAAGCGGGCGAAGCAGCGTGCACCGTTGCCGCACTGTTCCACTTCGGAACCGTCGGAGTTGAAGATCCGGTAACGGAAATCCACCTCCGGGTTGCTTGGCGCCTCGACGATCAGCAACTGGTCGAAACCAATGCCGGTGTGACGGTCGCCCCACTGTTTGGCGTGCTTGGGCAGGATATGCGCGTGCTGGCTGACCAGGTCGAGGACCATGAAATCATTGCCCAGCCCGTGCATCTTGGTAAAACGCAGCAGCATGGCTTACTCCGGCAGCAGGCTTTCGCCAGCATACAACTCGGCTACCGTCTCGCGGCGACGCACTTCAAACGCTTGATCACCGTCCACCAGCACCTCGGCGGTACGGCCGCGGGTGTTGTAGTTGGAACTCATGACAAACCCGTAGGCACCGGCCGAATGCACGGCCAGCAGATCGCCTTCTTCCAGGGCCAGCTGACGATCCTTGGCCAGGAAGTCGCCGGTCTCGCAGATCGGGCCGACGATGTCATAGGCACGCGCTTCGCTGTCGCGAGGCGTCACGGCGGTGACATTCATCCAGGCCTGGTACAGCGCCGGGCGGATCAGGTCGTTCATCGCCGCATCGACGATGGCGAAATCCTTGTGTTCGGTGTGCTTGAGGTACTCGACCTGGGTCAGCAGCACGCCGGCATTGGCGACGATATAGCGGCCAGGCTCGAACATCAGCGTCAGGTCGCGGCCTTCGATGCGCTCGCGCACCGCCTGGATGTAATCGGCGATCAGCGGCGGCTCTTCGTCGCGATAACGCACGCCCACGCCACCACCGAGGTCGATGTGGTGCAGGTAGATGCCGCATTCACCCAGGCGGTCGATCAACGCCAGCAGGCGGTCGAGCGCATCCAGGAACGGCGGCAGCGTGGTCAGTTGCGAGCCGATATGGCAGTCGACACCCAGCACTTCCAGGTTCGGCAGTTGCGCGGCGCGGATGTACACGTCCTCGGCGTCGGCAATGGCGATGCCGAACTTGTTCTCTTTGAGACCGGTGGAAATGTACGGGTGTGTACCGGCATCGACGTCCGGGTTGACGCGCAGGGAGATCGGCGCGCGAACGCCCATCTCGGCGGCCACGACCTGCAGGCGTTCCAGCTCGTCGGTGGATTCGATGTTGAAGCAATGCACGCCGACTTCCAGGGCGCGACGCATGTCTTCGCGGGTCTTGCCGACGCCGGAGAACACGATCTTGTCAGCCTTGCCGCCAGCGGCCAGTACGCGTTCCAGCTCGCCACGGGAGACGATGTCGAAACCAGCGCCCAATCGCGCCAGGACATTCAGTACGCCGAGGTTGGAGTTGGCCTTGACCGCGTAGCACACCAGGTGCGGCACGCCGTCGAGGGCGTCGGTGAAGGAGCGGTACTGGGCTTCGATATGCGCACGGGAATACACATAGGTCGGGGTGCCAAAGCGCTGGGCAATCGCGGACAACGCCACGCCTTCCGCGAACAGCTCGCCGTCCCGGTAGTTAAAAGCGTCCATGGGATTCCCTTATTCGTAGGTGTCGTGCTTATGCGCTTTGGAAGGCTTTTGCGACGATTGCGCCTGTTCATTCGGGTCTTTGCTGTCATCGGGCAGGTACAGCGGGCCTTTTTGACCACAGGCACTAACGAGGCAAGCGACCGCGACGAGCGCAGCAAGGGAAGAGATCAGGCGCTTCATGGCGAAATCCTTGAATATGCATTAATTGCGCCCGAGTATACCGACCACCCGCCAGCTTGCCTATGCGCTGGAATACCCGTCCGGCGGGGGTTTGCCGACACAGTCGGGAAGCGGACTACGCTGCTTGAGGATTTTTCACACCGTCAATCGTGTTGAAATCGGTATCCTTTGCAATCGGCGGGGCTCGCCCGTATCGTGCGGCGCTTGAGCAAAACCAGACACTTTTGAGGTTGCCACAATGAGTTTGACCGAAGCCCGTTTTCACGACCTGGTGGATTCGACCCAGCAGGCGCTGGAAGATATTTTCGACGACAGCGGCCTGGACGTGGACCTGGAAAACTCGGCCGGCGTGCTGACCGTCAAGTTCGACAGTGGCCAGCAACTGATCTTCAGCCGCCAGGAGCCGTTGCGTCAGCTGTGGCTGGCGGCGCGTTCCGGCGGCGTTCACTTCGACTACGACGAAGAAAGCGGCAAATGGCAGTGCGACAAGAGTGAAGAGCTGCTGAGTGAAATGCTCGCGCGCCTGGTCAGCGAGTACACCGGCGCCGACCTGGATTTCGACGAGATCTGATGGTGACCCAGCCTGCACCTGTCCGCCCGCCGAAGCCGCTGTTCAGTAATGTCAGCCCGGCGGTGCCGTCACCTTGTATCAGTTTGTGTCGCCTGGACGAGCAAAAAGTCTGCCTCGGCTGCTTCCGCCACGTGGAAGACATCCGTGAATGGCGCTCTGCCGACGATGCGCGGCGCCGCGTGATCTGCGCCGAGGCCGAGCAGCGCAGGGCGCGCGCCTGAGGTCGTCTTGTTTATTTGTGACGCTGTGGTAGTGTCCGGATACGCCTCAACTCATCGAGGCCCGTGAGAACCCCGCCTTTTCCTGGCGGGGTTTTGCTTTTTTGTGCAGAAAAAAGGAGTCTGCCTGAATCATGACCACCGCACCGTCCATCATCCTCACCCGTCTTGACGTGCAGCGTCTGGAGCAACTGATCGACCGCTTGGGCGACGAATCTCCCGGCGTCGAAGCGCTGCAAGCCGAACTCGACCGCGCCGAAGACGTGGTTGGCCACGATGAAGTGCCTGCGGGTGTCGTGACCATGAATTCCAGCGTGCATTGCCGTGAGCAAAGCAGCGGCAAGGACTACCACCTGACGCTGGTCTACCCGAAAGACGCCAATGCGGACGAAGGCAAGATCTCGATCCTGGCTCCCGTGGGCAGCGCCTTGCTCGGTTTGCAGGTTGGCCAGCACATCGACTGGCCCGCACCGGGCGGCAAGACCCTCAAGCTGGAGCTGCTCAGTGTTGAAGGCCAGCCTAAAGACGGCGGCGCCTTCCCCCTTTAAATTTCGCTCAATGCCACATTGAGCGACAGTTCCAGCTCGGCCTTGTAGCGCAGGTACAGGTTGCTCGGGCTTTGCACATCGCCGAGCAGGCCGGACAGATCCAGATCGGTGATGTAGCAGCGGTAACGCTCGGTCTCCCGGCGTTGCCCGACGATTTCCTGGGCGACCACTGCGAACAGTTGGTCGCCAAACTCCAGTTCGGAAAACTCCCGCTGATTGCAGTACAAGGTAATGCCCACCTGGCCCGGTGCGGCCTTGCCGATAATCGCCTGCACGTCGTAAAACGGTTTGTTCGCCGGGTTCAGCGGTGCGGGTCGAGGTTCGATGCCGCGCGCGCGGCCGCTGCCTGACGGCAATAGCTGGTAATACAAGACCTGCACCGCGCCCAGCGGCTCCTGCTGGTCCAACGGCGATAGCGCGTCCCGGCGATAAATGATCGATTGCAAGAAACGCTGCAACGGCGCCAACAGACTCTGTTCATCGTGAAACGGCAGGCGCTGCTGCCAGAGCGCGTTGAACTCATCCAATACATACAGTTCGGCGAAGCCTTCGTTGACCCGGTAGAACACCTGCACGCAATCGGCCATGCCCATCGGCAGCAGCAACGCCAGGTCGTGGTCTTCCAGGGCCATGGCATCCAGGTGCAACGGGCTGTAGCTGGCCAATTCTTCGCTGAGGTAGGCGATCAGCGCATCCTGGGTCGCCAGCGATACATGGTTGGCCTGGCCCGGCATCAACTCCATGACGTGATAGTGCTGCTGCACCTGGAGCAAATAGCGGTGATTGCCCTGGCCGAGCAGCAGGTTCTGCGCGGTGTCGAAGATTTCTTCCACGCGTTGGGCAATGAATTGCGCACGGTTGTGACAGAAACAGCGCACCCGCAGGCGTGGCAGATGGTCCGACGGCAACTGGTTGAGGTAGTCGCGCAGGCAGTCGAGCAGCGCGTGCGGGCCGTCGTAGCGGCTGACCATCACCTCGTTCCAGCTATTGAGCGTGACTTGGTCCAGGGTCAGCACCAGGTTGTCGCGTACACCGGCATAGCTCAGAGAGTCGGTGCGCTCGGTGGTCATCAGGATATTCAGGTCGCGGTGATGCTTGAGCGGGTCGACGCCCACATTGATCAGCAACAACACTTCTTCCGGCACGGCCGAGCGCAGCAGGCGCTCTTCATCCACGCTGGACAGGGGCAGGGCGATGGTTTGTTGCAGGCTGCCCAGCAGGTTGAACAGCTCGAATTCGGTCATGTCGCTGGTGCCGGGGTGCAGCGCCAGGCGCGTGCTGCTATCGATCACGCCGTTGCGATGGCACCAGGTCAGCATCTCCAGCAGGTCGCGGCTGCGTTTGATCGGCGCGAAGTGTTCCCATTCCAGCGCTGTAAGGTTGCCGTTATACAGGCCCCAGTGGTGCTGGCCCGGCTCCTTGCGGTTGGGCGATTGCACCAGGGTCAGGGTGTCTTCAGCCAGGTCCGGGGCAATGCCTGGGTTGATGAACTCGACCTTGCCGGCCTTGCGTTCAAAGGCGGCGTATAGGCGCCGACCCAGCACATTGAGGTCGCGTTTGTTGATCAGGCTGACGGTCTGTTCGGTGCGGGCGAATTGGGTCAGGAAGCGGTAACTGTAGTTGAGCTCGCTCACCAAGGCCCGGCGCTCGGAGGCGACCTGACGCACTTTCCACTGGCTGCGGCTGTCGAGCAACGCCAATTGGCGCTGGTCCCAGCCCCATTCATGGGCCAGGCGCTCCAGCAGTAGGCGCTGCCAGCTGGTGGTACGCTGGCCGGCGCTGAGCTTGCGGTTGACCTTCAGGTACAGCGCGCGCCTTACCAGTTCCAGACGCTCGGGCTCGTTGCGGGCCTTGAGGTATTCCTCGATGCGGCGGTACACCACGATGTACGGGTCCAGCTCATCCAGGTCCATCTGGTTGGCGAACACCGCGCGCTTGAAGCGCAGGCTCAAGCAATGCACGTTCGGGTGTTCGCTGGCGTAGACCTCGGTCAGCAACAGCTTGAGCACGGATTTGTAGGGCGACTCAATGCCCTTGAACAGTTGCCACAGCCCGGCGCCAATAAATTCGCCGGGGGGAATGCGCGCCAGGTGACCCAGGTCGAGGGTTTCGTCGGCGCGGATAAACCGCTTGGAAATCAGTGTGTGGGTGAACTCGGCATAACGGGTTTCTTCATACACCGGCACCAGCCACCAGATCGGCGTGCGCCCGGCCAGCCAGATGGCGGTGCGGTAAAACTCATCCAGCAACAGGTAATGCTGGGTGGTGCCGCAGTCGTCGGAGCTCAGTTGCGTGTCGCGCTCTCCCAGCACAAAGCGTGTCGGCTCGATCAGAAAGAAGTGCGCCTCGGCGCCCATGCTCAGGGCCCAGGCTTCCAGCAACTGGCACTTTTTGCGCAGCTCGGCCAGCTCGGTCTCACTCAGGTCTGGGGCGTGACACACCCACACATCCATATCGCTCTGGTCGGCCTGGGCCAGGGTGCCCAGGCTGCCCATCAGGAACAGGCCGTGGATTGGTCGCGGCGGGTTGCCGTGGCGTGGCTTGTAGGAGAACGAACGGGTCAGGCGCTGGGCTTCGGTGAGGGCTTGGGCGTCCGGTTCGAAATTCGACAGGCCTGCTGGCGTACTGCCCGACACATAGCCCGGCAGCAACGGATGGTTGACGTGAAAAAACAGCGGCAACAGGTTCAGCACGCTTTGCTGGCGCGGCGTCAGCCCCTCGATGGCACGGGCCATACGGCCTTCATTGAGGGCCATGAACCGCGCGCGCAACTGGGCCAGCACCTTGCGGTCGATGCCTTCGTCCAGGTCGGGGCGGATTTCATGGGTGCGGGTCATGTCGAACTCGGTGGCTCGCAGGGCCCGACGTGGGCGGCCGTGTAGGAGTTTACAGCCAGTAGCGTAGGAGGTTTAGAGGGAAATGGTTTTTGACGTCAGAATTTTTGCACGTGCACAGCAACGCCCTCGGAATCCGCAAAGGGCGGACTCCACGGGCGGTATCCGGTATCAGGCGGCTTCTTTGGTGGTGGCAGTGGTCAAGATAGTCAGCAGGGTCTGGGCCTGCTCTGCGGCGTCCCGGCCAAGGCTGGTCAGGTAGCCCCCGTCCGGCTGGTCGATAAGTCCTTTCGCGTGAAGGCGTTTGGCGGCGGCGATAGCAGTAGGCGCAGCGGTCTGGTGGACTTTCAGACCTTCTTTGGTGCTGTCCAAGGGGAAGAGTACAAGGATTTCCAGTTCGGCAACCAACTCAGGGGTATACGACATAAGGACTCCAGACTTTCTAAGAATTTATTAGAGGCTAGCAGGCCATAAGGTGAACGCACTTTGCCGAACTGTCCAGTGTGTTGCCGCGTGTTGGATTTATTGCTTTTCAGGCGGCAATTCCGGCAGGGCGCGCAGTGCAGTTTCATACCATTCGGTATTGAAGGCGCGGTCCTCTTCCAGCAGCGCGTCGATCTCGACAGCCAGCACGTGGGCCATCAGTTGCAGGATCTCTTCACGCTCGTAGCCCACCAGGGTCAGCTTGTTGAACGTGGCCTTGGCCGCTGGCGGGTTTTCGCTCTCGATCTGGTTCTCGATTGCTTCGATCAGGGTGGTTTCGGCGAATTCTTCTTCGTCGTTGTCGATATCGGTCGGCTCGCTCATGGCAGGCTCCTCAAGGAAAGGGCGCCAGTCTAACTCCATTCAGGCCGGTGATGCTGCTGGTCAGGCTGGGCGCCGGGATCTATAACTCTTTGCAGCCAACCCCATTCCCGGCCTGGAGGCACCCGCAATGCTCAAGCTCTACGGATTTTCGGTCAGCAACTACTACAACATGGTCAAGCTGGCGCTGCTGGAGAAAGGGCTGCCTTTCGAAGAGGTACCGTTTTACGCGGGCCAAACCCCGGAGGCCCTGGCGGTGAGCCCGCGAGGCAAGGTGCCGGTGCTGGGCGTGAAACAGGGCTTTATCAACGAAACCAGCGTGATCCTTGAATACATCGAACACACCCAGGAAGGGCCCGCGCTGCTGCCGGCCGAGCCGTTCCAGCGTGCGCAGGTGCTGGCGCTGTGCCGGGAAATCGAGCTGTACATCGAGTTGCCTGCCCGCGCGTGTTTTGCCGAAGCGTTTTTTGGCATGCCGGTGCCGGAGGCGATCAAGGAGAAGTCCAAGGCCGAATTGCTGTTGGGTTTTGGTTCGTTGGGCAGGCACGGCAAGTTTGCGCCTTATGTGGCGGGGGAGAGCTTCACGATTGCCGATTTGTATTTCATGTACAGCGTGAACCTCGCCTGCGGGGTGGGCGAGAAGCTGTTTGGGCTGGATTGGCTGGCTGAGATGCCGAAGGCCAAGGCGTTGTTGGACAGGCTGCATGCAATGCCCAATGCGCAGAAGGTGGCAGCGGACAGGGAGGCGGCGATGCCGGCGTTTATGGCGATGATTGCAGCAAAAAAATAGAGTTTGAAGTTGCGCGCATTTGTGGCGAGCGGGCTTGCCCCGCGTTGGGCCGCGTAGCGGCCCCAAGTAAGAACACCGCGCTTTGTCAGGCATTGCGCGGTGTCAGTTTTTGGGGCTGCTTCGCAGCCCAACGCGGGGCAAGCCCGCTCGCCACAAGGATCAGCGGCTAGACAGTAAAGCCTGGCCACGTACGACGGCTGCCTTGACCTGCACCGGCGCAGTCCCGCCCACGTGGTTACGGGCATTCACCGAGCCTTCCAGGGTCAGCACGGCAAACACGTCCTGCTCGATCTGGTCGCTGAACTGACGCAGTTCTTCCAGGCTCATTTCCGCCAGGTCCTTGCCGGTGTCCACGCCGTACTTCACGGCGTGGCCGACGATTTCATGGCAGTCACGGAACGGCAGGCCACGGCGCACCAGATAGTCCGCCAGGTCGGTTGCGGTAGAGAACCCACGCAGCGCCGCTTCACGCATGATTGCGTGCTTGGGTTTGATCGCCGGGATCATGTCGGCAAACGCGCGCAAGGAGTCGCGCAGGGTGTCGGCGGCGTCGAACAACGGCTCTTTGTCTTCCTGGTTGTCCTTGTTGTAGGCCAGAGGCTGGCCTTTCATCAGGGTCAGCAGGCCCATCAAGGCGCCGAACACGCGGCCGCTCTTGCCACGCACCAACTCGGGCACGTCGGGGTTTTTCTTTTGCGGCATGATCGAGCTGCCGGTGCAGAAACGGTCCGGCAGGTCGATGAACTGGAATTGCGCGCTGGTCCACAGCACCAGCTCCTCGGAGAAGCGCGACAGGTGCATCATCGCGATGCTCGCGGCGGCGCAGAATTCGATGGCGAAGTCACGGTCCGACACGCCATCCAGGGAGTTGCCGCCCACGGCGTCGAAGCCCAGCAATTGCGCGGTGTATTCGCGATCGATCGGGTAGGTGGTGCCGGCCAGCGCAGCGCTGCCCAGAGGCATGCGGTTGGCGCGCTTGCGGCAGTCCACCAGACGCTCGTAGTCGCGGCTGAGCATTTCGAACCAGGCCAGCAGGTGGTGGCCGAAGGTCACAGGCTGTGCGGTCTGCAGGTGAGTGAAGCCCGGCATGATGGTGTCCGACTCGCGCTCGGCTTGCTCAAGCAGGCCTTTTTGCAGGCGGGTGATCTCGGACAGGATCAGGTCGATTTCGTCACGCAGCCACAGGCGGATATCAGTGGCCACCTGGTCGTTACGGCTACGGCCGGTGTGCAGCTTCTTGCCGGTCACACCGATGCGGTCAGTGAGGCGGGCCTCGATGTTCATGTGCACGTCTTCCAGGTCGACACGCCAGTCGAACGTGCCGGCTTCGATCTCGCCACGGATGGTGGTCAGGCCGTCGATGATGCTGTCGCGCTCGGCGTCGGTCAGCACGCCGACCTTGGCCAGCATCGTCGCGTGGGCGATGGAGCCCATGATGTCGTGGCGGTACAGGCGCTGGTCGAAGGTGACGGAGGCGGTGAAGCGGGCGACGAAGGCGTCGACGGGTTCACTGAAGCGGCCGCCCCAGGACTGGTTGGTCTTGTCGGTGCTCATGGATTCGCTCGTGATCTGCTTAATAAAGAGGCATGGAAGTGTGCCGGCGATAATAACAGGGTTGCCCGTGGACGCGGTGCTGCGGGTCGTCGGCATTTTTATTTGTGCAAAGGATGGCTAAGTGCCTTGCCGCCGAACGCGTCCAGGACGAGACTGGGTACAGAGGTTTATTGAAACGATATTTGACGATTGAGCAATGTCGTCTCAGTGAGCGTCTACAGTTGGACTGATAGTGTGTGAATGCACCAAAGTCGGGTGATGCGGTCAGAGCCCAGACTATCCATTTAAAAAGGGGGGTATTCGGATTGTGTATCAGCAAACCCTACGACGATGCCCGAAGGCAGCAGGTTTTGGGCGCTATTGAACAGGTCCGGGTAAATATGGGTGCCACTCTCAGGGCACTTTTTGCCGCTCGCGCTAGTCTTAGCGTGGATCGCTGTGACGCAAGTCACCGCACCTGTCTACGCTATCCTTGTGCGAGACTCACGCAGGAATCCAGCGCAATATGAATGTCCTGATCGTTGATGACGAACCCCAAGCCCGCGAGCGACTGAACCGTTTGGTCAGTGATCTCGAGGGTTACGCAGTACTCGAACCGAGCGCCACCACGGGCGAAGAGGCGTTGACGCTGATCGACAGCCTCAAGCCGGATGTGGTGTTGCTCGATATCCGTATGCCGGGCCTTGATGGCCTGCAAGTTGCCGCCCGACTGAGCGAGCGAGAGTCGCCACCCGCGGTGGTGTTTTGCGCAGCAGGCGATGAGTTTTCCGCGGAGACGCTGGAAGCCAGTGGAGTCAGCTTCCTCACCAAACCGGTGGCTGGCGAAGCATTGCTCAAGGCCCTGAAAAAGGCCGAGCGCCCAACCCGCGTCCAACTCGCCGCCTTGACCCAGCCAGCAGCCCAGAGTGGTAATGGGCCGCGCAGCCATATCAGCGCCCGCACCCGCAAAGGTATCGAGTTGATCCCCTTGGGCGAGGTGGTCTATTTTATCGCCGATCACAAGTACGTGACCCTGCGCCACCAGGGCGGCGAAGTGTTGCTCGATGAGCCACTCAAGGCGCTTGAGGATGAGTTCGGCGACCGCTTCGTGCGTATCCACCGCAATGCGCTGGTGGCCCGCGAGCGCATCGAACGCCTGCAACGCACGCCGCTGGGGCACTTTCAGCTGTTCCTGAAAGGCCTGAATGGCGACGCACTGATCGTCAGCCGACGGCATGTAGCCGGTGTGCGCAAGATGATGCAGCAGCTTTAGCCCGAGGGCTGTGGCGAGGCCTGCAACTCATATCCCGGTGCGACGCGGCCAGGGAGGCCCCGCACTTGCTGATTCAAATCAAAGCGTATTTGCCTGAGCTGTTATTATCTGCCGTATCTATTCAGTACGGATTGATCCATGTCCTCTCGCGAAATCCGCATCGCCACCCGTAAAAGCGCCCTGGCCTTGTGGCAGGCCGAATACGTCAAATCACGCCTGGAACAGGCCCATCCTGGCCTGACCGTGTCCCTGGTGCCCATGGTCAGTCGCGGCGACAAGCTGCTCGACTCGCCACTGTCGAAGATCGGCGGCAAGGGACTGTTCGTCAAGGAACTGGAAACCGCGTTGCTGGAAAACGAAGCCGACATCGCCGTGCATTCGATGAAAGACGTGCCCATGGACTTCCCCGAAGGCCTGGGCCTGTTTTGCATCTGCGAGCGCGAAGACCCGCGTGATGCATTTGTTTCCAACACCTACGCGTCCCTGGACGAATTGCCTTTGGGCAGCATTGTCGGCACGTCCAGCCTGCGTCGCCAGGCGCAACTGCTGACCCGTCGTCCGGACTTGCAGATCCGCTTTCTGCGCGGCAACGTCAACACCCGACTGGCCAAGCTGGATGCCGGTGAATATGACGCGATCATCCTTGCCGCGGCCGGCCTGATTCGCCTGGGCTTCGAAGACCGCATCACCTCGGCCATCAGCGTCGAGGACAGCCTGCCAGCCGGCGGGCAGGGCGCGGTTGGCATTGAGTGCCGCACCGCCGACAGTGAAATCCACGCCCTGCTCAAGCCTCTTGATCACCACGACACTGAAGTCCGTGTCACGGCCGAACGAGCCCTGAACAAACACCTCAACGGTGGCTGCCAGGTGCCGATCGCCTGCTACGCCGTGCTTGAAGGCGAAAACCTGTGGCTGCGTGGCCTGGTGGGTGATCCGGACGGCGGCACCCTGCTGACCGCCGAGGTGCGTGGCCCACAGCGTGACGCCACAGCCCTGGGTATCCAAGTGGCCGAAGAGCTGCTGGACAAGGGCGCCGGTGCCATCCTGCAAAAAGTCTACGGCGAGGCCGGTCCGCAGTGACCGAATGGCGCGTGCTGCTGACGCGGCCTGCCGAGGAGTCGATGGCCCTGGCGGCCGCGTTGTCCGGCGCGGGCATTTTCAGCAGCAGCCTGCCGTTGCTGGACATTGAGCCGCTCCCCGTAACACCTGAACAGCAAGCTGTCTTCCATGACCTGGGGCGTTACTGTGCGGTGATCGTCGTCAGCAAGCCTGCGGCACGCCTTGCCGTGGCGCAACTTGATCGCGCATGGCCGCAGCTGATGTGGTTCAGTGTCGGCGCGGCCACCGCGCAGGTACTGGCCGAACACGGCCTGAATGTTAAGTATCCGCCTACTGGCGACGACAGCGAGGCTTTGCTTCAATTGCCCGCGTTGCGCGAGGCTATCGCCCGCCCGGATGCCCAGGTGTTGATCCTGCGCGGTGAGGGCGGTCGCGAGCTGCTGGCGGAGCGTTTGCGTGAACAAGGTGCTAGTGTCGACTATCTGGAGTTGTATCGCCGTTTCTTGCCGGCCTATGAGGCCGGTGCACTGATGCAACGCATCCAGTTGGAACGCTTGAACGGCCTGGTGGTCAGCAGTGGGCAGGGTTTTTTACACCTGCAAGCCCTGGCCGGAGCCGATTGGCCCCAGGTGGCACAGCTGCCGTTGTTCGTGCCAAGCCCGCGAGTCCTGGAGATGGCGCGGGCCGCTGGCGCAGAAAAAGTTGTGGATTGTCGCGGTGCGAGTGCCGCGGCTTTGTTAGTGGCGATACGGAGCTATCCCGTTCCCACTCTCTGAAACGCAAAGGACGGATACGTGAGCGAAACAGCCTTGCCTAAAGATGAAACCCAACCCGCACTTGATGCGCCGGTTGAGTCACCGGTCAGCGCGCCGCGCCGTGGCAATGGCCTGGCAATTGTCGCCCTGCTGCTCGGCGCTGCGGGTGTTGCCGCCGGCGGTTGGGGGATCTGGCAGGTCCGCGCGTTGCAAGCCAGCAGCCAGCAGCAGTTGGGCCAGGTGCAGACCCTCGATGATCAATCCCAGTCCCTCAAGCAAAGCCAGCAACAACTGGCCGCGCGGCTGGCGCAGTTGCCGGGTGCGGATGAGTTGGAGGAGCGTCGTCGTCTGGTGGCCCAGCTCCAGGGTGATCAGCAGCGCCTGAGCCAGCGCCTGGAAACCGTGCTGGGAGCCAGCCGCCAAGACTGGCGCCTGGCCGAGGCCGAGCACTTGATTCGCCTGGCAAGCCTGCGCCTTTCTGCCCTGCAAGATATCAACAGTGCCCAGGCTTTGGTCCAGGGTGCCGACGAGATTCTTCGTGAGCAGAGCGATCCGGGCGCCTATGCTGCCCGCGAGCAATTGGCCAAGAGCCTTGTTTCGCTGCGCAGTACCGAGCAACCGGACCGCACCGGGCTGTACCTTCAATTGGCGGCCTTGCGTGATCAGGTCGTGCAACTGGCGGCGATCGCTCCTGAATATCAACTGGCCGAACCTGCTCCCGAGTCACGCCCTACCACTGATACGGAAAGCCGCTGGAGCCAATGGTGGGAGCAGATTTCCCGTTACTTCCGCATCGACTTCAACCCGGATGACAACGTCCGTCCTCTGCTGGCAGGCCAAGGTTTGAACCAAGTGCGCCTGGCCCTGAGCCTGGCGCTGGAACAGGCGCAATGGGCGGCGCTCAATGGCGAGTCGGCTGTCTACAGCCGCGCCTTGGGGGAGGCCCGCGGTGTGCTGCAGGATAATTTCAACCAGGACAACCCGCAGAGCAAGGCGATGCTGGCACGTATCACTGAGCTTGAACCCCAAGCGGTATCAGTGGTGACGCCGGACCTGGCCGCGAGCCTGGCCGCCGTGCAGGCTTATCTTGAGCGCCGTCATCTGTCTGCTGACGAAGCCAAGGCGGCTGCGACGCCGGCGAAGCAGGAGTAGAACCGATGAAGCGATTCTATGTAATCCTGATGCTGGCAATTGCGATCGCGCTGGCCGTAGGTGTTGGCATTTCGGAGCACACCGGCTACGTGCTGATCACCTACCCTCATGTACTGAATTACGAGTCGAGCGTGTGGGCGACTCTGGTGGCGGTGTTTGCAATCGGCCTGGCGATCTGCCTGATTCGTGTGCTGCTGAGCCTTATCACCACCTCCGGTGGCCTGGTCAACCCGTGGTCGCGGCGTAACCGCAGCCGTCGTGTGCAGATTGCCATCGAGCAGGGCCAGATGGACCTCGCCGAAGGTCGCTGGGCCAGTGCCGAACGCCACTTGCATCGTGCTGCCGAAGCCGAGCGTCAGCCACTGCTGTATTACCTCGGTGCAGCCCGTGCGGCGAATGAGCAGGGGCGTTACGAAGAGTCCGATGGTTTGCTGGAGCGCGCCCTGGAGCGCCAGCCCCAGGCCGAGCTGGCGGTCGCCCTGAGTCATGCGCAACTGCAACTGGACCGCGGCGATACCGACGGCGCACTGACCACCTTGCAGGCCATGCACGAACGTCACCCCCACAACGCCCAGGTCTTGCGTCAATTACAGCGCCTGCATCAGCAGCGGGGCGACTGGTCGTCGGTGATCCGCCTGCTGCCGGAACTGCGCAAGGATAAAGTGCTGCCCGCCAGTGAACTGGCCGAGCTTGAGCGTCGCGCCTGGGGCGAGAACCTGAGTCTCGCGGCCCAGCGTGAAGAGCAGGGCGAGGCCGGCTTGCAGTCCCTTGAGCGAGCCTGGCAGCAACTCACTTCCGCCCAACGCCAGGAGCCGCAACTGGTCCTGGCTTATGCCGAGCAACTGCGCCAGTTGGGCGCCGATGCCAAGGCCGAGGAAGCGCTGCGTGGCGCGATCAAGCGCGGTTACGACAGCCATCTGATTCGACTCTACGGCTTGTTGCGTGGCAGCGATCCAGCCAAGCAGTTGAAGTTTGCCGAAGGTTGGCTCAAGGATCATCCAGGTGATGCCAGCCTGTTGCTGACGCTGGGCCGCCTGTGCCTGCAAAACAGCCTGTGGGGCAAAGCGCGGGATTATCTGGAAAGCAGCCTGCAGGTGCAGCGTAATCCCGAGGCCTGTGCCGAGTTGGCGCGTTTGTTGGCGCAACTGGGTGACACTGAACGCAGCAACCAGCTGTTCCAAGAGGGCCTTGGGTTGCTGGACAACCGTTTGCTGGCGTCACCGCTGCCTGTGCCGGTCCGAGTTTGATGTAGGAAATGGGTGAGGAGCGGCCCGGAGATAACTGGCCGCCACCCCCTCATTCCATGGGAAAAACTGGCTGTAGAGCGTTTGTGGGCAATGTCTGACGCTCAACAGCCCAACGTCTTCCATCTTCTGGCGGGAAGTCCTTACCCTCTCGCGGAATCGTCTGCTCTGGCATGTATTGAAAGGGGTCAGGCCTTTCCTCTACCGTAGCGACCTATCTTTCGCGATGCGGATAAAGCATGCCTTTGGCCCCTTCACGCTCCTTGTTTTTCCTTGCGTTCCTGGCCGGTGCGCTGACATTGGGCGCGTCCTTTTACCTTGAATTCGGTGTCTCCTTGCGCCCTTGCTTCCTGTGTCAGGTGCAAAGGGGGTTCCTGGCTGCATTCACATTGATCAATCTGGTTGCCGCGATCCATAACCCCAAGCGCTCCGTGAGCTGTCTGTATGGGCTGGCAAGCATGGGCTTCGCGTTGCTTGGCGCCATGACCGCCGCGCGCCAGGTATTGCTACAAAACGCCGCACCGGAGCAGGTGGCTGACTGCTGGCCAAGCCTGCACTACATGATCGAAAACCTGTCGTTTTGGCAGGCCCTGCAATTGACTGTCAAAGGCACTGTCGATTGTGTGGAGATCAACTGGACACTGTTCGACTTGAGCCTGCCGGAGTGGAGCCTGCTGTTCTTCGTCGGGATGTTGATCCTCGGCGCCATGCAGTTTTCACGGCTGTTGTTGAGCCAGCGTTTGCGTCCGGCGAGGCGCTGAATGCCGGTCGCAGTTTGTAGGACGGGATTAAACACTTGTATGAACTTTCTCTCCTGCGTACCTTGAAGCCATAGTCATGCGGGCATAATCTGGCCCGCACGTGTTATTGAAACCGTTTGTCAGATGCGGCCTTGTCCGGTTGCTGCTTTATCCTTGAAGTGTTGCGCGGGCACCAGGCGGCAGCGCCCCTATAGGGAAGAGAGATCATCATGCTGGAAAGTTGTCAGAATGCTCAGGAACGCTGGGGTGGGGTGCACAAGCTGATCGACAGCTGGCTGAAGGCACGTCACGAACTGGTTCGGGCCTTTGATGCGCTCGGCGCCAAGCCCGAGGCACTGGCGCAGAACCGCGAACCGTTGCAGGATTTCTGCGGTGTGTTGGTGGACTACGTGTCAGCCGGTCATTTCGGCGTCTACGAACAACTGACCAAGGAGGCGGAAGCCTTCGACGATCAGCGTGGCCTGGATTTGGCTGAGACCCTTTACCCGCGCATCGATGTCATCACCGAAAAGCTGCTTGAGTTCACCGACCTGTGTGATGCGGGTAACTGCGTGGCAGATAAATTCAAAGAATTGGGCGCGTTGCTGCACGAACGATTCGAGCTGGAAGACTGCTTGATCGAAGTGCTGCACAACGCTCACAAGGAAGAGTCTGCTACCCAGGCTTGACCCTCGATAGCGATATACAAAAAACGGTGCGCATGACGCACCGTTTTTTATTGTCTCAAGGGCGCGTGCCGAGCAATTCGATCTCGAACACCAGTGGCGTGTAAGGCGCAATCAATTCGCCGGCGCCATCGGCGCCATAGGCCTGGGCCGATGGAATCACCAGGCGCCATTTTGCTCCCACCGGCATCTGTTGCAAGGCGCTGCTCCAGCCGCTGATCACACTGTTCAGACGAAACCATTGTGGTTGTGTGCTCTGGTCGAACACTGTCCCATCGGGTAACCGCCCCACGTATTTCACTTGGACCTGGTCGCTGGCTTTGGGTTTTTCACCGGTGCCGGGAGTGAGTTCAGTCAGCAGGATCCCATCCGCCAATTCGCGTACGCCTTTTGCTGCTTTTTCTTTGCTCAGGAATTGTTGTTCGGCCGCGAGTGCTTTTTCGCTTTGAGGCGCCTGCGCGTCGGCGTCGTTTTGCGCTTCGTGTTGGGCAAGGATCGCTTCGATACGGGCATTATCCAGCGCCAGGGGTTTGCCTTGGTAGGCCTGCTTGAGACCATCGATCAGCGCCTGGATTTGCAGGTCGGGAACCTCCTGGCGCAGGCGTTCGCCGAGGCTGGCGCCCAGGCTGTAGGCGAGGTCATGCTGATTCTGGTCAACGGTTTTCGCCGACGATTGATCGCTCGCATTGGCCACCGAAATTGCCAAGCCCAGCACAAGAAAAAGGTAACGCGACATGGGCATTCTCCCGCCGAAAGTGCGACGGATTATGCCAGTGTGAAAGGGTAAAAAGTGCCGCGTATTTTCGTTATATCGATAAGAATTTTCACACGGTGCAACGCAAGGCAAACGATACTGTCAACATGCCCTAGCGGCGGTAAGAGCAGAGGGCTAGTATGAGCCGCACCCACGTCAGCCAGGAGGTAAACCATGTCGGCCAAACAGAAGCCTGTTAATACCCCGTTGCATTTACTCCAACAACTTTCGGGCAGCTTGCTCGAACATCTGGAAAGCGCTTGTTCCCAAGCTCTGGCCGATGCAGAAAAACTGCTCGCCAAGCTGGAAAAACAACGCGGTAAAGCGCAAGAGAAGCTGCACAAATCCCGCACCAAACTGCAAGACGCCGCCACTGCCGGCAAGGCCAAGGCACAAGCCAAAGCCAAAGACGCTGTCAAAGAACTTGAGGACCTGCTGGACGCCCTCAAGGATCGCCAAGCTGAAACCCGCGCCTATATTTCCCAACTGAAAAAAGATGCCCAGGAAAGCCTGAAGCTGGCCCAGGGCGTTGGTCGTGTGAAAGAAGCTGTGGCTAAAGTGCTGGGTGCTCGTACCCCTGCAAAAGCGGTTGCAGCGAGCGCGGCGAAAAAGCCAGCGAGCAAAGCTGTTGCTGCAAAGGCACCTGCTAAAGCTGCGGCAAAACCTGCTGCCAAAACTGCTGCTGCGAAACCAGCCGCCAAGCCAGCTGCTAAAACCGCTGCTGCAAAACCAGCCGCCAAGCCAGCTGCTAAAACCGCTGCTGCGAAACCAGCCGCCAAGCCAGCCGCTAAAACCGCTGCTGCAAAACCAGCCGCCAAGCCAACTGCTAAAACCGCTGCTGCAAAACCAGCCGCCAAGCCAACTGCTAAAACCGCTGCTGCAAAACCAGCCGCCAAGCCAGTTGCTAAAACCGCTGCTGCAAAACCAGCCGCCAAGCCAGCTGCTAAAACCGCTGCTGCAAAACCAGTCGCTAAGCCAGTGGCTAAAACCGCTGCTGCAAAACCAGCCGCTAAGCCAGTGGCTAAACCTGCTGCTGCGAAACCGGCCGCCAAGCCAGCTGCTAAACCTGCTGCTGCGAAACCGGCCGCCAAGCCAGCTGCTAAACCTGCTGCTGCGAAACCGGCCGCCAAGCCAGCTGCAAAACCTGCTGCTGCAAAACCGGCCGCCAAGCCAGCTGCAAAACCTGCTGCTGCAAAACCAGCTGCCAAACCAGCCGCAGCGAAGCCCGCCGTTGCCAAGCCAGCTGCCGCAAAACCAGCACCGGCCAAGCCAGCAACACCGGCTGCCCCGGTAGCGTCCACCGCTCCAACTGCACCGGCCAGCAGCACGACTGCCCCGGTAGCGACAAGCACCACCCCAACCAGCGCTTCCTAAGTGTTGGTGGCCACGACGCGCAGCTGTTGCAGCGCGTCGTGGTCAAGGTTGGCGGCATCCTCAGCCGCCAGTCCTTCCAGCCATCGTTGCTGACCCATCGCATCACCCATCTGCCACAGTTGCGCCAACGCTTCCAGACGTGCCAGCAACTGCTGTTCGGCGTCCAGCTCCAGGGCCTTGACCCGTTCGCGTAATCCCGCCAAATCCCTATCTTGCTGTGCCATGGCGCGCCATTGAGTGCGTAGGTGTCTTAACGGTTCGATCACGCCTGTCTGCCAAGGCCTGGCGACCTGTCTCAGCGCCTGTATACGCTCGGCGGTCACTGTCACCGCACGCTGCTCCAACCACGCGCCACACAACAACAGGCACACGTCTGCCCCTTGTGCCTGCAAACGCAGGCAAGCGGCCTCCACGCCCGGGCGGGCGTAAGTCGAGAGGGCAAAGCTCCACAGGTCAGCGCACATATTCACACCCAAGCCAGCGGCGAACGAAGCTGGTAGACTCCGCCGCCATTATGATCCGACTTCAAAGCCTAACATTACAGCGTGGCCCGCAACGTCTTCTCGAAGACGCCGAGCTGACCCTGCACGCCGGTCACAAAGCCGGCCTGATCGGTGCCAACGGCGCCGGCAAATCCACGTTGTTCGCCCTGTTGCTGGGTGAGCTGACCCCGGATTCCGGGGACTGCTTGCTGCCGGCCGACTGGCGCATCGCCCATATGCGCCAGGAGATCGACACCCTGGACCGCATCGCGATCGACTACGTGCTCGATGGCGACCTGCGCCTGCGCCAGGTGCAACACGACCTGGCCGAGGCCGAGAAAGCCCAGGACGGCGCCGCCCAGGCCCGCCTGCACTCGGAGCTCGACAGCGCCGACGGCTACACCGCCGATGCCCGCGCCCGCAAGATGCTCGCCGGCCTTGGCTTTACCAACGAGCAGATGGACCGTCCGGTCGCGGACTTCTCCGGCGGCTGGCGCATGCGCCTGAACCTGGCCCAGGCCCTGATGTGCCCGTCGGACCTGTTGCTGCTCGACGAACCGACCAACCACTTGGACCTCGATGCGATCCTGTGGCTGGAAGACTTCCTCAAGAGTTACCAGGGCACCTTGCTGCTGATTTCCCACGACCGGGATTTCCTCGACGCCGTGGTCGACAACATCGCCCACGTCGAACAGAAGAAAATCACGCTGTACCGTGGCGGCTACACCGCGTTCGAACGTGCTCGTGCCGAACGCCTGGCCCAGCAGCAACAGGCGTTCGAGAAGCAACAGGCGCAACGTGCGCACATGGAAAGCTACATTGCCCGCTTCAAGGCCCAGGCCACCAAGGCCCGCCAGGCCCAAAGCCGGATCAAGGCACTGGAGCGCATGGAGGAGCTGTCGGCGGCCCACGTCGATTCGCCGTTCGACTTCGTGTTTCGCGAGTCGGTGAAGATCTCCAGCCCGTTGCTGGATCTCTCCGATGCACGCCTGGGTTATGGCGACAAAACCATCCTGGAAAAAGTGAAGCTGCAACTCACGCCGGGTGCGCGCATTGGTTTACTCGGCCCTAACGGTGCGGGTAAGTCGACGCTGATCAAGAACCTGTCGGGTGAGCTGTCGCCATTGGCCGGCCGCCTGACCCGTGGCGAGAACACGGTGGTGGGCTACTTCGCCCAGCATCAGCTGGACTCTCTCGATTCCAAGGCCAGCCCGTTGCTGCACCTGCAGCGCCTGGCGCCGACCGAGCGCGAACAAACCCTGCGCGATTTCCTCGGTGGTTTCGACTTCCGTGGTGCGCGCATCGACGAGCCGGTGCTGAACTTCTCCGGCGGCGAAAAAGCCCGTCTGGCCCTGGCATTGATCGCCTGGGACCGTCCGAACCTGCTGCTGCTCGACGAACCGACCAACCACCTGGACCTGGAAATGCGCCTGGCGCTGACCATGGCCCTGCAGGAGTTCAGCGGCGCGGTACTGGTGGTGTCTCACGATCGCCATTTGCTCAAGAGCACCACGGATAACTTCCTGCTGGTGGCGGACGGCAAAGTCGAGGAATTCGACGGCGACCTGGACGACTACGCGCGCTGGCTGACGGACTACCGCCTGCGCAACGCGCCGGTCAGCAACACCCCGGTCAACCCGGACAAGACCGACAAAAAGGCCCAGCGCCAAGCCGCCGCCGCGTTGCGTCAGCAACTCGCGCCGCACAAGCGTGAGGCTGACAAGCTGGAAGCCGAGTTGGGCAAGGTGCATGAGCGCCTGGCCAAGATCGAAGCCAGCCTGGGCGACAGCGCCGTCTACGAGGCCGCCCGCAAGGATGAGTTGCGCGACCTGCTGGCCGAACAGGCCAAGCTCAAGGTGCGTGAAGGGCAATTGGAGGAGACCTGGATGGAAGCTCTCGAATTGCTCGAAACCCTGCAAGCGGAGCTGGAGGCGCTGTCCTGATGGAAGCGTTGCAGCTGCCGATACCGACACAGTGGGTCGAGCCCGTCTGGGTTGGCGTGCAAATCCTGCTCATCCTGCTGGCGGGTTACCTTGCCCAGCGCTTCGTCGCCAAAGGCCTGACCCGGCTGGGTGAGCGCTACCCATTCCCGCCGCAGCTGCTGATGCCGCTGCGCGGTGGCTTGCGCTGGCTGATCATGGGCAGTGCGCTGATCTTCGTGCTGGGCCGCCTGGGTGTGTCCGCCACAGTGCTGTGGACGGCGTTGTCCGGGTTTGTCGCGGTCGCAGCCGTGGCGTTCTTCGCCATGTGGTCGGTGTTGTCCAACCTGCTGTGCGCCATCCTGATCTTCACCGTCGGGCCGTTTCGCCTGGGCGATATCGTCGAATTGGTGGATACCGTCGACAAACCAGGGGTGAAGGGCCGGGTCGTGGCGATCAATCTGCTCTACACCACGTTGATCGAAGTGGCAGAAGCGGGGACTGACAGCGCGATGGTGCAAGTGCCCAACAGCCTGTTTTTCCAGCGTTCGGTGCGGCGTTGGCCAGGTACCCATGTGTTTCCGGGCGACCGCTAGTATTCACATCTTGTAAAAATCTATAGCCAGCCTTTGGTCGGCGGAGTTAGCTTAAGGCACAACAGCAAACTCCCTCTTGAGGTGTGTAATGGCACTCGATACGTGGCTGGCCTTTTTCCTGGCCAGTTGGATCATCTCCCTTTCCCCTGGCGCTGGCGCCATCGCCTCGATGTCCAGCGGCCTGCAATATGGTTTCCTGCGCGGTTACTGGAACGCGATTGGCCTGCAACTGGGCCTGGCGATGCAGATTGCCGTCGTGGCATGCGGCCTGGGTGCCATCCTGGCGACATCCTCCACCGCGTTCTATGCAATCAAATGGTTTGGCGTCGCGTACCTGGTGTATCTGGCCATCAAGCAATGGCGCGCGTTGCCCATGGACATGACCGATGACGCGGCCGTGCGCCCGATCGGCAAGCCGATGGCGATGATGTTCCGTGGTTTCCTGGTGAATGCCAGCAACCCCAAGGCCTTGGTGTTCATGCTGGCGGTGCTGCCGCAGTTCGTGAACCCGCAGGCGCCGCTGCTGACCCAGTACCTGATCCTGGGTGCGACGATGATCTGCGTCGATATGGTGGTGATGGCGGGGTATACGGGGTTGGCGTCGAAGGTATTGCGCCTGTTGCGTACGCCTAAACAACAGAAGCGTATGAACCGTACGTTTGCCGGGTTGTTTGTTGGGGCGGCTGGCTTTCTCGCCAGCCTTCATCGCGCGACCGCGTAACCGTTGTAGGAGCCGGAAAGCCGGCTCCTACAGGGTTCAACGCAGGATTTTGGGTGCTTCATCCCTTGGCAGGTTGTTGCGCAGCGCCGGCTTGCCCGGGTCTTGATACCCGCCCCCCAATTGCTCCGCCAACTGCCGCGCCACATCCTCACCCAGTGCTTTCGACACGTCCTTCACCACGCGCGGCCGGTTCAGGCTCACGCGCACATCGCGGCTGTTCACCAGCTTGGTGTCCTGGCCTTCACCCATGGCGGTGAACGCCGAGGTGATCTCGTAGGTGCGCGTGTTGATCAGGCTGAAATCCGCCACCAACGTCAGGCCCAGTACGGCCGAGTAGCTGTTGGTGTGGTCCAGGGCGTTGATGTCCTGGGTGAAGTCGATGTCCGACAGGGTGCCGAACAGCACATAGTCCGCGCCCTTGAAGTGACCGGCCTTGATGCGCTTGATCACGTCGTAGACGTCACCCTTGGCATCTGCGGTGTAGGGCGTGCCCTGTACCAGCTGGAACTGACGCGACTTGAGAATCTCGCCCTTGATGTCGCCGCTGAATTTACGCAGCTCGGTCTGTTCGATGTAGCTGGTACGGCTTTCGTACTCGCTGTAGTTCGACGCACCGCTGGCGTGGTAGGCGCTTGCCTGGAAGTTGTTGCTGGCCGACACCTGGTGGATATATTCCTCGACCCGCGCCTCGTAGGCCAGGTCGGTCACCGCGATCTTCGGGGCGGCCGAGGCGCCAAAGGCGCACAGCAGGCCGATCATGCCGATCCATGCACGCATTGCTTAGCGCTCCGTGGTCTTGCGGATTTCTTTTTCGTCCATCCATTCGGCCAGGCCGCTCTCGACGTCGACCAGTTGCAGGCTGAATTTGTAGAACACGTCCTTGTAGTCCGAGCTGCGCTTGACGATGGAACTGATGGAGCCTTCCAGGCGGTACTTGGCGGCGACCATGTTGCCGGTCTTGCTGACGGTGGACTTCTTGTACAGGCCGCTCTGGTTCTGCAGCTTGAGCTGGTCGACCTGGCTTTGCATGTCGGTGTTGTCGCTGGCGAAGCGGGCGGTGCCGGTCTTCATCAGCTGGGTCTTGATCGACGTGGTGATCTCGCGGGTATCGATGTACTCGCTGGTTTTGTTCTTTACGTCATACACCTGCACCACCGGGCGGCCCTGCAGGATGCCGGACTGGGCGAGGGAGCGGGTCATGCTTTCGGCGATCATCTGCAGGTCGGTGGAGCCGAACTCGTTGGTGATCGTTTCCACGGCCTTGGTGTCGCCGTAGTTGATGTTCTTGCTGCCCAGTACAGGCGAGGTGTTGGAGCAACCGCTGGCCAGCAGGGCAACCACGGCGAGGATCGAGAAGCGTGCAAGCATGGGGAATTCTCTCTGAAACGTAGAAGGGGAACGGCTCAAGGCGTCTTCACTTCAAGGCGGAAGTCCGCCGCTTGAGGCAAGTTGGCGATGGCCGGCAGGAAGGTCGCCTGGTTGGCGTACAGGCTCAGCACTTTCCAGGTTTCTTCGTCGCCCACCGGGAAGCCGTCGGCTCCCAGCCAGGCGAAGCGGTAATACATCATCTGGTTACTGCTGGTGATGTTGCTCAACTGCACCTTGGCAGTCAGGAAGCCGTTTTCACGCGCAACGCGGATGGCACCGACGGCGATGCCCTTGAACTTGCCCATCACCACGATTTTGCTGGCGGCGCTGCCAGGCTCCGGTGGTGGCGGGGTGGCGCAGCCGGCCAGCAGGACCAGCGCCAGGGCGCCGAGGATGAAATGACGCATAGCGTGCTCCTTAAGGTTGTTTGAGGGCGATGGCCTGAGTGGCGGTGCTCGGCACCACATGGGCGGCCAGGCCACCGGCGAATACCTGGTTGCCAACCACGCGCAGGGTGATCACCTGATAACGCTGGTCAGCCTTGACCGTCACCAGCGTGCCGCCCAGAGCGTTGGGCAGGCTGACCTGGTGCTCGCCGTGCTTGAGGCGCAGGCGCGTCACCTGGGTCATGTCCGGCAGGGTGCGCCAGGTCCGGGTGTCTGCACCTTCAGTGACTGCCGAGGCGATACCCAGCACCAGGCCCGCCATAGGGTTGGTCTTGTTCAGGTTGTTTTGCGCCACACCACGGGTGACCGCACGCACCGTGGTGCGCAGGATGATCCCTGGCATGTCATCGCGCAGGGCGCGGCGGGACATGGCCGTGGTGCTGTTGAGTGCGGTGAGGTTCTGTTGCTGGCCGTCGACACCGATCTGGGCGAAGGTCGCGGTGGACGTATCGGCCTTGATCACCGGGAACGACAGCGGGGTGATCACCAGGTTACCGTTGATCGGGATCGGAATCGGCAGGCGAATCGAGTCGCGGGCCGGCGCCAGGCCACTTTGCACCACGATCAGCACGTCGGTTTCATCGACACCGACCTTGGATTTGTCCAGATCCAGCAGGGCCTGTTCCAGCAAGGGGGTATTGGGGCGCAACTCGGCCGCCTTGCGATAGCCAGGCGCGGCCAGGTCCTTCTCGCCCAGGGCTTCGTAGACGAAGCCGGCCAGGTAATGGCTGAACGCACTCTGGTAACTGTTCTTCAGACCGACCACTTCCGGCGCGTCGAGGGCTGCCACCGGGTAGCCGCGCAGGTCTTTCATCTGGGTGGTCACGCCTTCACGCTCGGCTTCGTCCTCGCGCTTGAGGTATTCCTTATCCCGCAGTTCCGCGATCACCGCTTCGCGTTCGTGGGTCTTCTTGATCTCGGTGCGTGCGCCGTCGAAGTCGTTCAAGGCCAGCAGGTTCAGCGCCATCTGCGTGGTCAGCATGACTTTTTCGTAGTCATAGCCTTCGTAGCGCCGCACCTTGTCGTTGGCGAGGAAACTGCCGAACTGGGCCAGGTACTTGGCGCTGTCGAACTTGACCGCCTCTTCCCATTTGTAGACTTGCAGATCAGCACTGCGCCAGGCGGTCTGGCTCCCCGTCAAATCACCCTTGGCCCGCAGCAACTCACCCTTCTCGAAGAAATAGAGCAAGTCCTTGTCTTCACCGCTGTTGTTCTTCTCCAACAGCGTCAACGCCGCGTCGACATTCCCGCTGGCCAACTGCTGATTGGTCGCCTGCAACTCGGTGTCATAGCTGCGAAACATCGAACAGCCCGACAACAACGTCACCGCCGAGAGCGCAAGAAAAGGTAAAGCGCGAAATGCCATGCAAACTTCTTCCCTGAAAGTGTCAACCGATGTGGTCATTCCTCATAAAAACAAGGAACGAAATTCCCTTTCGCACTAACAGGGCGCGGCATTATAAGCACCATTACTGGCAAAACAATGGCTATTTGCCCACAAAAAACGCCACCACCCGTTCCTAAAATTCCCCGCCTCTAAGAACACAAAATCACTTACGCCTTGAGTCAAACCCTTTAAGGCTTAACAATGTGTTACTTCGTATTTCCATTTGAGATTCGTTCATGACTGCCCCCTTCCGTTTTCTCGCCTGGCTACTGTTGCCGGCGTTGATGTCGTGCAGCGTCAACCTGTTGGCCGCAACTGCCGAGGGCGCCCCGCAAGCCCTGCATTTGCTCGACTACATTGGCGCTGACTATCCACCGACGGTGGAGGCGGGCAAGGTTATCGATGAATCCGAATACCGCGAACAGGTGGAGTTTCTCGGCGTGTTGCAAGGGTTGGTGGCAGAGTTGCCTCAGCGCCCGGATCGCGCGGCGTTGGTCAAAGGTGTCGATGAACTGTTAGCGGCGGTAACCGCCCATCAGGACGGCGCAACGGTTGCTCGGCAAGCCCGGCAATTAGGTGCCCAACTGGCCGTGGCCTATGAAGTCAGCCAGGCTCCGGCAATCACCCCTGATCCAACCCGCGGCGCACCGCTCTACGCCCAGCATTGCTCGGTGTGCCACGGCACGGCGGGCGCCGGTGATGGCCCGGCCAGCGTCGGCATGACGCCGCCACCGGCCAATCTGCGCGACCCTGTGCGCCTGGACCGCTTGAGCCTCTATGCGATCTACAACACCCTCGGCCTTGGCGTCGAAGGCACCGACATGCCGTCCTTCGCCGACCAACTGGACGACCGTCAGCGCTGGGACCTGGCCACCTATATCGCCGGTTTCACCGCAGACCCGGCCGCCGCGAAAAGCGAGCAACCGTTCAACCTCGCCGACCTGGCCCGCCAGACGCCGAACGAAGTCCTGGCCGCCAACGGTGAAGCTGCCGCCACGACATTCCGTGCCCAGCGTGCGCAACCGCCGCAGGTCAAGCGTGGCCCGGCGCAGCTGCTCGACTACACCTCCACCACCCTGGACAAGAGCCTGGCCGCATTCCGTAACGGCGACCACGAGCAGGCCTACGACCTGTCGGTAGCCGCGTACCTGGAAGGCTTTGAGCTGGTGGAAAGCTCGCTGGATAACGTCGACGCCAACGTGCGCAAAGACACCGAGAAGGCGCTGATGGCCTATCGGCAGTCGTTGCAGGACGGTTTGCCGGTCGAGCAAGTGCAGCAACGCCTGGATCTGGCCAAAGGCAAGCTCACCGAATCCGCTGGCTTGCTGGGCAGTGATGGCCTGAGCTGGTCGCTGAGTTACATCTCCGGCTTGCTGATCCTGCTGCGTGAAGGCCTGGAAGCCATCTTGGTGCTTGCTGCGATCCTCGCGTTCCTGCGTAACACAGGCCAGCAGTCGGCAGTGCGCAGCGTCAACGTGGGTTGGGGCCTGGCGTTGCTGGCGGGTCTGGCGACCTGGGCGTTGGCCGCGTATGTGATTGACGTAAGTGGTGCGCAGCGCGAACTGCTGGAAGGCTGCACGGCGCTGTTCGCCAGTGTGATGGTGCTGTGGCTCGGCGTGTGGATGCACGACCGGCGCCACGCCGCCGCTTGGCAGGACTACATCAAGAGCAGCCTGGTGGGCGGCGGCGGTCGGTTCGGCTTTGCGATGCTGGCGTTCTTCTCGGTGTACCGCGAGCTGTTTGAAGTGATCCTGTTCTACGAAACCCTGTGGCTGCAAGCCGGCCCGGCCGGGCACAACGCGGTGCTGGCGGGTGGCGCCACGGCTCTGGTGCTGTTGGTGGGCCTGGCGTGGGTGATCCTGCGCGGTTCGGCGAAGCTGCCGCTGGCGTTGTTTTTCGGGATCAACGCGGCGTTGCTGTGTGCGTTGTCGGTGGTGTTCGCCGGGCATGGCGTGAAGGCGTTGCAGGAAGCCGGTATCTTCGGCACGCGGCCGGTGGCGTTCTTTGACTTCGACTGGCTGGGCATCCACGCCGATGCGTACTCACTGAGTGCACAGGCCGTGGCGATCCTGGCGATTGTGGTGCTGTATGGCCGCAGCCGCCTGGCCGAGAAGCGCCGAGTGGCAGCCTGACATGCGCGTGTGGATCGATGCCGACGCCTGCCCTCGGGCAGCCAAGGACCAGGTGGTGAAATTCGCCCTCAAGCGTCAGTTCGAGGTGGTGCTGGTGGCCGGGCAGAGCCAGATCAAGCCGAGCTTCGCGTGTGTGAAGCTGATCGTGGTGCCCAGCGGCCCGGATGCGGCGGACGACTACCTGGTGGAGCACGCGGTGCCGGGCGAGTTGGTGATCTGCAGCGATGTGCCGTTGGCCGACCGTCTGGTGAAAAAGGGCGTCACCGCCCTCGATCCACGGGGCAAGGAGTTCAGCCCGGCGAACATGAGCGAACGCCTGGCGGTGCGTAACCTCTTCACTGATTTGCGGGAGCAAGGCCAGATGGGCGGTGGGCCACCGCCCCATGGCGAGAAGGAAAAGCAGGCGTTTGCGAATGCCCTGGATCGCATTCTCACTCGCTTGATGCGCCAACCCTGACCTGTGGCGAGGGAGCTTGCTCCCGTTGGGCTGCGTAGCGGCCCCAAAATCTTGGGAGCGCTTCGCACTCCAGCGGGAGCAAGCTCCCTCGCCACAGAAGCTCCCTTGCCACCACAGGTGTTCAGTCGTTTTCGTGGGTCAACTCCAACACCCGGTCCACCAGCTTGTTGATCCCCGAAGCGACCTCGCTGATGTTCTTGCCGAGCATATAGGCCGGTGTGCTCACCAACTTTCGCGCCTTGTCCTCGACGATATCTTCCACCGTGCACTCCTGGTGGGTGGCGCCCATCTTGTCCAGCGCTGCAGCCGTGTCGGCACAGTTGCCAATGGTGCAGGTCACGCCCGGGCCGTAGATTTTCGCCGCCAGGGCCGGTGAAATACAGATCAGCCCCACCGGTTTGCCCGCTTCGGCAAAGGCCTCGGCCAGTTCCAGCACCTGTGGGTTGACGCTGCAGCCGGCGCCTTCCACGGCAAAGTTCGACAGGTTCTTCGCCGCGCCAAACCCGCCGGGCACGATCAGCGCATCGAAGTCTTCGGCATTGGCTTCGCGGATGTCTTTGACCTCACCGCGGGCAATTCGGGCCGACTCCACCAGCACATTGCGCGACTCGGGCATTTCTTCGCCGGTGAGGTGGTTGATTACATGCAACTGCGCGATGTTGGGGGCAAAACATTGGACCTGAGCGCCGCGCTGGTCCAGGCGCAGCAAGGTGATCACGCTTTCGTGGATCTCTGCGCCGTCGTACACGCCGCAGCCGGAAAGGATCACTGCAATCTTTTTGCTCATGGGCATTTCTCCTGGGGTCTTGGCATTAAATGTCTACTAATTTGTCATCTGTTGCCAATGGGATCTCGCGTCGCTGCACCTAATCTTGATGTAACAAAAATAGACCGGACCAGACCATGGACTTCGTGCCTTACGCGGTACCGTTTTTCATTGCCTTGATCGTGGTGGAGCTGCTCGCCGACCGCTGGCGCGGCGAGCGCAACTACCGGGTGGCGGATGTCATCAACAGCCTCAGCACCGGTGTGCTGTCCACCACCACAGGGCTGTTGACCAAGGGTGTAGGGATTTTGACCTACGCGTTCGCCCTCAAACATCTTGCATTGATTGATCTGCCGGCCCAAAGCGTCTGGACCTGGGCATTCGCCTTTGTGTTCTACGACTTCTGCTACTACTGGCTGCACCGTATGGGCCATGAACGCAATATCCTGTGGGCCGCGCACTCGGTGCATCACCAGAGCGAGGACTACAACCTCAGCACCGCCCTGCGCCAGACCAGCACCGGCTTCCTGCTGAGCTGGATCTTCTACCTGCCCCTGGCGGTCCTTGGCGTGCCATTGGTGGTGTTTATCAGCGTGGCGTCGCTCAACCTGCTCTATCAATTCTGGGTGCACACCCGGCATGTGCCGAAGCTTGGCTGGTATGAATGGTTTTTCGTCACGCCGTCCAATCATCGGGCTCACCATGCGCAGAACGCTCTCTACATGGATCGCAACTACGGCGGGGTGTTCATTATTTGGGACCGGCTGTTCGGCACCTTCCAAGAGGAAGATGACAACGAACCGGTGATTTTCGGTGTGACTACGCCCTTGGCCAGTTGGAATCCGTTGTGGGCCAACCTGCAGTTTTATGCGCAGTTGTGGAGTGATGCGCGGCGTACCGAGTGCTGGTGGGACAAGCTGCGCATCTGGTTCATGCGCACTGGCTGGCGCCCGGCGGACGTGAAGGCCAAGTACCCGTTGGCCAAGCATGACCTGACCCAGTTCCGTAAATTTGAAGTGCCGCTGGATGTTCGCCAGCAGGTCTACATCGCCCTGCAATTTGCGGCGTATGTTGGTTTTGGCAGCTATTTGATGAATTTCGGCGAAGGCTTGCCCACGGCGGCGCTGATCCTAGGGTGGAGTGCCATGGCGCTGGGGTTGTTTACCTTGGGGGTGGCCCTGGAGAATCGCCCGTGGGCGTTGAAGGCCGAGCTTTCGCGGCTGGTGCTGAATGTGCCGCTGGTGTGGCTGGCGCCGCTGGTTGGGCTATGGCCCGCCAGCAACCTGGGCTGGCTGGGCCTGCTGAGCTACAGCCTGCTCAGCGTGATCGGCCTCTACTGCTGCAGGAGCCGTTTTACTCGACTGGTGTCTTAGGCGTTTCGACCGGGACCGGCTCGGCGGCGAGCCGGGCCTTGGCCTCGGCGCAGGCCTCGCGGGCGATGCGTGCATTCTTGATGCGGCGGCGCAGCCACAGGCCGAAGCCCAGTAGCAGCAACGCGCCCAACACCCACAGCTCGTATTTCTTGATGCTGCCCAGCATACCTTCCAGCACCGCGCCGAAGTGATAGGCCGCCGCGCCCAGCGCCAACGCCCAGATCGCGGCACCAATGCCGTTGAGGATCAGGTAGCGCAGAGGTGGGTAGCCGGACAGGCCGATCGCCACCGGCATGACCGTGCGCAAGCCGTAGACGAAGCGGAAGCTCAACACCCAGATATCCGGGTGCTTGCGGATATGCTCCAGGGCCTTGTCACCCATCAGTTGCCAGCGCGGCTTGCGTGCCAACAGCTTGCGGCCGTGCTTGCGGCCCATGTAATACCAAAGCTGGTCGCCGGCGTAGCTGCCGAAAAAGGCAACGACCACCACCAGGTTGATATCCATGTAGCCACGGAACGCCAGGAAGCCTGCGAGGACCAGGATGGTCTCGCCTTCAAAGAAGGTGCCCAGGAAGAGCGCAAAGTAGCCGAAGTCATGCAGAAATTGTTGAAGCATGGTCTGGGGTGCTGGCGAAATGAACGCGCAGCCTACGCCTTCACGAAGATTCATGAAAGTATCGAGATGTGTCACGAAGTGAACAATTCCTACGTGGATGACGAATGCGACTACAGGTCGCATGCTTAAGCACAACTGTCATACCTTCGTCATAATGGCCGCTTATAACTGCAACGCTCGCCCGTGAACCCGGGCTCAGGAGTCTGTCGTGAGCTTTACCCCTGCCAATCGTCTGTTCCCTGCTACCCGTCTGCGTCGCAATCGCCGTGATGATTTTTCTCGCCGCCTAGTGCGTGAAAACGTACTGACGACCAACGACCTGATCCTGCCGGTGTTTGTGCTGGACGGGGAAAATCGTCGGGAAGCGGTGGCTTCGATGCCCGGTGTGGAGCGTTTGACCATTGATCTGCTGCTTGAAGAAGCTGCAGGTTGGGTTGAGCTGGGTATTCCAGCGTTGGCACTGTTCCCGGTCACACCGTCTGAACTCAAGTCCCTGGATGCTGCCGAAGCCTGGAACCCGGATGGGATCGCCCAGCGCGCCACCCGTGCCCTGCGCGAGCGCTTCCCGGAGCTTGGGGTGATCACCGACGTGGCGCTGGACCCGTTCACCACCCATGGTCAGGATGGCATTCTGGACGAAGACGGCTATGTTCAAAACGACATCACCGTCGATGCGCTGGTCAAGCAAGCCTTGTCCCACGCCGCCGCTGGCGCCCAGGTGGTTGCACCGTCGGACATGATGGACGGGCGCATCCAGGCGATTCGCGAAGCCCTGGAGCTGGCCGGTCACGTCAATGTGCGGATCATGGCCTATTCGGCCAAGTACGCCAGCGCCTACTACGGCCCGTTCCGCGATGCGGTGGGCTCGGCGTTGAACCTGGGCAAGGCCAACAAGGCTTCGTACCAGATGGACCCGGCCAACAGCCATGAAGCCCTGCACGAAGTGGCGGCCGACCTGGCCGAAGGCGCTGACATGGTGATGGTCAAGCCGGGGATGCCGTACCTGGACATCCTTTACCGGGTCAAAGAAGAATTCAAAGTGCCGACGTTTGTCTATCAGGTCAGCGGCGAGTACGCGATGCACATGGCTGCAATACAGAATGGATGGCTGAGTGAAGGGGTGATCCTAGAATCCCTGACAGCCTTTAAACGCGCCGGGGCTGATGGCATTCTGACCTACTTCGCCGCCCGCGCCGCCCAATTGCTTAGAGAGCAACAATAGCCCTCACAGGAACATTCAATGAATACCGAAGGACTCTCAGAAGTTGCCGTAAAAGACGCTCACCCGGTGGTTGAACAAGTCACCGAGACCCCGCCGGAGCATGAACCCGCCGCGCCTGCCGTGGTAGCCGAGCCGCCCGTGCCTGCCCCGGTGGCGGCGGTGACGAACCTGGATGACAGCAGCCTGTACATCCACCGCGAGCTGTCACAACTGCAATTCAACATCCGCGTGCTGGAACAGGCGCTGGATGAGTCCTACCCGCTGCTGGAGCGGCTGAAGTTCCTGCTCATCTTCTCCAGCAACCTGGACGAGTTCTTCGAGATCCGCGTCGCCGGCCTCAAGAAACAAATCACCTTCGCTCGTGAACAAGCTGGCGCCGACGGCCTGCAGCCGCACCAGGCCCTGGCGCGCATCAGCGAGCTGGTGCACGGCCATGTTGACCGCCAATACGCGATCCTCAACGACATCCTGTTACCGGAACTGGAGAAACACCAGGTCCGCTTTATCCGTCGCCGTCACTGGACCACCAAGATCAAGACGTGGGTGCGCCGTTACTTCCGTGACGAGATCTCGCCGATCATCACCCCGATCGGCCTCGACCCGACGCACCCGTTCCCGTTACTGGTGAACAAGAGCCTCAACTTCATCGTCGAGCTGGAAGGTATCGACGCCTTCGGTCGCGATTCCGGCCTGGCCATCATCCCGGCCCCGCGTCTGTTGCCACGCATCATCAAGGTACCGGAAGAGGTGGGGGGCGCTGGCGATAACTATGTATTCCTTTCGTCGATGATCCACGCCCACGCCGATGACCTGTTCCAGGGCATGAAGGTAAAGGGTTGCTACCAGTTCCGCCTGACCCGTAACGCCGACCTGGCGCTGGACTCCGAAGACGTCGAAGACTTGGCCCGCGCCCTGCGTGGTGAGTTGTTCTCGCGACGCTACGGCGATGCAGTGCGCCTGGAAGTGGCCGATACCTGCCCGAAACACCTGTCGGACTACCTGCTCAAGCAGTTCAACCTGGCCGAATCCGAGTTGTACCAGGTCAACGGCCCGGTCAACCTGACGCGCCTGTTCAGCATCACCGGCCTGGACAGCCATCCGGAGCTGCAATACACGCCGTTCACGCCGCAGATCCCGAAACTGCTGCAAAACAGCGAGAATATTTTCAGCGTGGTGAGCAAGCAGGACATCCTGCTGTTGCACCCGTTTGAGTCCTTCACCCCGGTGGTCGACCTGCTGCGCCAGGCCGCCAAGGACCCGCACGTATTGGCGGTACGCCAGACCCTGTACCGTTCCGGCGCCAACTCGGAAATCGTCGATGCCTTGGTCGACGCTGCGCGTAACGGCAAGGAGGTCACGGCAGTGATCGAGCTGCGTGCGCGGTTCGACGAAGAATCCAACCTGCAACTGGCCAGCCGCCTGCAAGCGGCCGGTGCAGTGGTGATCTACGGCGTGGTCGGCTTCAAGACCCACGCCAAGATGATGCTGATCCTGCGCCGTGAAGCCGGTGAAATCGTGCGTTACGCCCACTTGGGCACCGGCAACTACCACGCCGGCAACGCCAAGCTCTACACCGACTACAGCCTGCTGACCTCCGACGACGCCCTGTGCGAAGACGTCGGCAAGTTGTTCAGCCAGTTGATCGGCATGGGCAAGACCTTGCGCATGAAGAAACTGCTGCACGCGCCGTTTACGCTCAAGAAGGGCATGCTCGACATGATTGCCCGCGAGACCCAGTTCGCCCTCGACGGCAAGCCGGCGCACATCATTGCCAAGTTCAACTCGCTGACCGATCCGAAGATCATCCGCGCGCTGTACAAGGCCAGCCAGTCAGGCGTACGCATCGACCTGGTGGTGCGCGGCATGTGCTGCCTGCGTCCGGGCATTGTCGGCGTTTCGCACAACATCCATGTGCGCTCGATCATCGGTCGCTTCCTGGAACACACGCGGGTGTTCTACTTCCTCAACGGCGGCGAAGAGCAGATGTTCCTCTCCAGTGCCGACTGGATGGAGCGCAACCTCGATAAGCGTGTCGAGACGTGCTTCCCGGTGGAAGGCAAGAAGCTGATCATGCGGGTCAAGAAGGAGCTGGAAAGCTACCTCACCGACAACACCCACAGCTGGAGCCTGCAGTCGGACGGCCGCTACGTGCGCAACACACCGACTGGCAACCAGAACCCGCGCAGTGCGCAGGCGACGTTGTTGGAGAAGCTGGGTAGCCCGATTCTAACGGTGAATTGAGTAGCGGTTTGTATGAGCAGGCTTGTGTGGCGAGCGGGCTTGCCCCGCGTTGGGTGGCGAAGCCGCCCCAATAAAAACACCGCATTCTGTCAGGCAGAATGCGGCGTTTGGCTTTAGGGCTGCTTCGCAGCCCAGCGCGGGGCAAGCCCGCTCACCACAGCAAGCCCGCCGCTCGTTAGATCGCGTTAGCGCAGGTTCAGGCTAAACCCCACCCGCGTCAGCCACTCCGCTTCCTGGGCAAAGTCCGCCTGGGTCAACTGGTTTTCATCCAGCCAGCCTTTCGGGAACACCACATCCAGGCTGTCGCCATTGGCGCGCAGGGTCACCTGGGGCATTTCCTGGGTGCCACGAATGTGGTGGAACAGGATCGCAAAGCGCAGCAGCACGCACAGGCGGATCAGCTTGATGCCTTCATCACCGAATTCAGCGAATTTATCCTTGGGGATGTTACGGCGATGGCCGCGTACCAACAGCGCGAGCATTTGCTGGTCTTCGCGGGAGAAACCGGCCAGGTCCGAGTGCTCGATCAGGTAGGCGCCGTGCTTGTGGTAATGATAGTGGGCGATGTCCAGGCCTACTTCATGCACCTTGGCGGCCCAGCCCAGCAGCTCGCGCCAGACGCCGTCCTCCAGGTCCCAGTCCTCGGCCACCTGGTCGAAGGCGTGCAGGGCTTTGCGCTCGACGCGGGCGGCTTGTTCCAGGTCGACGTGATAACGCTCCATCAACGAGGTGAGCGTGCGCTCACGCACGTCTTCGTGATGGTGGCGACCCAGCAGGTCATAAAGCACGCCTTCGCGCAGGGCGCCGTCACAGTGGTCCATGCGTTGCAGCTCAAGGGCGTCGAAGATCGCCTCGAGAATCGCCAGGCCGGCCGGGAAAATGGTGCGGCGATCGGGCTTGATGCCATCGAAGTCGATTTTCTCGGCGTCCCCCAGCTTGAACAGCTTGCGCTTGAGCCACGCCAAGCCTTCGGCATTCACTTCGCCGGTGCCATGGCCGCCGGCTTTCAGGGCCAGACCGATGGCGCGAATGGTGCCGGACGAGCCGATGGCTTCATCCCACGTCAGGCGGTGCAGGGCGTGCTCGATGCTCATGATCTCCAGCCGCGCCGCCGTATAGGCCTGGGCGTAGCGCGCCGGGGTGATCTTGCCGTCCTTGAAGTAGCGTTGGGTGTAGCTGACGCAGCCCATCTGCAGGCTTTCGCGCAACAAAGGCTCGAATCTTTGCCCAATGATGAATTCGGTACTTCCGCCGCCGATGTCGGCGACCAGGCGTTTGCCGGGGGTGTCGGCCAGGGTGTGGGACACGCCTAGATAGATAAGACGGGCCTCTTCACGACCGGAGATGACTTCGACGGGATGCCCAAGAATCTCCTCGGCGCGGCGGATGAATTCGCCACGGTTGCGCGCTTCGCGCAACGCGTTGGTGCCGACGATTCGCACGGCGCCCAGGGGCATGCCGTTGATCAACTGGGCAAATCGCTTGAGGCAATCGAGCCCGCGCTGCATGGATTCTTCATTGAGCTGGCGCTCGTCGTCGATGCCGGCAGCCAGTTGCACTTTCTCGCCGAGCCGCTCAAGGATGCGGATTTCGCCGTTCTGGGCCTTGGCCACGACCATGTGAAAGCTGTTGGAGCCCAGGTCGATGGCGGCGATCAGGGACAGATTCTTGGCTTGGGATTGCGGCATGGTAAGGGGGTCTCGGTCGATAACCCAGCCATCGTGCCACGATCGACCTTTGGTGCCAACGCGTACTGCTTCGGTAATTTTTCTGCGGGTGTCTGTGAGGGATTCTTGTGGGAACTGTAGGGCGGTTTTCTAAGTTTAAAGAGAAGTTGAGATTATCTTTGTAGGAGTTATTAACGACTGATTGTAGTTGTAGTATTTACGACTTTGCCTACGCGGTGGAAGTTATTGGCTTATCGGATTTTAGTTTAAACCTACTCGGTACTTAGGTTTGGCCCACTTTTTATTTTTACGCCTCCCACATTTATTGGCGTGTTCTCTGATTCATTAACGAGGTGTCAAAGCCACAGACTGTCATTCGGCAATTTCGCCGTGGTGTTATTTATTTATGGTCGAAACTTTCGATCATCGTAAATTCACCTACTCATTACAGATGACAGGTTGAATATGAAGAAAATGCTTGGTGTGACCATGGGTGCTCTTTGCTTGGCCGCAAGTATTGGGGCTCATGCAACGAATGTTGCTGAACTGGTTGTACGAGGGACTATTAAGCCGGTGGCTTGCAACCTCAGCCTCGCCGGCAGCGGCGTCGTCGATTACCAGACAATTCCCGCCGCAAGCTTGTCGCCGACACAGTTCACTCCACTTGTAGCGAAAACGGTGGGTTTGAACATCAATTGCGGCCAAGCGCCGGCGCAGTTTCGAGTGGCACTGACCGACCTGCAACCCGCCAGCAAGGTGACAGGCATCCTCGGTGCCGGGTTCAGCGAGGCGCAGAACTACGGCCTGGGCCTCGCCAACGGCAAGCGTACCGGTGGGTACTCCGTTACGCTCAAAAACCTGCAATCGTCCAGCGGCGCCCTGAGCCCTATCATGCGTAGCAGTCAGGGGGCGTCCTGGCAGAATAGTGACGGTGTAGTCGCCCAATCGCCTGTCCAGTATTCGTGGCGAAGCGGTACCACTGCGGTACCTGCATCCATCACCAGTCTTACAGGCACGCTTGAAGTAAAAGCCGTTATCAACCGCACCCAGGACTTGGACCTGACCCGTGATGTGACGCTGGATGGTCGCACCAGTCTGTCAGTGGATTACATCTAAGTACGTCATTAATAGCCGACATGAGGCAACGGTGCTCGCCTGCCTTTGTTAAGTGTCGGCTGTTTTAACGTGTGCGTTTGTTGGTGTTCGACTTTATGGCTGTGGGGAAAATCGGTGAATGCTCTATCAATAATCATGATGTCGTTGCTGCGCTATATAAGCTTGTGCCTTTTTTTGTGCGGTATGGCAGTAGCGGACGGAATGCAGCCCGAGACAACCGTTGTCATTTTGAATGAAGAAGAGGGTGAGGCGACGCTTAACGTCAAAAATACGGACCCTGGTCCTGCGTTGCTTCATTCGGTCATATTAAACCTACCCGAAGATCCGGAACCCTTGCTGATCGTAACGCCCCCGATTACGCGGGTTGAAGCGGGCGACACCCAACTTGTCCGCTTTATCAGTACCGCAAAGCAACCGCTCAAGACCCAGCGTCTGAAACGAGTGTCCTTTGAAGGTATTCCCGAAGCACGTGCACCCGGCGGTGCGACCATTGGTATCACTCTGCGCCAAAGCCTGCCATTGATCCTGCACCCCAAAGGCTTGCCCAAACATGATGCGCCCTGGCAGCTACTGACATGGAAGCGTGAAGGGGATCAGTTGAAGGTCCACAACAACAGCGCTTACGTCGTGCGCATGGGGATGGAAGTTCAGCTGCACCCACAGGCAAGCGTGGCAACGTTGCCGCGAACCTACATCCTGCCAGGTGAAGTGCTGACGCTCTCGTCGGCAAGCCCGGTGGCGGGAGTGGTGGCCGTGGAGATCAAGCCGGCCACGGTCTACGGGTTTACGGTGGACAGTTACCGCGCGCCCGTTACGGTTGATGCGGATTGACGGGCCTATGAAAAAGATCAGGCATACCCGTCGATCGGCCAATAGCGTGCCGAGCACTATTTCCCTGGTTCGCTCCAGAGTTCTATTGGGGCTTGCGACGCTGTGGAGTCTGCCAGGCACCAGCGCAGCGGTTGGGCTGGGGCAAGGTTTTGATCTGGTCGCGTTGAATTCCCTTGGGATTGATCCGCAGGTGTCTGAATACTTTCGCAGCGCAGCGCGCTTTCGCGAAGGTGTCCATGTGGTCGGACTGCGAGTCAATGGTACGCCGCTGGGGTTGGTTGACGCCCGTTTCGATTACCAGGGCCAGTTGTGCTTCACTCCGGCGCTGCTGGACAAGGCCGGTCTGGTCACGCCGTCCAGGGTGTTGCGCGAGGGCATCACCCCTGACCAGGCTTGCCATGATTTCGTTGGGGAGTATCCGGCGACCATGGTGCGGCTGCGCCCCAGCAGCGATGAGGTCACGTTGGTTGTGCCGACCCAGTCTCTGCGTGCGCCGGAGTGGGAGGCCGGGGACTTTTCCCAGGGTGGCGCGGCGGCCATCTTCAACTACGACATATTGGGTTTCGATACCCAGTCGCGCAGTGGATCAAGTCGCTTCGTATCGGCTTATACCGAGGCAGGATTCAACCTGGGTAATTGGATTGTACGCAGCCGCCAGTTTTATGTTTCCGACAATGGCAGGTCGCGCACCGAACAGGTGAACGCCTATGCCCAGCGTGATATCGCGTCGTTGCAGTCGACCTTCCAGATGGGGCAGATTTCCAGCAACAACCCTATCTTTGGCGGTGTACAACTGACGGGCTTGCAGTTCTTCCCGGATGGCCAGCAGCGCACCGGTGGGGGCGACAGCAATGTCGTGGTTGAAGGACTGGCTCAAAGCCAGTCACGCGTCGAAGTCCGTCAGTCGGGCGCATTGATCCACTCTACGCTGGTGCCGGAAGGCCCGTTCAGACTGACCGGTTTGCCCTTGCTGAACAGCACCAGCGACCTCGACGTGAGCGTGATTGACGTGCGTGGGGCAAAGCGCAGTTTCGTGGTGCCCGCTGCGTCCTTCCGTGGTGGGGTTCCGGTGGCGCCAGGGTACTATTTTTCCCTTGGCAAGGTGCGTGAAACGGCCATCGACAACCAGGATTCCCCGGTGGTCGCCATGGGTAGCGGCACGTGGGGGCTGGGCCAGCGCTCGTCGCTGGGTTTCGGTTTGCTGAGTACCGACGAGTACCAGTCGGCAGGCGGCTCCCTGAGCAGTGTGTTTTTCCATCAGGTGAACGTGGGCGTGCGCCATAACCTGTCCCGTGATGCTCAAGATGAGGTGTCCGGCGCGCGTAGCACGCTGTCCTTGGGGACGCCGTTATTTGCCAACCTGGATATCAACCTGAGTGCCTCGGCACAGAGCCGCGGCTACCGGGAGGTACTGGATGCGGGCCAGGCGTCACGGGGGTACAACCTCGATGCGCGTTTCAAGCGCCAGTACACGGCAGGTTTGAACTGGGCGGCCCCGTCCCTGGGTGGTTTCTCCCTCGGTTTCACCCGTAGCTCGCAATTTGACGGGCAATCCAGCGATCACCTTTTTGCCTCGTGGAACAACACGTTCAACGGCGTGGGTGTCGCACTGATCGCCGACGCTCAGGTAGGGGCGACCGAGCCTCGGCGCTTGGAGCCGGTTCGAGGCGGCCGCCGCGATGAGCGGCTGGACGAAGGCACGTCTGTCAGGCTGCAGGTCACGGTGCCCTTGGGGGCTGATCGGAGTGTGAGTTCTTACGTCAGTCGTCGAGGTGACCGGCTGGATGCCGGCACCGCCCTCAGCGAGCGGGTCAACGACTATGTGAATTACGAAGTCGGGGTTGATCGGGATGTGAAAGAGCGAGAGCAAAGCGTGCGCGGTCGTGTGGACGTCTTGCCGCTGTATACCCGCGTGAGCTTGGGCATCGACCGTGATCCGTCGAACACCAACTATTCCGGGCAACTGCAAGGTGGCATCGTGGCCCATGAGCACGGCGTGACCTTCTCGCCGTATGCGGTGCAGGACACTTTTGGCATCGTCTCGGTGGGTGATATCGGAGCGGCCAAGGTCTCGACGCCCCAAGGGCCGGTATGGACCGACTTCAGCGGCCAAGCGGTGATCCCCGGGCTGCAGGCTTACGGCAACAACCATCTGCAGGTGCAGACCCAGTCGTTGCCCAAGCGCGTCGACTTGAAAAACGGCACCAAGGTGCTCGCTGCCGGTCGGGGGTCGGTCAATATTCTCAATTTTGATGTGGTGAAAGTCCGTCGTCTGTTGCTTGAAGCCCAGGACGAAGAGGGCCGACCACTGCCGCAAGGTGCCGCGGTGTTCGGCGAAGGCAACAGCTTTGTAACCAGCGTAGTGGGTGAGGGCATGATTTTCCTGAGCAATATCGATGGGCCGCAAACCCTGAAGGTTTCACTGCCGGACTCCAAATCCTGCGTGCTGCAAGTCAACCCGGAGCAAGAGCCCGACGATGACAAACTCTACGACAGCGCACCGGTGGTGTGCCATGTTCGCTAAGCGTAAGAGCCTGTGGCTGTTGTGGGCGGCCCTCGTGACGAGCCAGGCCCAGGCCGAAAACTGCCGGATGACCCTGAGCGAGCCCCGGGTCGACTATGGGGTGATTCGCCCTTCGCAAGCATCGTCCGGCAGGGCGACAATGACGCTGGACACGCCACGCACGCTGCATTTGAGTGTGCTTTGCACGGACCCTTCGGCGATGGCGCTGCGCTTCAGCGGTGTAGCCGCCGATGCCCAAGGCTTCCAGTTTGGTCGGCAAGGACGTTTTACCTTGAACCTGAGGCAGGCCCAGGTCGACGGCAGGCCGGTATCGTGGCAGCCCGATGAAGCCTCCAGTGGGCAGCTGTTACCGGGGCGTGTGTTATCGACGAGCGCAGGCGGTGCGCCGGTGATGGGCCGTCGGCTGACGGCCCAGGTGGAAATAGCGGTTCAATTGCCGGCCGATGCCCTCTCGGTACGTCGGGAGGTGCTGCTGGAGGGGCGTGGCCAATTCGAAATGGTCAGCCCGGCTGTTCCGTAGAGCCGATAAAGTTGGCCAGCTCGGCGGTCTGCGGGTTGGCAAACAACACCTTGGGATCGCCCACCTCGTGCACCTTGCCCTGGTGCATGAACACCAGCTTGTCGCCGACTTCACGGGCGAAGCGCATTTCGTGGGTCACCATGATCAGGGTCATGCCGTCCTTGGCCAGTTGGCGCACCACGCTGAGCACTTCATTGACCAGTTCCGGGTCGAGGGCCGAGGTGATTTCATCGCACAACAGCACCTTGGGCGACATAGCCAAGGCGCGTGCAATCGCCACGCGTTGTTGCTGGCCGCCAGACAGGCGATCGGGGAAGGCATCGAACTTTTCACCCAGCCCGACGCGCTCCAGCATTTGCCTGGCCAATTGAGCCGCCTTGGCCTTCGGCACTTTTTGCACAACCTGCGGCGCAAGCATGACGTTCTCGCCCACCGTCAGGTGCGGGAACAGGTTGAACTGCTGGAACACCATGCCGACTTTCTGCCGCAGGCTGCGCAGGTCGGCACGGGCGGCATCAAGGTATTCGCCATCGACTTCGATCACGCCGTCGTTGATCGACTCCAGGCCATTGAGGGTGCGCAGCAAGGTGGATTTGCCCGAACCGCTGCGGCCGATGATCGCCACCACCTGGCCTTCTTCAACGCTCAGGTCGATGCCCTTGAGTACATGGTGATCGCCGTAATACTTATGCAGGGCGGAAATTCTAAGCAGAGGCATGCAGTCTCCTTTCCAGGTAGCGCGCACTGAGGGACAAGGGGTAGCAGAGCAAAAAGTAACCAAGGGCCACCAAGCCGTAGACCATGAAGGGCTCGAAGGTGGCGTTGGCGAGCATGCCGCCGGTCTTGGTCAGTTCGGTGAAGCCGATGATCGAGGTCACGGCGGTGCCTTTGACCACCTGCACCGAAAACCCCACGGTGGGCGCGACGGCAATCCGCAGCGCTTGGGGTAGGATCACGTAGCGCAGTTGCTCAAGCGGGTTAAGTGCAAGGCTGGCCGAAGCTTCCCATTGGCCGTGGGCGATGGAATCGACACAGCCGCGCCAGATTTCGGCGAGGTAGGCGCTGGTGAACAAGGTCAGGGCAATCGCCGCCGCCAGCCAGGGCGAGATATCCACACCGAGCAGGGCAATGCCGAAAAACACCAGGAACAGCTGCATTAACAGCGGCGTGCCTTGGAACAGTTCGATATAGGTGCGCGCCAGGTTGCGCGGGAAGGCCTTGCGGCTGATGCGCATCGTCATCACCAGCAAACCGATCACGCCTCCACCGATGAACGCCACCAGCGACAGCAACAGCGTCCATTGCAGACCCGTGAGCAGGTTGCGCACGATGTCCCAGAATGAAAAATCACTCATCGGCTGTTCCTCATCACGAAGCGGCGGCCGATCCAGTTGAGCAACTGGCGAATCATCAGCGCCATGCACAAGTACACCAACGTGGTCAGGGCATAGGTTTCGAACGCACGGAAGTTGCGCGACTGGATAAAGTTGGCGGCAAAACTCAACTCTTCGGTGGCGATCTGCGAACACACCGCCGAACCGAGCATCACGATGATGATCTGGCTGCTCAATGCCGGCCACACCTTGCCCAGCGCCGGCAGCAGCACTACGTGGCGGAAGGCTTCGAAGCGTGTCATCGCCAGCGCGGCGGCGGCTTCCAGTTGTCCGCGCGGGATGGCTTGAATGCCGGCGCGGATGATTTCCGTGGAGTAGGCGCCCAGGTTGATCACCATCGCCAGCACCGCCGCTTGCCATTCGGTGATCTTCAGCCCCAAAGACGGCAGGCCGAAGAAGATGAAGAACAGCTGCACCAGGAACGGCGTGTTGCGGATCAACTCGACATACACACCGAAGATCCACGCAAACGGCTGGATCTTCCACGCCCGCACCACGGCGCCGACGGTGCCCAGGGCCACGCCGAGGAGGGCGCCGATGGCCGTCAGCTCAAGGGTGAACAGCGCGCCGCGCAACAGCAGGTCGGTATTGGCCAGCACCGGCACGAAGTCAAATTGATACGCCATGAGTCAGCTCCGTCGCTTCAGAGATCGGCGGGCAGTGGCTCTTTCAGCCATTGCAGTGCGTTTTTCTCCAGGCTGCCATTGGCCTTGGCCGCGACCAGGATCTGGTTGACCTTCTCCAGCAGCGCCGGCTCGTTCTTGTTCACGCCCACGTACACCGGCGAGTCCTTGAGCTTCACTTTCAGCGCCGGCACGCGTTTGGGGTTGCGTTCGCTGATCGCCACCATCACCACGTTGCCGCTCGCGATCAGGTCGACCTGGCCCGCCAAGTAGGCGGCGATGGTCGAGTTGTTGTCTTCGAAACGCTTGATCGTGGCTTCCTTGGGCGCCACGGCGGTCAGCTCGATGTCTTCAATGGCGCCACGGGTCACGCTGATGGTCTTGCCCTTGAGGTCGTCGGTGCTGCTGATGGCTGCTTCAGGCGGGCCGAACACGGCCAGGTAGAACGGTGCATAGGCCTTGGAGAAGTCGATGACCTTTTCCCGCTCGGCGTTCTTGCCCAGGCTGGAGATCACCAAGTCGACCTTGCCGGTGGTAAGGAAGGGAATGCGGTTGGTGCTGTTGACTGGGGTGAGTTCCAGCTTGACCTTGAGCTGGTCGGCCAGCAGCTTGGCGGTGTCGATGTCCAGGCCACGAGGCTTCATGTCGGGGCCGACCGAACCGAACGGCGGAAAGTCCTGAGGCACGGCGACCTTGAGGGTGCCACGGGCGACGATGTCGTCCAGACCGTTGGCCTGGGCGGGTGCCTGGCCCAGCATCAGGCTGGCAAACAGGGCAGTAAGCAGGGCGCTGTAGCGCTTGGTCATGGCAACTCTCCGAGAAGGGCGAAGGAATTTTCTGGATTTGCTCAGTGCACAGCCCATGCCATCACCCTGAAGAACGCCTGCAAGCCAGGGATTTGTTGAGTTGCGGTGGTCTTACTGGTCTGAACAGTTGCAACGGTTTTCGCACCCTTTTCGAGCGCCGGCAAAACCTCGCGAGCCCCTTTGGGGCGTGGCTTGCCGTCGGCCGCGAATAGCTTTACAACTAGCCGCTCAGTTGTCTGGAACCTTGAGTTTTCTATGAATTCCATCGCCCAAGCCGTACCGGAAGCGGCCCTGCAGGCCATCCGCAAACTGATCAAGGAGCAAGGCTTCGGGCCGGGCGATGCCTTGCCGTCGCAACGGGATCTGGCGGTGCAGTTGGGGGTGAGCAGGGCGTCGTTGCGCGAGGCGTTGTCGTCCCTCAGCGCGTTGGGTGTGGTCAGTGTGCAGCCTGGAAAGGGTGTGTTCGTGCAGGCCGCCGAGGAGTCGCCGGGGTTTGCCTGGCCCTTCGCGGCCCAGGCCACGCCACTGGATATCTTCCAGTTGCGCTATGCGCTGGAAGGGTTTGCGGCGGGGTTGGCGGCGGTGACGCTGACCCTCGATGAGCTGGACAGCCTGCAAGACAACGTCGAGGCCATGCGCAAGGTACTCAAGACCGGCGACTTCGAGGCGGCCGCACGGCTGGACTTCGAATTCCACCAGCGCATCCTGCTGGCCAGCGGTAATCAGGCGATGGTGAGCATCCTGAGTGCCAGTGCCGAGGTGTTCCTGGAGAGCCAGAAGCTACCGTTCATCCGGCCGGAGCGGGCGATGGAAACCTGGCAGGAGCACCGCCGGATCCTGCGTGCCCTGGCCCGGCGGGCCAGTGCAGCGGCGCAGAAAACCATGCAGGAGCACGTGCGCAACGCGGCGTTGCGCACCGGCATTGCCTTCGTGACTCCCGTCAGGCCGTGAGTTGGGCTATACCCAAACTCATGCACCACCATAGCAAGACTCAATCAGAGGCGGCTTCCTGAACGGGGGAAGGGCGGCTATGATGGGCCACGTTTTTTTTGCTTACAATCCGGAGACATCCATGAGCAACGATCTTATCAAGCACGTCACCGACGCGACCTTTGAGGCCGAAGTACTCAAGGCTGCTGGCCCGGTGCTGGTTGACTACTGGGCTGAATGGTGTGGCCCTTGCAAAATGATCGCTCCAGTCCTGGACGACATTGCGACCACCTACGAAGGCAAGCTGACCATTGCCAAGCTGAACATCGACGACAACCAGGAAACCCCGGCCAAGCACGGCGTGCGTGGTATCCCGACCCTGATGCTGTTCAAGAACGGCAACGTCGAAGCGACCAAAGTAGGCGCGCTGTCGAAGTCTCAGCTGCAAGCTTTCCTCGACGCGAACATCTAAGCGTCGTCAAAAAAGCCCCGCAAATTAGCGGGGCTTTTTCGTGAAACAGGGCTAGACGCTCCGAAACTCAGGTGGTACATTCGGCCCCGCACTGGTTTCTCCACTGCCCCCTGCATGCCGTCGCCGACGCACTCCTTTTCGATTAGTACGCGATCCTGTCGCCTTCTCCGCGGCGCGGCCTCATTAAGCCAAAAGCTTAATTTCCCCCCTCCATAAATGATTACGTCATTCCTATATGAATCTGACTGAACTCAAGCAAAAGCCGATTACCGACCTGCTCCAGCTGGCCGAAGAAATGGGCATAGAAAATATGGCCCGTTCGCGCAAGCAGGACGTGATTTTCTCCCTGCTGAAAAAGCACGCGAAAAGCGGCGAGGAAATCTCCGGTGATGGCGTGCTGGAGATTCTCCAGGACGGCTTCGGCTTCCTCCGCTCTGCTGACGCCTCCTATCTTGCCGGCCCAGACGATATCTACGTCTCGCCGAGCCAGATCCGTCGCTTCAACTTGCGCACCGGTGACACCATCGTTGGCAAGATCCGCCCTCCGAAGGAAGGCGAGCGTTATTTCGCCCTGCTCAAGGTCGACACGATCAACTTCGATCGTCCCGAGAACGCGAAAAACAAGATTCTCTTCGAGAACCTGACGCCGCTGTTCCCGACCGTGCGCATGAAGATGGAAGCCGGTAACGGTTCCACCGAAGACTTGACCGGTCGTGTGATCGACCTGTGCGCCCCGATCGGCAAAGGCCAGCGTGGCCTGATCGTCGCACCGCCGAAAGCCGGTAAGACCATCATGCTGCAGAACATTGCAGCGAACATCGCGCGTAACAATCCTGAAGTTCACCTGATCGTGCTGTTGATCGATGAGCGTCCGGAAGAAGTGACCGAAATGCAGCGCACCGTGCGCGGCGAAGTGGTTGCCTCCACGTTCGATGAGCCGCCAACCCGCCACGTGCAGGTTGCCGAAATGGTGATCGAGAAGGCCAAGCGCCTGGTCGAACACAAGAAGGACGTGGTGATCCTGCTCGACTCCATCACCCGTTTGGCCCGTGCCTACAACACCGTGATCCCGAGCTCCGGCAAGGTATTGACCGGTGGTGTCGATGCCCACGCCCTGGAGAAACCGAAGCGTTTCTTCGGTGCTGCGCGGAACATCGAAGAAGGCGGCTCGCTGACCATTATCGCCACCGCACTGGTTGAAACCGGTTCGAAGATGGACGAAGTGATCTACGAAGAGTTCAAGGGTACTGGCAACATGGAACTGCCCCTGGACCGTCGCATCGCGGAAAAACGCGTGTTCCCGGCGATCAACATCAACCGTTCCGGCACCCGCCGTGAAGAGTTGCTGACCGCCGACGACGAACTGCAGCGCATGTGGATCCTGCGCAAGCTGCTGCACCCGATGGACGAAGTCGCTGCCATCGAGTTCCTGGTCGACAAGCTGAAAACCACCAAGACCAACGACGAGTTCTTCTTGTCGATGAAACGTAAGTAATACGACGCTTCAGGTCCGAAAGAATGGCGCCCTCAGGGGCGCCATTTTTTTTGTGCCGGTTTTTTAAGCATTCTCTGTACCCAAATGCACCGCGATAAGCTGCCAGCGGCCGCCATAGCAGGTAGGATGTACGCCTATTTTACGGGTGGCATGGTTAATGAAATTCAAGGATCTTCGGGATTTCGTGCAGCAACTTGAGCAGCGCGGAGAGTTGAAACGTATCCAGATGCCGATTTCCCCGGTGCTGGAAATGACTGAGATTTGCGACCGTACCCTGCGCAACAAGGGCCCGGCGCTGCTGTTCGAGAACCCGACCGGCTTTGATATCCCGGTGCTTGGCAACCTGTTCGGTACGCCCGAGCGCGTGGCCTTTGGCATGGGCGCCGAGTCGGTCAGCGAATTGCGCGAGATCGGCAAGTTGCTGGCCTTCCTCAAGGAACCCGAGCCGCCCAAGGGGCTGAAGGATGCCTGGTCGAAGCTGCCGATCTTCCGCAAGATCATTGCCATGGCCCCCAAAGTGGTCAAGGACGCGGTGTGCCAGGAAGTGGTCATCGAAGGCGACGATGTCGACCTGGCCATGCTGCCGGTGCAAACCTGCTGGCCAGGCGATGTCGGCCCTCTGATCACCTGGGGCCTGACCGTCACCAAGGGCCCGAACAAAGACCGCCAGAATCTCGGTATCTACCGCCAGCAAGTGATCGGCCGTAACAAGGTGATCATGCGTTGGCTGAGCCACCGTGGCGGCGCGTTGGACTTCCGCGAGTGGTGCGAAAAACACCCCGGCAAGCCGTTCCCGGTTTCCGTGGCCCTGGGTGCCGACCCGGCCACCATCCTCGGCGCCGTGACCCCGGTGCCCGACAGCCTGTCCGAATACGCCTTCGCCGGCCTGCTGCGCGGTAATCGCACCGAACTGGTGAAGTGCCGTGGCAACGACCTGCAAGTGCCGGCCACGGCTGAAATCATCCTCGAAGGCGTGATTCATCCGGGTGAAATGGCCGATGAAGGTCCTTACGGCGACCACACCGGCTACTACAACGAAGTCGATAGCTTCCCGGTGTTCACCGTCGAGCGCATCACCCATCGCATCAAGCCGATTTATCACAGCACCTACACCGGCCGTCCGCCGGATGAGCCGGCCATTCTGGGCGTGGCGCTCAACGAAGTGTTTGTGCCGATCCTGCAGAAGCAATTCCCGGAGATCACTGACTTCTACCTGCCGCCTGAAGGCTGCTCGTACCGCATGGCCATCGTGACCATGAAGAAGTCGTACCCAGGCCATGCCAAGCGGGTAATGCTCGGTGTGTGGTCGTTTTTGCGACAGTTCATGTACACCAAGTTCGTTATTGTTACCGACGACGACATCAATGCCCGCGACTGGAACGACGTGATCTGGGCCATCACCACGCGCATGGACCCCAAGCGCGACACGGTGATGATCGACAACACGCCGATCGACTACCTCGACTTCGCCTCGCCGGTTTCAGGCCTGGGTTCAAAGATGGGCCTGGACGCCACTCACAAGTGGCCGGGTGAAACCACCCGCGAGTGGGGCCGGGTGATCGTCAAGGATGAAGCCGTCACCGCCCGTGTCGATGCGATCTGGAAAGAATTGGGAATAGATTGATGCGTGTAACCCTGCAACCTTCCGGCGCCGTGCTGGAGCTGGTCCCCGGCGAGCGAATCCTCGAAGGCGCGCGCCGCCTGGGCTACGAATGCCCCCAGGCCTGTCGCAACGGCGTGTGCCATGTGTGCGCCGCGCTGTTGGTGGAAGGCCGGGTTCAGCAGGCCGGTGAAGTGCGTGATCACGGCGAGTTCTACACCTGTATCGCCGAGCCGCTGGAAGATTGCATTGTGTTGTGGGATGGCGTGCTGGCGCCGGGAGAGTTGCCGTTGCGCAAGTTGTCGTGCCAATTGAGTGAATGCGTCGAGGTGGGTGGCGATGTGTGGCGCGTGCGCCTGCGTGCGCCGGCCGGCAAGGCGGTGCGTTACCACGCCGGGCAATACCTGATGATCGAGCGTGAGAACGGCGAGAAGTCGGCGTTTTCCCTGGCCTCCGCGCCCCACGCCGGGCGCGAGCTGGAGCTGCATGTGCTGGCCCGCGAGGACAGCGCGCGCACCTTGCTTGAGCAGCTGCAACGCAACCAGATGGCGCGCGTCGAGCTGCCTTTTGGTGATACCCACCTGGCCGAGCTGCCGGATGGGCCGCTGGTGTTGATCGCTGCCGGTACCGGCATGGCGCAGATGCACAGCCTGATTGAACACTGCCGTGCTTCCGGCTTCAAACACCCGGTGCACCTGTACTGGGGCGTGCGCCGTCCGGAAGATTTCTACGAGATTGAGCATTGGGACCAGTGGCTGCAACTGCCCAACCTGTTCCTGCACAAAGTCGTCAGTGACCTGTGCGGCTGGGAAGGGCGCTGCGGGCTGTTGCATGAAGCGGTGTGCGAAGACATCACCGATCTCAAGGCTGTGCACGTCTACGCCAGCGGTTCACCGGCCATGATCTACGGCACGCTGGATGCGCTGGTCGAGGCCGGAATGGATGCACACCAAATGCGTGCCGATGTGTTTGCCTACGCGCCACGCCCCTAAAAGCGTACGCCAGTGGTGACCATCGCCGCATTGAACCCCAGCAGCACCACTTCCGCCGCCACCGGTCCGTAATGCGCGCCCACCGACGGAATGATCACCGGCGCCACGCCGAAACGGTTCAACGGGATCTTGTCGCGGTACTTGCCGCGATAACCCTGGATCGCCCCGCCTGTCAGCTTCAAATACACCGGATAGTCGGCCATGTCGTAGCGCTTGCCCGCATACGCGTAGTACGAACGCTGCCGAAACGAGTTGCGAAACGTCGCCCCACCATACACAAAACCTGAGGCTTCATTGCGCTCCAGGCCGATCAGGTCCTGGTTGTTGTTGTGCTCGGGATCGGGTGCGAAGTGCCGGGTGTAGACGCTGGTCTGCGCGTACCAGAAGCCCTTGTCGTCTTCAGTGGCCGGCGCTTCGCCCGCCAACGCGGTGGTGGCCTGGGCCAGGAGCAGCAGGCCAGGCAGTCGGAATTTTTTCATGGGTGCGACCTCGGTAGTCGGTTTGATGGGCGGCTAGGTGGGTCGTGATCTGTGTCCTATTTTGACGGCTTGGCACGTTTTCAGGCTGAACCGGGGCTGAAAGTAGCGGGATTGGCCCCTGCGATCCTGACGAATGGGCCATTTTGCTTATGCATTCGCTTATGCTTTAAAGGTATTTAATTTGTTACATAAATATCCTTAAGCTATATCGCAACGGACTACCGACTCAATCACAACCACCAACAACTGACCGCCACCGCCCGCCAGCCGGATCGATCGTATGAACTCAGAGCACGACGTTCTGGTTTTTGATTCAAGGGGAGCGGTATGGGGAGCTACAAGCAACACGCGCTGTACTCGGCGATTTTGTCGGCCAATTTGCTGACCGCCGTGGGTTTCAATCCAGTCTTCGCGGCCGAAACGTCCGCCACCGATGTGCCCAAGCTCGACACCGTGATCGTCACCGGCACCCGCGCCCAAGAGCGCACGGCCAGTGCGTCGCTGTCGCCGATCGATGTGATTTCCGGCGACACCCTGCGCAGCACCGGTTCCGATGAGCTGGGGGCGGTGTTGGCGCGGCTGATACCATCGATCAACTTCCCGCGCCCAAGCCTGGTGGACGGCGCCGAACTGGTGCGCCCTGCGCAGTTGCGCGGGCTGTCGCCGGATCAGGTGTTGGTGCTGGTCAATGGCAAGCGCCGCCACACCAGTGCTTTCGTCAACTTGGGTGGGGCGGTGGGCCGCGGCTCGGCGCCGGCGGATTTGAATGCGATTCCGCTGTCGGCGGTCGACCATATCGAAGTGCTGCGCGACGGCGCCTCCGCGCGCTACGGCTCGGACGCGATTGCCGGGGTGATCAACGTGATCCTCAAGCACGCCGACCATGGCGGCTCGATCTCCTCCAAGTTCGGCGAGTACAAGAAGGGCGACGGCATCCAGCGCAATCTGAGTGGCAACACCGGCGTGGCATTGGGTGATAACGGCTTTATCAACCTCTCGGCCGAAGGCGCCGACAACGATTACACCAACCGCGCCGGCAAGGATTTCCGCTCAGCCAGCGTAGGCTCCACGACCTACGGCCAGCAGGTGTTTCGCCAGGGCGAGCCGGCCACCAATGAAGGCAAATTCCAGTTCAACTCGGAATATTCCTTCAATGATGCGGCCGAGTTCTACACCTTCGGCGGCTACAGCAAGCGGCGCGGCGAGACGGCGGCGTTCTACCGGGCGAGCAATGCGTCCAACAATATTCCGGCGCTCAATCCCAATGGCTACCTGCCGTTGATCAAGGGCAACCTGGAAGACACGTCGTTGGTGGTGGGCCTGCGCGGGCTGTTGGCCTATGACTGGCATTACGACCTGTCGGCCAACTACGGCAAGAACCAGTACGAGTTGAGCACCGAAACCATCAACACATCCCTGGGCTTGGCCACGCCGCGCAAGTTCGACAATGGCACCCTGAGCAACGACCAGAAGCAAGTCAGCCTGGACCTGTCCCGTGAATTCGACGTGGGCTTCCTGCCGTATCCGGTTTCCGTGGCCTTTGGTGGCGAATACCTGCGCCAGGGTTATGAGATTGAAGCAGGTGAGCCAGCGTCCTACTACCAGACCGGCAGTTCGGGCCTCGGCGGTTTCCGTGATGCCGACGCCGGCAGCAGTTCGCGCCACAACTGGGCGCAGTACCTGGACCTGGAAACCAACTTCACCGAAAAACTCAGCGCCTCGGCTGCCGTACGGCATGAGGATTACAGTGACTTCGGTTCCAACGTCAGCGGCTCGCTGTCGGCCCGCTACGACTTCACCCCGCAGGTGGCCCTGCGCGGCAGCATTTCCAACGGTTTCCGCGCGCCGTCCCTGGCTCAGCAGAACTTTGCGTTCACCTCATCGCAGTTGATCGGCAGCGACATTCGCGAGGCCGGTACTTTCCCGGCCTCCAGCCAGGTCGCGCGCCTGCTGGGCGCGGAGGACCTGAAGGCCGAGAAGTCGCGTAACTACAGCCTTGGCCTGGTACTGGAGCCCGCCGATGACCTGACCGTGACGGTGGACGTATACCGCATCGATATTCGTGACCGTATCAGCCTGTCGTCGAACCTCAACCTGGACCCGGCCACCCAGGCTTATCTGCGCGCCAATGGCGTGGGCAACATCAACTACACCACCGCCCGCTACTTCACCAACGCCACCGACACCAGCACCGACGGCGTCGATCTGGTAGCCAACTACCGCTACCAGTTCGATAACGGCATCCGTTGGAACAGCACCGTGGGCTACAACTACAACCACACCAAGGTCACGGATGTGAAGCCCAACCCGGCCATCCTCGACAGCCTGGGCGCCAACCTGGTGCGGGTGGATCGTCGTGAGAAAAGCGGTTTGCTGGGCGATACCACCCCGGAACACAAGCTGAGCCTGGGTAACGACTTCACCTTCGGCAATTGGGCGCTGCACAGCAACCTGGTGCGCTATGGTGAATTCACCAGCTACCAGGCCGACAAGGCCAACGACCAGACCTTCAAGGCGGCCTGGGTGCTGGATTTGTCGGCGGACTACAAGCTGAAGAACTGGACCTTCACCCTCGGCGGCGACAACGTCACCGATAAATACCCGGAAAAGGTCAATGCCTTCGCCAGCAGTGGCGGCAACCTCGCCTACAGCACTTTTTCGCCGTACGGTTACAGCGGCGCGTTTTATTACGGTAAAGTTGCTTACAACTGGTAACACACAGGAGGCGTCCCGCTATTCGCCATGACCGCCATTGAAACCGATCTTCTGCAATTGGCTTACCCTCCGCGGCTCGATCTTGGGCCGCAACTCACTCACGAACAATTGATGAGCTCGATGCAGGCCACCATGGCCCGGCATAAGGGTGGGCCGGTCTGGCTGTTTGCGTATGGTTCGCTGATCTGGCGCCCTGAGTGCTCGTCCACCGAGCGGATGCGGGCACGGGTCCACGGTTATCACCGGGGCCTGTACCTGTGGTCCCACGAGCACCGGGGCACACCGGAAATTCCAGGGTTGGTCTTTGGGCTGGATCGCGGCGGTTCCTGCAGCGGGTTTGCCTACCGCTTGCCGGAAGATCAACTGGAGGCCTCGCTCTATGCCTTGTGGCAGCGTGAAATGCCTTATCCCTCCTACCGGCCGCATTGGCTCAGTTGCCGCCTCGAAGATGGCAGCACGGTGCAGGCGTTGGGATTTGTCTTGGAGCGGCACTTGCCCAGCTACGCCGGTAACCTGCCCGACATCGTGCTGAACCACGTGTTGCAGAGCGCTTGCGGGCGTTACGGCACCACTCGCGATTATGTCGAGCAGACCGTCAACGCCCTGCGTAGCCACGCCATGCCAGATAAGAACCTGGAGGCGCGGCTCAAGCGTTGTGCAAAGGGTTGCTCAGGCGCTTAACGCGCCGAGCTGACGCTGTTGGTGTGCCACAGCGTTGGGATCAGGAAGGCGATGGCCAAGATACATGCGCCAATCAGCAGTACGAAACCACCGTCCCAGCCGAAATGGTCCACGGTGTAGCCCATGGCCGCACTCGCCGCCACCGAACCACCCAGGTAACCGAACAGACCGGTGAAACCCGCAGCGGTGCCGGCGGCTTTCTTCGGTGCCAGTTCCAGCGCCTGCAGGCCGATCAGCATCACCGGGCCGTAGATCAGGAAGCCGATGGAGAACAGCGCGATCATGTCGATCATCGGGTTACCCGGCGGGTTGAGCCAGTACACCAGGGTCGCCACGGTCACCAATGCCATGAACACAATGCCGGTCAGGCCACGGTTGCCACGGAAGATCTTGTCCGACATCCAGCCGCACAGCAGCGTGCCCGGAATACCGGCCCACTCATAGAAGAAGTACGCCCACGAGGATTTATCCACGGTGAAGTGCTTGGCTTCTTTCAAGTAGGTCGGCGCCCAGTCCAGCACGCCGTAGCGCAGCAGGTAGACGAACACGTTGGCGAAGGCGATATACCACAGCATTTTGTTGCGCAGCACGTACTTGACGAAGATTTCCTTGGCGCTGAATTCGTCTTCGTGGCTGGCGTCGTAGCCTTCCGGGTAGTCGTTCTTGTACTTCTCGATCGGCGGCAGGCCGACCGATTGCGGGGTGTCGCGCATGGTGATGAAGGCAAATGCCGCCACGGCCAGGGCCACGGTGGCCGGTACGTAGAAGGCTGCATGCCAGTCGTTGAACCAGGCCATACCCAGCAGGAACAGCGGGCCGATCAGGCCGCCGCCGACGTTATGCGCCACGTTCCACACGGACACCACGCCGCCGCGTTCTTTCTGCGACCACCAGTGCACCATGGTGCGTCCACTCGGCGGCCAGCCCATGCCTTGGGCCCAGCCGTTGATGAACAGCAAAATGAACATCATGGTCACGCTGGACGTCGCCCAAGGTGCGAAACCGAAAATGAACATCACCCCGGCGGAAACCAGCAGGCCGAAGGGCAGGAAGTAGCGCGGGTTGGAGCGGTCGGACACCAGGCCCATAAGGAACTTGGACAGGCCGTAGGCAATCGCGATGGCCGACATCGCCAGGCCCAGTTCGCCACGGGTATAACCCTCGTCGATCAAGTAGGGCATGGCCAGGGAGAAGTTTTTGCGCAGCAGGTAGTAACCGGCGTAACCGAAGAAAATACCGGCGAAGATCTGCCAGCGCAGGCGTCGGTAGGTACTGTCTATTTTTTCTTCAGGCAGGGGCGCCTGGTGGGCGGCAGGACGAAAGAAAGCAAACATTCAAGAGCTCCAAATTTCTTGTTTTGACTGCGGATGCGAATGTTACAGTTTCGTTACCGAAAATAGCATCGCCTCTTATCTGCAAACACAGGAAATGAGAGCAATTGCATGTTCTCTTACGAACATGTCGCGAATAGATAAGTGGTGGTCGTTTTATCAGTGTGGGGCTGGCGAGCAGCCCCAACGACGGCTCAGCGGGTTTGGACGACCACTTTACCAACAGCCTTGCGCTGCCCCAGGTCATTGATCGCCTGGGCGGCCTGCTCCAGCGGGTACACCTGCGACACCAGCGGCTTGAGCTTGCCTTCACCATACCAACTGAACAACTGCTGGAAGTTCGCCGCATTGTCCTGCGGCTGGCGCTGGGCAAACGAACCCCAGAACACCCCGACCACCGCCGCACCCTTGAGTAGCGCCAGGTTCACCGGCAGCTCCGGAATGCGCCCGCTGGCAAAACCCACGACCAGCAGGCGGCCGTTCCAGGCGATGGCGCGGATGGCTTGGTCAAACAGATCGCCACCCACCGGGTCGTAAATCACGTCGGCGCCGTTGCCGTCGGTGAGACGCTTGATCTCGTCTTTCAGGCTGGCTTCGCTGTAGTTGATCAGCTCATCGGCGCCGGCGGCCTTGGCCACTGCGAGTTTGTCGGCACTACTGGCGGCAGCGATTACCCGCGCGCCCATGGCCTTGCCGATTTCCACCGCGGCCAGGCCCACGCCACCGGAGGCGCCGAGCACCAGCAGGGTTTCGCCGGGTTGCAGGTGGGCGCGTTGTTTCAGCGCGTGCATGGACGTGCCGTAGGTCATGCTGAAGGCGGCGGCGGTGTTGAAGTCCATGCTCGGCGGAATCGGCAGCACGTTGTAGGCGGGCACCGCGACCTGCTCGGCAAAGCTGCCCCAGCCGGTCAGCGCCATCACCCGGTCACCGACTTTGAGGTGGCTGACCTTTTCCCCGACTTCACTGATCACGCCCGCTGCCTCGCCACCCGGCGAAAACGGGAAAGGTGGCTTGAACTGGTACTTGCCCTCGATGATCAGCGTGTCCGGGAAGTTGACCCCGGCGGCATGCACGTCCAGCAGGATTTCGTTCTTCTTGATCGCCGGGCTGGCGATCTCTTCCAGCACCAGGGTTTCGGCGGGGCCGAAGGCTTTGCACAGCACAGCTTTCATCGGACTATTCCTTTTGGCGTCGTGGCCGATAAGTGTAGGAGGGTACGCCCGTGGGTCAACGAGCATGCCCCGGCCTGATAAGCCGCTATAAGCTTGTGCTCTGCCTTGCTAGCGTTATGCTACCCGGCAACCGAATGTGAGGAATGAACTGTGAAAGCGTGGATCCTGTTGATGCTGGCCCTGACGTTGCCCATGGCAGCCCAGGCCGAAGAAGCCAAAGAAGGCGAGGCGCCGAAGGTCAGCTATATCAGTCTGAGCCCGCCGTTCGTGGGCAACTACGGGCTGGATGGCACGGCGAAACTCAAGGTGTTCAAGGCCGACATCGCCCTGCGCGTGACCGGCCCCGAAGCGGCTGCTGCCGTCAAAGCCAACGACGCGCTGATCCGCAACCAACTGGTGGCGTTGTTCACCCAGCAGACCAACGAGGCCATGAGTACCGTTGAAGGCAAGGAAAAACTGCGTCAGGAGGCCCTGAAGCAAACCCAGCAAGTGATGAATGACGAGACCGGCAAGCCGGTGGTGGAAGATTTGTTGTTCAACAACCTAATCATCCAATAAGAGCGCCGCGCGGTGTGCCCTTTACTCCGCGCGGCCTACGACAGTGTGTAGTCAGTAAGAGGACGTGTTGAAAAAACTATTCTGTGGTCGAGCGACTGAATAAATAGCCTTTATTCACTCGGGGATCTCTTTGGGCATCCTTGTCAAATATGATTTCGACGTTTACGACTTCAGTGCCATGACTAAGCTTGGATACGGAGCTGGCCCATGTGTGCCATGTATTGTTTTGCATGGCATTATCGATAGAAAGTGTGCCGCCCAGTAGCAGCGTTACATTGTAATTTGCTTTGTTTCCTCCATGGTTGTCGCCCTTGTCAATTTTGTATTGAGTGGTGGATAGAGTAAATTCGTTGCCAACAAATTTGTAATGGAGTCTCAACCACCCCCTGAAGCCGTCCTTGGAGAGATCGACCTCATGGGTGCCGGATAGCGAGTCCACGTTCACATGTACTACTTGAGTTTTTGAAGGGGGGGCTTCGACCTTGCTCTTTTTATCTGATGAAGTCGCCATTTGTGGTGTTCCCCTATATCAATGGAATTAGGCGGGTTTTCCTGGCTAATTAATCATTCGTAGTAGGGGATTCCAACTGTCATAAATGACAGTTGTTTATATTTATTTCGAATGTTGAGTGTTTTTATATAGCCAATGTGTCTTTAGTTTCGACTGTTAAGACGTGAGGGTTTTTCTGAAACGCATTAGTGCCACTGCAAAAAACAGCAACCCAATTCCCGCCAATCCCAACAATTCCGGCCAGACTACGTTTACTCCTGCATCCCGAAACAGAATCGCCGCACTCAAACTCACAAAATGCGTCGACGGCGAGCCCTGCATCACCCACTGCAACCACTCGGGCATGCTGTCCAACGGCGTACTGCCGCCGGACAACAACAGCATCGGGATAATCACCGGAATCGCCAGCAAGCCGAACTGCGGTGTCGAGCGGGCCAGCGTGGCCAGAAAGATCCCCAGCGCCGTACTGGCAAACAGATACAGCGCCGTCACAAACAGGAACAAACTCAGCGACCCGGCCAACGGCACGCCAAGCAACCCCTTGACCACCACCTCCAGCGACACCCAGGTACACAACACCACCACCAGCATGTTGCTCCATATTTTCGCCAGCATGATCTCCAGCGCCGTCAGCGGCAGCACCAGCAAATGGTCAAGGGTGCCGTGTTCGCGCTCGCGCAGCAGCGCGGTGCCGGTGAGCACAATGGCCAGGATGGTGATGTTGTTGACGATCTGGATCACCGCCAAAAACCAGCCGCCTTCCAGGTTGGTATTGAACAGCGCCCGCGTCGTCAGCAGCGCCGGCGCCTGGCTGGCGGCATCGGTCTGGCCGCCGTAGGCCAGCAGTTCGCGCTGGAAAATCCGCCCGATGTAACCGGCGCCCATGAATGCCTGGCTCATCGCCGTGGCGTCCACGTTCACCTGCACGCCGGGTTGGCGGCCGGCCAGCAGGTCAGCCTGGAAGTTCGCCGGCACATTGATCACGAATGTGTATTCGCCGCTGTCCATGACCTTGTCCAACTGGTCATAGGCCAACGGCGTTGGTGCCTGAAACTCGGGCGGCTGCAGCGCCTCGGCCAGTTGTCGCGACAGCGAACTGTGGTCTTCATCGACAAACGCCACGCTGGCGTTGTGCACACCGATCACCGAGCCGGCGGCGGGCATATAGATGGCGACGGTGAAGGCGTAGAACAGAAACAGCAGCAAAACGCTGTCATGGCGCAGGCTGGTCAGTTCCTTGATCCCCAGGCGCAGGATATGCGCGAACTTATGCATCAGGCCTCCTGCTTTTTGAGCATGACCAGGCTCAGCCCGGTAAACCCGACAAAGAACCCGAACAGCGCCAGGCATTGCGGCCATAACTGGCGCAGGTCCAGGGCCTTGGTGAAGGTGCCCACGGCGACATCAAGGAAGTGCCCCGCCGGAAATAGCATGCCCATCAACGCCGCCGCGCCTTCCAGGGACGAGCGCGGCACGATCAGCCCGGAGAATTGAATGGTCGGCAGGCTGGTGATGATCATGGTGCCGAGGATCGCCGCGATCTGGGTGCGAGTGAACGCAGAAATCAGCAGGCCCATGCTGGTGGTCGCCAGCACATAGAGCAGGCCGCCGAACGCCAGCGTCAGGCCGCTGCCCTTGAACGGCACGCCGAACAGCCAGCGGTTCATCGCCACCAATACCGCCAGGTTGACCAGGCTCACGGCCAGGTACGGCGCCTGTTTGCCGAGCAGAAACTCCAGGCGAGTCAGGGGCGTGGCGTAGAAGTTGGTGATTGAGCCCAGTTCCTTCTCGCGCACGATGCCGAGGGCGGTGAGCATCGCCGGGATAAACGCCAGGATCAGCGCCATCACACCGGGGCCGATGGCATTCACGCTGACTACGTCCTGGTTATAGCGAAAGCGCGTTTCCAGCTTGGCGGCTGCTGGATTGTTGCGCGGCAGGCTGCTCAGTTCGGCCAGTTGCTGAAGGTTTTCCTGGTGCACGGCCTCGACATAGTTGCGGCTGGTTTCCGCGCGAAACGGCATGCCGCCATCGAGCCAGGCGGCCACGCTGGGCTGGCGGCCGGCGTAGAGATCGCGGCCAAAGCCCGGTGGGATCTCCAGGGCCAGTTTGATTTCCGAACGTTGCAGGCGCCGGTGCAATTCAGTTGAGTCCTGAATCGGCGGCTGCTCGGCGAAGTAGCGTGAGCTGCGGAACGCCTCCAGGTAGGCGCGGCTTTGCGGCGTCTGGTCCTGGTCGTAGACGGCGAAGGCGAGTTTCTCCACATCCAGGGAAATGCCGTAGCCGAAGATCACCATCATGAACATCGCGCCCAGCAACGCGAAGGCCATGCGTACCTTGTCGCGCAGCAGTTCTTTGCCTTCGCGGCTGGCCACCGCCAACAGGCGGGCCAGGCTGAAACCGCGTTTGCTCACCGGCGGCGCGCTGGTTTCGCTGACGGTTGCGGCGGGCGCCGTGGGCTCAGGTTCGCCTTGGGCCTGTTCCAGGCAGGTGACGAACGCCGCTTCCAAAGTGTCGCCCTGGAACTGCCGTTGCAGCGCTTGCGGCGTATCGCAGGCGAGCACCTTGCCCGCGTGCATCAGGGAAATGCGGTCGCAGCGCTGGGCCTCGTTCATAAAGTGCGTGGACAGGAAAATCGTCACACCTTGTTCGCGGGACAGCTCGATCAGCAATCGCCAGAAATCATCCCGCGCCGCCGGGTCGACGCCCGAAGTCGGTTCATCAAGGATCAGCACTTCCGGGCGATGCAGCACTGCCACGGCCAGTGACAAACGTTGGCGCAGGCCGAGGGGCAGTTCGCCGGAGGGCTGTTCGGCCACGTCGCCGAGATCGAAACGCTGGATCAGCTCATCAATGCGCGGGCCGCTGTCAGCCTTGGGCAGGTCGAACAATTGCGCATGCAGCACCAGATTCTGGCGCACGCTGAGTTCGCCATACAGCGAGAAGCTTTGCGACATGAAACCCACGCGCTTGCGGGTCGCGAGGTCCTTGGCGTTTACCGGATTGCCCAGCAGCGTCGCGCTGCCCTCGGTGGCCGGCATCAGCCCGGTGAGCACCTTCATGGTGGTGGTCTTGCCGCAGCCGTTGGAGCCGAGGAAGCCGAAGATCTCGCCGCGGCCAATGGCGAAGCTGACCTTGTTCACGGCGGTGAAATCCCCGAAACGCAGGGTCAGGTCGTGGGCTTCGATGGCGATATCGGTGTTGTTGCTTTCCCTGGGCGGAATCACCAGCGGCTGGTTGGCGTGGGCGCTGTCGCCCTGGAAGTGGGTGAAGGCGTCGTCCAGTTTGCCGCTGGCGGTCGCGCCCGCCAATTCACGGCTTAGTCCGTCTGCAATCAGCTTGCCGCGATCGAGCATCAGGCAATGTTCGAATTGCTCGGCTTCTTCCATGTAGGCCGTGGCCACCAGCAGCGTCAGTTGCGGGCGTTCTTGGCGGACGCTTTCGACCAGCTCCCAGAAGCGCCGGCGTGACAGTGGGTCGACGCCGGTGGTGGGCTCGTCGAGGATCAACAGGTCCGGGTCGTGGATCAGCGCGCAACACAGGCCGAGTTTCTGCTTCATCCCACCGGAGAGCTTGCCCGCCGGGCGTTCAGCGAAGCGCGCAAGGTCGGTGGCCAGCAGCAGGTTGTGCATGCGCTGGTCGCAGTCGGCTTTCGACAGGCCAAACAACGTGGCAAAGAAACGGATGTTCTCGCTGATGGACAACTCGGGATACAAGTTGCCGCCCAGCCCTTGAGGCATAAAGGCGATGCGCGGGTACAGGCTGTTGCGGTGGCGGCGGTCTTCAATCGCACCGCCCAGCACTTGCAGTTGACCGTCCTGGAGCTTTTTGACCCCGGCGATCAAGCCCAGCAGGCTCGACTTGCCCGCACCATCCGGCCCGATCAACCCGCAACGCGTACCGGCTGGCAGGCTGAACGTGATGTCGACCAGGGCCTGTTGCTTGCCATAGCGATGGTTGATCGCCGTGGCTTGCAGCGCCAGGGCGGTCATTGCAGGTTGGCCGGCCAGTCGATATCAGCCGTGCGCACGTAGCCGGCGCCGGGCATGCCGGGTTTGGCCTGGGGCACGGCGCTGGGTTGAGTCAGGCGCAGTTTGACGCGGAACACCAGTTTCTGGCGTTCGTCGCGGGTTTCCACTTCCTTGGGGGTGAACTGGGATTTGGCGGCGACAAAGCTGATCTTCGCCGGCAGCGGTTGGTCGGGCAGGGCGTCGAGCAGAATGCGCGCATCGCTGCCGACGGTTAGCCGGCCCGGTGACGGAGGCTGGCAGGTAGAGGTTCATGTATTGATCGTTGGGGTCGATCAGCAACAGGACGCGCCCGCCCGCGCCGAGCACTTCGCCCGGCTCGGCCAGGCGCAGTTGGATAATCCCGTCGAGGGGCGCGCGCAGGCTGCTGTCATCGATCTCACTGGTGAGCTGGGCGACCTGGGCTTCGGCGGCGCCAATCGCCGCCTTCACCGAATTGACTTGGGCTTGCGCGGCAATCACGGCGGCGTTGCCGGTGTTCTGCCGTGCCTGCTGTTGGTCAATCAGCTGGCTGCTGGCGAAGCCGCGCTTGTACAGTTCCTGGGTGCGCTTGAGTTCCTGGTTGGCCAGCAGTTGCTCGCTCTGGCGCAATTGCACGTTGGCCTCGGCGGCCGCGAAGTTTTCCTTGGCGCGCAGCACTTCGGCTTCGGCCTGGGCGCGCTGGGCTTCCAGCGTGCGGGTGTCCATGCGTGCGAGCAGTTGGCCTTTGAGGACCTTGTCGCCTTCGTCCACGCGTACTTCGGCCAGGCGGCCGGGGATCTTGGCGGCGATCTGCACTTCGGTGGATTCCAGACGGCCATTGCCCATGCTCAGGCCTTCGGGCAGGCGGTCCTGGGTGGAGCGCCAGTAACCGAAGCCGCCGGCGCCCAGCAACAAGGCAATGAGGGCGATGGCGAAAAGGCGTGAGGCGTGGTGGTTCGTCGACATGGCTGCTTCCTGCGGCATTAGCGTCCTAGTTTGAGCGGTTTGCCCCGGCGGGGCTTTGATACCGGTCAGTTAAAGCAAATTGATCACGGCGGCCCATTGCTCGGGCGTGACGGCCATCACTGAAAGGCGGCTGCCTTTTTGCACCAGGGGCAGTTCGGCAAGGGCGGATTGTTGTTTGAGGTAGCCCAGGCCAAGCACGTTGGGGAAGGTCTGGACGTGAGCGACATTGATCGCGCTCCACGGATTTTTTTCCGGAGTGGCCTTGGCGTCGAAGTAGTGGCTTTCGGGCTCCAGCGCGGTGGGGTCCGGGTAGGCCGCCTCGACGATTTTGCCGATGCCGGCAATGCCCGGCTCCGGGCAACTGGAGTGGTAGAAGAAAAATTGGTCACCCACCGCCATGGCACGCAGGAAGTTGCGCGCCTGGTAGTTGCGAACCCCGTCCCAGCGCGCTTCGCCGAGCTTTTCCAGGCCTTTGATAGAGAGTTCGTCGGGCTCGGATTTCATCAGCCAATAGGCCATTTTTGGGCTCCTGAAAAAAGCAGTGGGCAAGTTGTCAGGCAATTTGATGACAAACCGACAGTCGGTTGGCGCCAAGGTTTGCGTGTTGGTTCACGTTACCGCAGAATGCCGGCTTTTAAAGCTTGACGCAGCTGCAACGGACTACTTTGGAACGTTGTTGTCATCGTGTACGAGGTGCCTGCAGGGGGGCAATCGATGCAACGTAAACCGGATTTACTATGGATTTTGGTGATTTTGTTTGGTCTGGGCGTCGTGACCACCGGGTATGCCCAAAGCTTATGGTCGAACAAGACCGATGCGCCCGTTGAACTGGCTCAGCAGCAGCCGCAACCGTTCAAACGCTGACTCTTCTTTCAAGGCGCCGCTGATTCCAGTGGCGTCTTCGCACTATACCAATGCTTATCGGTGACGGTGCCCGCCAACGGCACATCCCAGCTTGCCTGTATCAATCGATCGACCTTCTGACATTCATGGGCCAGACCCAACAGCGTCGGCTTGCGCCAGCTTTGGCGGCGCGCCAGGTAGGCCAGGCTGCGATCGTAGAACCCGCCGCCCATGCCCAGGCGTCCACCGGCATCATCGAACCCCACCAACGGCAGCAGCACCAGGTCCAAGGCCCAGACTTTGCGCTGGCGGCTGATATTCACCCGTGGCTCCAGGATGCGAAAGCGATTGGGCAGCAGCTTTTCCCCAGGCCTGACGCGCTGGAACACCATCTTGGTCCGTGGCCAGGCGCTGAGCACCGGCAGGTAAGTGGCCTTGCCCCGGCGCTGGGCGGCGCGCAGCAGCAGGCGCGGATCGATTTCACCGTCCGTCGGTAGATACAAAGAGATATGTTTGGCCCGGCGAAACAGCGGGTGCTGTGCCAGTTGCCGATACAGGCCCTGGGCGGCCTTGCGTTGCTCGCTCGGCGTGAGGGCGCGGCGGGCTTTGCGCAACATGCGTCGAAGTTGCGGACGGGAAAGCGGCGCAGGTTCGGTCATGGTTTCCGGCTCATAAAACAATGCCAGTCCGAGGACTGGCATTGAGTTTGGGAATTCAGGCTCCCCGACAGAGCCGCTGTCGACTTAGCCCTTGAACCCGAAAGTTCAAGGTGGAAGATGCAGTAGGCTTTAAGGCTTTCCGTCTAGCGGACATGCACACCAGCCCAACGTGCAACTTCCAGGGTAGTGCGAATCGGCTCAGGGACATCGCCGACTGGCAAACACGCCAGGGAGTGGGGCGAGTATACCTTAAACAGTCGCGGCAATCAGCCCTTGGGTGCGTCTGAATCGCTGGAAAGCACCAGATCGACACGCTCCAGCAGGTCGCGCACCTGCTCACGCGTCGAGCCGCTGGCCTGCACGTCAGGGCGTTCCTGCTTATGCAGCAGATCGTGGGTAATGTTCAGCGCGGCCATCACGGCGATACGGTCGGCGCCGATCACTTTGCCGCTGCTGCGGATTTCACGCATCTTGCCATCCAGGTAGCGGGCGGCGCTCACCAGGTTGTTGCGCTCTTCCTGGGGGCAGATGATCGAATATTCTTTATCCAGGATCTGCACGGTGACGCTATTGCTTGAACTCATGAGTCTTGCTCCAGGGCCTTCAGGCGCGAAATCATCGATTCGACCTTACGCCGGGCGATTTCGTTTTTTTCAATGAGGTGAGCGCGTTCCTCGCGCCAGGTCTTTTCCTGAGCTAATAGGAGTCCGTTTTGACTCTTTAGTTGCTCGACCCGGGTAATTAGCAATTCGAGTCTGGCCATCAGCGCTTGCAGGTCGGTGTCTTCCATTGGGTTCCACTGGATTTGTCTGATGAATGGCAACTGCAGGATAAACGATCTGACGCCCTTGATAGTCTTGGTACGTCTGCCGGTGCTAGGATACAGCGCTCCATTCTAGACATTGCGCCGTCTGGCGCCTAGCTCACCATGCCTATTCAGAACTCCCCGTACGACGCTTTTTCCAAACTGCTGAGCACCAGCGGCCACCCTTGCTCGCCTGCTGAACTGCACGGCGTATTGCTGGGCCGCAGCTGCACCGGCGTTGGCTTTGATGCCGACAACTGGCTGGCTGACGTGGCCGAGCTGCTTGAGACCGAACCGACCGACAACGTGCGCAACGCGCTGATCGGCCTGCAAGAGATGGTCAAGGGCGAGCTGACCGGTGATGACGTCACCGTGGTCCTGCTGCTACCGACCGACGATGCGCCGCTCGCGGAACGCGCCGCCGCCCTGGGCCAATGGTGCCAGGGCTTCCTCCACGGTTTCGGCGTCAACGCCGGCGGCCTGGAACTGAGCACCGACGCCAAGGAAGTATTGCAGGACCTGGCGGCGATCTCCCAGGTGCAAGACGCCCTGGAAGAGTCCGAAGACGGCGAAGGCGACTACATGGAAGTCATGGAATACCTGCGCGTCGCGCCGCTGCTGCTGTTCACCGAGACCAAGAAGTCCGCTGAACCCGCTGCACCCAAGCCGTCGCTGCACTAAGAAGGGAAGCCCATCTGCCCATGATCCATATCCCCCGAGCGGAATACACCCGACGCCGCAAGGCGCTCATGGCGCAGATGGAACCCAACAGCATCGCGATCCTGCCGGCTGCCGCCGTGGCGATCCGCAATCGCGATGTCGAACACGTGTACCGCCAGGACAGTGACTTCCAGTACCTGAGCGGTTTCCCCGAGCCGGAAGCGGTGATTGTGCTGATGCCCGGTCGCCAGCACGGCGAGTACGTGCTGTTCTGCCGCGAGCGCAACGCCGAACGCGAACTGTGGGACGGCCTGCGCGCGGGCACCGAAGGCGCGATCCGTGATTTTGGCGCCGACGACGCGTTTCCTATCACCGATATCGACGACATCCTGCCCGGCCTTATCGAAGGTCGCGACCGGGTGTACTCGGCCATGGGCAGCAATGCCGAGTTCGACCGGCACCTGATGGAATGGATCAACGTGATCCGCTCCAAGGCCCACCTGGGCGCCCAGCCACCGAACGAATTCGTTGCGCTGGATCATCTGCTCCACGACATGCGCCTGTATAAATCGGCTGCGGAAGTGAAGGTGATGCGCGAGGCCGCGCGAATCTCCTGCGCCGCCCACGTGAAGGCGATGCAGGCCAGCCGTGCCGGTCTCCATGAGTTCAGCCTGGAAGCCGAGCTGGATTATGAATTCCGCAAAGGCGGCGCGAAAATGCCAGCCTACGGCTCCATCGTCGCCGCCGGGCGCAACAGCTGCATCCTGCATTACCAGCAGAATGACGCGCTGCTCAAGGACGGCGATCTGGTGCTGATCGACGCCGGCTGCGAGATCGACTGCTACGCCAGCGACATCACCCGCACCTGGCCGGTCAATGGCAGGTTTTCGCCGGAACAGAAGGCGATCTACGAAATTGTGCTGGCTTCCCAGGAAGCCGCGTTTGCCGAAATCGCCCCGGACAAGCATTGGAACCAGGCGCATGAGGCAACCGTGCAGGTGATTACTGCTGGCTTGGTGAAGCTGGGGTTGCTGCAGGGTGACGTCGACGAGTTGATCGCCAGCGAAGCCTATAAAGCCTTCTACATGCACCGCGCTGGCCACTGGCTGGGCATGGATGTGCATGATGTGGGCGAGTACAAAGTGGGCGGTGAATGGCGGGTGCTGGAAGTCGGCATGGCGCTGACCGTAGAACCGGGCATCTATATTTCGCCGGACAACCCGAATGTGGCAAAGAAATGGCGTGGCATTGGCGTACGCATCGAGGACGACGTGGTAGTGACCAAGCAAGGCTGTGAAATCCTGACCGGTGGCGTGCCCAAGACCATCGCTGAAATTGAAGCGCTGATGGCGGCTGCCCGATGAGCCGGGTCAACCTGGCAATCATTGGCGGCGGCCTGGTCGGCGCCAGCCTGGCGCTGGCGTTGCAGGCTGGGGCCAGGGCGCGCGGCTGGAAGATCGTGCTGATCGAACCTTTTGCGCCGGGCGACAGCTACCAGCCGAGCTACGATGCGCGCTCTTCTGCGTTGTCCTTTGGTGCGCGGCAGATCTATCAGCGCCTGGGTTTGTGGCAAGAGATTTCGCGCCGCGCCGAGCCGATCAAGCAGATCCACGTGTCTGACCGTGGGCGTTTCTCCACCGCGCGCCTGTCCGCCATGGAAGAGGGCGTGCCGGCCCTCGGCTACGTGGTGGAGAACGCCTGGCTGGGCCAATGCCTGTGGCAAGGCCTGGACAAAGAGGTGGTCAGCTGGCGTTGCCCGGCCGAAGTCACACGCATGGAACCGCTGCCCGATGGCTACCGCCTGACCCTCAACGATGAAACTGTGCTGGAATGCGACCTCGCCGTGCTGGCTGACGGTGGCCGCTCCGGCCTGCGTGAGCAACTGGGCATCGGCGTGAAAACCCGCCCGTACAACCAGAGCGCATTGATCGCCAACATCACCCCCAGCGAATCCCATAACGGTGAGGCCTTCGAGCGCTTCACCGACGAGGGCCCGATGGCCTTGCTGCCGCTGCCGGACAACCGCTGCGCACTGGTGTGGACGCGCATCGGCATGGACGCGCAGCGCCTGGCCAATCTCGACGAGCGCAGCTTTTTGAGCGAGTTGCAGGGCGTGTTCGGCTACCGCCTGGGCACGCTGAAGCAAGTCGGCGCCCGTCATCTGTACCCGCTGACATTGGTGGAAGCCGAGGAGCAAGTGCGCTCGCACCTGGCGATCCTCGGCAACGCGGCCCACAGCCTGCACCCGATTGCGGGGCAGGGCTTCAACCTGTCCCTGCGTGATGCGAATGCGCTGGCCGAGGCCTTGCTGGCCGGACCGCAAGTGCCAGGTGACCTGGCGACCTTGCAAGGCTATCGCGAGCGTCAGCGCCTGGACCAGAAACTCACCGTGGGCTTCTCCGACCAGGTCACGCGCCTGTTCGGCAGCGCCCAACCGCTGGTCGCCCTGGGCCGCAACATGGGCCTGCTGGGCCTGGACTTGCTGCCGCCGGCCAAGCGCTGGTTCGCCCGTCAGGCCATGGGCCTGGGTACCCGTCCCGATGCGTAACTGGTTGATTGAGCGCCTGGGCAAGGCGCGGTTATTGCGCTGGTTCCTGAGCCTGTATCCGCCGTACCTCGGCGCGGGCGTACGGGTGCAAGAACTGAGCGCGGACTTCCGGCATGTCAAAGTGCGCATGGGCCTGGGCTGGTACAACCGCAATTACGTCGGTACGCAGTTTGGCGGCAGCCTGTATTCGATGGTCGACCCGTTCTACATGCTGCTGTTGATGGAGAACCTGGGCCGCGACTACATCGTGTGGGACAAGGCGGCGAGTATCGATTTCATTTCGCCGGGCAAAGGCCCGGTGTATGCCGAGTTTTCCATCGATGATGCCTTGCTCGATGAGATTCGACGGCAGACCGAAGGGGGCGAGAAGTACCTGCCCCACCTCAAGGTCCAGATTCATGACGGCTCCGGCACCCTGGTGGCGCGAGTTGACAAAACCCTTTACGTGCGGCGCAAGCCGCCAGCGAGACAGGCTTAAAGCATGGACATGCGCGCAGATGTGCTGATTGTCGGGGCCGGAATGGTCGGAAGCGCCCTGGCGCTGGCGTTGCAGGGCAGTGGCCTGCAGGTGCTGCTGCTCGACGGCAGCCCGCTGAGCGTCAAGCCGTTCGACCGCGAGGCCGCATTCGAGCCGCGCGTGAGCGCCTTGTCGGCCGCCAGCCAGCGCATCCTTGAACGCCTGGGCGTGTGGGACGGCATCGTCTCGCGCCGTGCCAGCCCTTATGGCGAGATGCAAGTGTGGGACGGCAGCGGCACCGGGCAGATCCATTTTTCCGCCGCCAGTGTGCATGCCGAAGTGCTCGGGCATATCGTCGAGAACCGCGTGGTGCAGGATGCACTGCTCGACCGCCTGCACGACTGCGACCTGGGCCTGCTGGCCAATGCACGCCTGGAACAGATGCGCCGCTCCGGCGATGACTGGCTGCTGACCCTGGCCGACGGCCGCACGTTGCGTGCGCCGTTGGTGGTGGCTGCCGATGGCGCCAATTCCGCCGTGCGCCGCCTGACCGGCACCGCGACCCGCGAATGGGATTACCTGCATAACGCCATCGTCACCAGCGTACGCAGCAGCCAGCCGCACCAGCGCACCGCGTGGCAACGCTTTACCGACACCGGCCCATTGGCGTTCTTGCCGCTGGTGCGGGACGGGCAGGAAGATTGGTGTTCGATAGTCTGGTCGACCACGCCCGCCGAGTCCGAGCGTTTGATGGCGCTGGATGATGAAAGCTTCTGCCGTGAGCTGGAGCGCGCCTTCGAAGGGCGGCTCGGCACGGTGCTTAGCGCCGATCCGCGCGTCTGCGTGCCACTGCGCCAGCGTCACGCCAAGCGCTATGTGGCCGAAGGCCTCGCGTTGATTGGCGACGCGGCGCACGTGATCCACCCCTTGGCGGGGCAGGGCGTGAACCTGGGGTTCCTGGATGCGGCGACACTGGCTGAAGTCTTGTTGTCGGCAACCGAGCGCGGCGAGCGCCTGGCGGATGTAAAGGTGCTGAGCCGCTACGAGCGTCGACGCATGCCGCACAACCTGGCGTTGATGGCGGCGATGGAGGGTTTTGAGCGACTGTTCCAGGCCGATCAACTGCCGCTGCGCTGGTTGCGCAACGCCGGTTTGAAAATGGTCGACCAGATGCCCGAGGCCAAGGCCGTCTTTGTGCGCCAGGCGCTGGGTCTGAGCGGGGATCTGCCGGAGCTGGCCCAGCCCTGAAACAGTCGTGCAACATCTGGTAACGCCTCCACCAAGCGCTACCAAATGTGAGTCCTTATCATTTGCCCTCTTTTTGCAAATGAGAGACCGCACCCATGTTGGCACCCAAGCGCCTCCTGACTGCCCTGGCACTCACCCTGATCGGCAGCACCACCGTGCAGGCCGCCGACGAAGTGGTGGTCTACTCCTCGCGCATCGACGAACTGATCAAGCCAGTGTTCGACGCCTACACAAAGAAAACCGGCGTGCAGGTGAAATTCATCACCGACAAGGAAGCCCCGCTGATGCAGCGCATCAAGGCCGAGGGCGAAAACGCCACCGCCGACCTGCTGCTCACCGTAGATGCCGGCAACCTCTGGCAGGCTGAGCAAATGGGCATCCTGCAACCGTTCACTTCCCCGGTGATCGACAAGAACATCCCTCTGCAATACCGCTCGTCCAAACACACCTGGACCGGCTTGAGCCTGCGCGCGCGGACCATCGCCTATTCCACCGACCGGGTAAAACCGGGCGACCTCACCACCTACGAAGCCCTGGCCGACAAACAGTGGGAAGGCCGCCTGTGCCTGCGCACGGCGAAAAAGGTCTACAACCAGTCGCTGACCGCCACCCTGATCGAAACCCACGGCGCCGCCAAGACCGAAGAAATCGTCAAGGGCTGGGTGAACAACCTGTCCACCGACGTGTTCTCCGACGACATCGCCGTGCTGGAGGCCATCAATGCCGGGCAGTGCGACGTGGGCATCGTCAACACCTACTACTATGGCCGCCTGCACAAACAGAAGCCGGACCTGGCGGTAAAACTGTTCTGGCCGAACCAGGGCGACCGTGGCGTGCACGTGAACCTGTCGGGCATCGGCCTGACCCAACACGCTCCGCACCCGGAAGCCGCCAAGGCACTGGTGGAGTGGATGACCACGCCTGAGGCGCAGAAGATCTTTGCCGACGTGAACCAGGAATTCCCGGCCAACCCGGCCGTACCGCCGTCGGCGGAAGTCGCGAGCTGGGGCAAGTTCGTGGCGGACACCTTGCCGGTGGAAGTGGCGGGCAAGCGCCAGGCTGAGGCGATTCGGTTGATGGATCGGGCTGGCTGGAACTAAATTTTTAAAACGCCGCAGATCGAAATGTGGGAGCGGGCTTGCTCGCGAAAGCGTCGTGTCAGTCGATACATGTGTGGCTGATACACTGCATTCGCGAGCAAGCCCGCTCCCACATTGGTTAGCGGCGCCTTGAAAATCTTTATTATTCTGAGAGTTTCTCATTGGCCTACCCCGCCCAACGCCGCTGGTACCTGCCGGTCTTCACCGTCGCTGCCCTGGTGCTGCTGCCGCTGAGCGTGCTGTTGCTGTCCTGGCAAAGCATCGATGCACAAATCTGGTCCCACCTCTGGGAAACCCAGATGCCGCGCCTGCTGGGCAACACCCTGACCCTGGTGTTGGGTGTCGGCGTCGGCGTGACCCTGCTGGGCGTGAGCCTGGCCTGGCTGACCAGCCTCTGCGAGTTCCCCGGCCGGCGCTGGCTCGATTGGGCGTTGATGCTGCCGTTCGCCATTCCGGCCTACGTTCTGGCTTTTGTATTTGTCGGCTTGCTGGATTTCTCCGGCCCGGTGCAAACCCTGCTGCGCGAATGGTTTGGCAGTGGCTTGAGGCTGCCTCGGGTGCGTTCCACCAGCGGTGTGATCATCGTGTTGGTGCTGGTGTTCTATCCCTACGTTTATCTGCTGGCGCGCAGCGCATTCCTGGCCCAGGGCAAAGGCCTGATGGAAGCGGCGCGGGTGTTGGGGCAATCGCCGTGGCGCGCGTTCTGGCATGTGGCCCTGCCCATGGCGCGGCCGGCGATTGGCGCCGGGGTGGCATTGGCATTGATGGAGACCCTGGCGGATTTTGGTGCGGTCTCGGTGTTCAACTTCGATACCTTCACCACCGCCATCTACAAGACCTGGTACGGCTTTTTCAGCCTGTCCAGCGCCGCCCAGTTGGCCAGCTTGTTGCTGTTGGTGGTGATGCTGGTGCTGTATGGCGAGCGGCGAGCACGGGGCGCCAGCCGACCGAGCAACGAGCGGCCACGGGGCAAGGCGCTGTATCACCTACGCGGGTTCAAGGCGGCAGCGGCGAGTAGTTGGTGTGGGCTGGTGTTCGCCTGTGCCTTTGTGATCCCGATGCTGCAACTGGTTGCCTGGTTCTGGCAGCGCGGTCGCTTCGATCTGGATGAACGCTACTCCGGCCTGATTGTTCACACGCTTTATCTGGGCGGGATCGCTGCCCTGATCACAGTCAGCGTGGCGCTGGTGCTGGCCTTCGCCAACCGGCTGGCGCCGACGCGGGCGATCCGCTCCGGCATCAGCCTGGCCAATGTCGGTTATGCCTTGCCGGGTTCGGTGTTGGCGGTGTCGATCATGTTGGCGTTCAGCTATTTGGACCGTGAACTGGTGGTGCCGCTGTCCGGCTGGCTCGGCGGCGCGGGCAAGCCATTGCTGTTGGGCAGCCTGTCGGCGTTGGTGCTGGCGTATCTGGTGCGTTTCCTGGCGGTGGCCTATGGGCCGTTGGAAAACAGCCTGGCGCGCATCCGGCCCTCCCTGCCGGAAGCAGCACGCAGTCTTGGCGTCAGTGGCCCGCGACTGTTTTGCAAAGTGTATCTGCCGTTGTTGCTGCCGGGGACCTTGAGTGCGGCACTGCTGGTGTTTGTCGATGTGCTCAAGGAAATGCCCGCGACCCTGCTGATGCGCCCGTTCGGCTGGGACACGCTGGCCGTGCGCATCTTTGAAATGACCAGTGAAGGCGAATGGGCAAGGGCCTCTTTGCCCGCGTTGACACTGGTGCTGGTCGGCCTGTTGCCGGTGATCGGGCTGATTCGACGCTCCGCCCGGCAAATCGGTTAGGTGCCAGTCCTACGGCTTGCGGCTACAATGCGCGGCATTCGGTGCGCTTCGTCTTTCGGAGCGGGTCGCTGGGCGTGGCTGCAGGCCTTGTAATTCAAGGTGTTCAGCGCGAACAGTAGCTCCGCGCACCTTCGCCACGCCCGGAAGGAGAAACCCATGGGACAGCGTACGCCTCTGTATGACCTGCATCTCGCCCTCGGCGCGAAAATGGTCGATTTTGGCGGTTGGGATATGCCTCTGCACTACGGCTCGCAGGTTGAAGAACACCACCAGGTGCGACGCGACTGCGGGGTGTTCGATGTATCCCATATGACCGTGATCGATGTCACCGGCCCCCAGGCCAAGGAATGGCTCCAGTACCTGCTGGCCAATGATGTCGAACGCCTGCACGGCTGCGGCCGTGCGTTGTACAGCGCCATGCTCAACGAAAAGGGCGGCGTGGTGGACGACATGATCGTCTACCGCACCGAGTCCGCTTATCGGCTGGTGGTGAATGCCGCCACCCGTGACCAGGACATGGCCTGGATGCACGCGCAACTGGGCAATTACCAGGTGCAGCTGCATGAACGCCCTGAGCTGGCCATGCTCGCTATCCAAGGCCCCCACGCCCGGCAGAAGATTGCCGAGCTGGTGACCCAGTCGCGCGGCGCGCTGATTCACCAGCTCAAACCCTTCGAAGGCCAGGCCGACGGCGATTGGTTTATCGCCCGCACGGGTTATACCGGCGAAGATGGTCTGGAGATTGTCCTGCCGGCCGATCAGGCGCCGGGCTTTTTCAACGACCTGGTAGGTGCCGGTATTTCCCCCATCGGCCTTGGCGCCCGGGATACCCTGCGCCTGGAGGCGGGCATGAACCTCTACGGTCAGGACATCCATCAGGACGTTTCGCCGTTGGCGTCGAACATGGCCTGGAGCATTGCCTGGGAGCCGGCCGAGCGCAACTTCATCGGCCGCGCCGCGCTGGAAGCGGAAAAAGCCGCGGGTGTGCAGTTCAAACTGGTCGGGCTGGTACTGGAAGAACGTGGAGTTTTACGTGCTCACCAGGTGGTTCGTATCGCCAATATTGGCGAAGGGGAGATCACCAGTGGTAGTTTCTCTCCTACGCTGAGCAAATCCATTGCCCTGGCGCGAGTACCGACGGCAACGGCTGATCGGGCCGAAGTGGAAATCCGCGGCAAGTGGTACCCGGTTCGAGTGGTCAAACCGACCTTCGTGCGCCATGGCAAAACCTTGATCTAACCTATTTCCGGCAGGCCAATGGCCGCTGACATTACTTCTTGAGGACACAGATTATGAGCGATATCCCTGCCGACCTGCGTTTTGCCGAAAGCCACGAATGGGCACGCCTGGAAGCTGACGGCACCGTGACCGTCGGTATTTCCGACCATGCTCAGGAAGCGTTGGGTGATGTGGTGTTTGTCGAGTTGGCCGAAGTGGGCGCGCAGTTTGACGCTGCCGGCCAAGCGGGTGTGGTTGAGTCGGTGAAGGCCGCCTCGGACATCTACGCTCCGGTTGCAGGCGAAGTGATTGCCGTCAATGAAGAGCTGAGCGGTAGCCCTGAGCTGCTGAACTCCGACCCGTACGGCGCGTGGATCTTCAAGCTCAAGCCGAGCAATCCGGCTGATCTGGAAAAACTGCTGGATGCTGCTGGCTACAAAGCCGCCATCGGCGAGTGATTCTGTTGCGGGAGCCGGTTATCCGGCTCCCGCAATGTGCTTTCAGCGCTGTAGAACCGCTTTCACTGCCGCTACCGACCGCTCCACATCCGCCTCCGTCATCGCCGTGAACATCGGCAACGACACGATCAAACGACCGACCTTTTCTGCCACCGGGAACATGCCTTCCTTGAAGCCCTGTGCCCGATAAAGACTCAGCAGGTGGATCGGCGGGTAGTGATAGCCAATGCCGACGCCGTGGGCCTGCATCTGCTCCATGAAGGTGGCGCGGGCTGGCAGGCCGTCCTGACGCTCTGGCAGCACCAGTTGGAACAGGTGCCAGTTGCTGTTTTCGAAGTCGGCCGGTGGCAGTTGTGCGCCGTACAACGCTTCAAAATCACTCCCAAAGCACTTGAAGTAGTGCCGCGCCAGGTTCTGGCGATGCGCGGTGATCTTCTCGATATGGGCAAACTGCCCCAGGCCAATGGCGGCGGCGATGTCGGTCATATTGAACTTGCCGCCCAGCACATCTACATCCAAGCCATCGAAGCCGGTACGGGTGACGCCTTGCAGGCGATACTTCTCGGCCAGACGCGCTTCTTCGGCGTTGTTCAACACCAGGCAACCGCCCTCTGAAGAGGTGATGTTCTTGTTGGCCTGGAAACTGAACGACACGAAATCACCGGTGGCGCCGATGCGCTCGCCATCCCAGCTTGAACCCAATGCCTGGGCAGCGTCCTCGACGATACGCAGGTTGTACTTGTTTGCCAGTGCGTACAGCATCGGCATGTCCAGGGGCAGACCGGCCAGGTAAACCGGGATGATCGCCTTGGTGCGCGGGGTAATCGCCGCCTCCACCTGGGCCAGGTCGATGTTGCGGGTGACCGGGTCGATATCGGCAAACACCGGCGTGGCGCCGACTTCCAGGATCACGTTGGCCGTGGCCACCCAGGAGATCGGTGTGGTGATGACTTCATCACCCGGCCCGATGCCGGCAATGCGCAAGGCAATCTCCATGGTGCAGGTGCCCGAGTTGAAGGTGCGCACCGGCCGGCCGCCAAAGTATTCCGACAACTGAGCTTCGAATGCCTGCACTTTCGGCCCGCTGGTGATCCAGCCTGAGCGCAGTACATCGCCGACCGCCGAGATGGTGGCTTCATCGATGGTGGGTTTGGAGAACGGCAGGAAGGGCTGTTGGCTCATGACGACGAAGGCATCCGTTTCAGATTGGCGATGAGTAAGCGAGGTATCAGCACCGGCATGGTTGCACGGCTTGACTGAATATAGCCTGTCGCGCGTGAATGAATTGTCATGCTGACGGTAAAAACGTGGACAAAAAAATGCCGCTTAAAAGCGGCACTTTTCAAAGTGATGGGATCACTCGGTAACGGCGTTTTTCGCGAGGATGGCGTTTGCCAGCTCCATATCCGTGGCTTGCAGGCCAGGGTTATCGGCGCGGACTTTCTGCATCGCCGCTTCCAGGTACGGGCCACGGATGCCGCCATCGCTGGCAACAAAGCTGCCTGCGTCGTCTTGTGCGGCGACCACCAGCTTGTGGTCTTTGAACGTCAGGTACGTCGAGCCGGTAGTGGCGCCAGACGAGATGACGTTGCGCCAGAAACTGTCGGCCATGGCTGAACCGACAGGGAGGGAAAGCACAGCAAGGGTTGCGACAGCATATTTAAGACGCATGATGGGTGACTCCGGGTGGGTTATCTGTACTTTATGATTGTAGTTAGTCCAACCGAGTTCCATCACTGACTAAACAGTTTCAACCCTTAACACCACACCTTCCTGGCCAACTACCCGGACTTGAGCGCCTACGGGGCTGTCCGGGCCAGTGACCATCCACACGCCGTCACCCACCTTTACCTTGCCCCGGCCGTCCACAATCGCCTGATGCACCACGAAGGTGCGGCCGATCAGCTCCGAGCCGCGCTCGTTCAGCCCCGGCTGGTCGCTGACCTTGGCACTGCTGCGCTGGCGCTTCCACCAATACACGGCTGTGACGATCGACAGCACGGCAAACAGTAGCAGTTGCCACTCTAGCCCCAAGGGTGGCACCAAAAACTTGATCACCCCCACGGCCGCCGCCGCGATGCCCATCCACAGCAGGTAACCACCGGCGCCGAATACCTCAAGGATCAACAACACCGTACCCAGCGCCAGCCAATCCCAAAACGACAGATGCTGCAGGAAATCCCACATGGCGCTGGCCTCAGCCTTTCTTGTTGTCGAACGTTGCCTTGACGATCTCGCCGATACCACCAACCGCACCGATCACCTGGCTGGCTTCCAGCGGCATCAGGATGACCTTGCTGTTGTTGGCCGATGCCAGCTTGCCCAGCGCATCGATGTATTTCTGCGCGACGAAGTAATTGACCGCCTGCACGTTGCCCGACGCAATCGCTTCCGACACCACCTGGGTCGCGCGGGCTTCTGCTTCGGCCTGACGCTCACGGGCTTCGGACTCAAGGAATGCAGCCTGTCGGCTACCTTCTGCCTCAAGGATCTGCGCCTGCTTCTTGCCTTCGGCGGTCAGGATCGCGGAGGCGCGCAAGCCTTCAGCTTCAAGGATTTGCGCACGCTTGATCCGTTCGGCTTTCATCTGGCCCGACATGGCGGCCATCAGGTCGGCAGGTGGGCTGATGTCCTTGATCTCGATACGGGTGATCTTGATGCCCCATGGCGCGGTGGCTTCGTCCACGGTTTTCAGCAGTTTCTCGTTGATGCCGTCACGCTGGCTGAGCATGGCATCCAGCTCCATGGAACCGAGCACGGTACGGATGTTGGTTTGCAGCAGGTTGCGGATGGCGTGTTCGAGGTTGTTTACCTCGTACGCGGCCTGGGCGGTGTTGACCACCTGGAAGAAGCACACGGCGTCGATCTGCACGGTGGCGTTGTCGGCGGTGATGACTTCCTGGGGCGGGATATCCAGCACGCTTTCCATCACGTTGATCTTGCGACCGATGCGGTCCATGACCGGGATGATGATGTTCAGGCCAGGCTTGAGGGTGTTGGTGTAGCGGCCGAAACGCTCGACTGTCCACTGGTAACCCTGGGGGACGACCTTGAAGCCCATGAACAGGATGGCGATGGCCAAGCCCACGAAAAGAAGCAGTACGGTTCCGATCTGCATAGCGATTCCCTATCTGAATGTGTCAGTGAAACGACGTTGGGCCGATTGTAACGGTGTTGTCACCGATAAGAACGGTTTCACTGCTGATCAAACAAAGGATTTGTTACCGAATCCCCAGGCGTTACTCGTAATACTTCCGCCATCGTGGTCTGCCCCGCCTCGACCTTTTGCAGGCCGGCCATGCGCAGGCTGCACATGCCTTGGGCAATCGCCGCCTGGCGCAGCGCCTGCACATCGGCGCCGGGCGTGATCAGCGTCTTGAGCGCTTCGTTGAGCACCATGATTTCGTACACACCGGCTCGGCCCCGATAACCGCTGTGTCGACATTCCACGCATCCGACCGCCTCATTGACCCCACCCAGCGTCCGCTTGCAGTGAGGACACAAAACCCGCACCAACCGCTGTGCCATCACCCCCAACAGTGTGGCCTTGATCAAATAGTGAGCAATGCCCAGTTCCTGCAAGCGGCTGATGGCGCTGGGCGCGTCGTTGGTATGCAAGGTCGACAGCACCAGATGCCCGGTCAGTGCGGCCTGGATCGCCATCTCGGCGGTCTCCTGGTCGCGGATCTCGCCAATCATGATGATGTCCGGATCCTGGCGCAGCAGGGCGCGGATGCCGCTGGCGAAGGTCAGGTCGATGTTGTGCTGCACCTGCATCTGGTTGAACGCCGGTTCGACCATCTCGACGGGATCCTCCACGGTGCACAGGTTGACCTCCCGGGTCGCCAGTTGCCTGAGCGTGGTGTAGAGCGTGCTGGTCTTGCCTGAACCGGTCGGGCCGGTCACCAGGATGATGCCGTGGGTCTGGCGCGTCATGGATTGCCAGCGTTGCTGGTCATCCGCCGATAAACCCAGCTGGTCAAAGCCCTTGAGCAGCACCTGCGGGTCGAAAATCCGCATCACCAGCTTCTCGCCAAACGCCGTGGGCAAGGTGGAAAGGCGCAGTTCAACTTCCGCGCCCGCCGGGCTTTTGGTCTTGACCCGGCCGTCCTGGGGCCTGCGTTTTTCTGCCACGTTCATGCGACCCAGGCTTTTCAGGCGGCTGACCACCGCCATCGTTACCTGGGCCGGGAACTGATAGACGTCGTGCAGCAGCCCGTCGATGCGAAAGCGCACACGCCCCTGTTCACGGCAGGGCTCGATATGGATATCGCTGGCGCGCTGGGCGAACGCGTATTGCAGTAGCCAATCGACGATATTGACGATGTGCGCGTCGTTGGCATCCGGCTCCTGGTCGCTGGCGCCCAGGTTGAGCAGGTCGACATTGCCAGGCGCCGCGACCTTCTGATCGGCGCCGCTGACGGACTTCGCCAGCCGGTAGAACTCACCGATGCAGCGCGTAATATCCTGGGGATTGGCGACCACGCGCGTGATCGAACGCTTGAGCACCTGCGAGAGCCCGGCTTCCCAGCTGCTGACATGGGGCTGGGCGCTGGCGACCGTGACGGTTTGCGCATCCACCGCCACCGCGAGGATGGCGTGACGCTGGGCGAATGCGTGGGACATCAGCGGCACCACCGTCGCCACGTCGATCTTTAACGGGTCGATGCGCAGATAGGGTTGCCCGGCCTGTTGGGCGAGCCATTCGGTCAGGGTTTCCAGGCACGGGCCTTGGGCTGCGATGCTCTCCAAGGGGTGCTGAGTGTTGCTGGCCGGCAATGCCGACAAGCGTTGGGCGAGTTCAGGCGTGATCAGCCGCCCTTCGACCAAAGCCGGCAACAGCTGATGCAGTTCCAATCGTTGATCAACCGGCATGAAGGTTTTCCTGGGGGGCAGTGGGTGTAAATCCCAGGCTAGCCAGCCGATGAGTATCTGCCTCCCAGCGTGTATTGCAGGCTTTTACTGGGCGACCGCCACCACCGCTTGAGGCCCCATGGAGTCAGCCGACCACATATCCAGCGTGCACACGCTGATCAGGTTTCGAATCTTTTCACCGACCACTTGGGCGCGGTGCCAGCTCAGGCCATCCATCACGATGTCGATGTTCAGCACGTCATCTTTCCGATTCACCGTGACCTGTCGCGGCGTGAGGAATTGCAGCGCGAAATAGTTAAGGACCCTGCACAGCACGTCCGGCTCCGCCTCAGTGACTATCCGGTAATGCGCCTGGCAATGGGCGTTGCTGACGGCCCACGCATCGACGCGGGTAACAGTGTGAGTGGTTTCGACGGCGTGCATGGGAAAGCTCCAGATTCGACTGGGGAAATTTTTACATTCGACAAGGGAGATTTCTTATCTAAGATGGGCCTGTTTGAAGGTTAATTGAATTAATCAATTCAAGATAAGCGTTATAGAAGGTATTTATATGCACAGCGAGTTGGACGTCTACGACCGCCGTATCCTGGCCCTGCTGCAAGAGGACGCCTCGCTGTCGAGTGCGCAGATCGCCGAGCAGGTCGGCTTATCCCAGTCACCGTGCTGGCGGCGTATTCAACGGCTTAAGGAAGAGGGGGTGATTCGCGGTCAGGTGACGTTGCTGGACCGCAAGAAGATCGGCCTCAACACGCAGATTTTCGCCGAGGTCAAACTCAACGCCCACGGCCGCTCCAACTTCACCGAGTTCACCGACGCGATTCGCGGGTTTCCGGAAGTGCTGGAGTGTTATGTGTTGATGGGGGCGGTGGATTTTCTGCTGCGCATCGTCACCTCGGACATCGAGGCGTATGAGCGGTTTTTCTTCGAGAAGTTGTCGATGGTGCCGGGGATTCAGGAGGTCAATTCGATTGTGGCGTTGTCGGAGATCAAGTCCACCACCAGCCTGCCAGTATTGCGCTGACAGGCTGGAGACAGCGATTTTACAGACGCAGCAGCGTCTTCCACGCACGGTTCTGATACACCGCAATCGCTTGATGCATCCGTGCATCCAGCGACTCATCGGTGATCGGCTGGTTGGCCAGTTGTGCCAACTTGTTCAGCTCGCCGTACAGACGGTCCAGCTCCGGGATGTCGACCACCTGACGTGCATGGTGCAACCAGGCTTGGATGCGTTCGATGCGCGGCAGCTGCTCGGCCAGGTCTTCCGGCTGTTGCTGGTAACGCGGCAGTTGCAGGGCGACGGCGTCGTCGGCCAGCAGGCGTGGCAGCCAGTTGGTGATTTGCGCAGCGCCTTGGCGGTTGCCACGTACGTTGCGGTCGGCGGTCCAGGTCCGGGCCAGCAGCCAGCGTGAAGCGTTCAGTGAGAACAGGCCCCAGCGCACGTCTTCCAGTTCTTCGGCGAATTGTTCCGGTGCGGCTTTGCGAATGTCTTCGTCGTCGTCACCGGCTTGTACCAGTGGGCGCCAGTCTTCCAACAGGGCATCCAGTGCGCTGCGCAGTTCGCTGGTGGATTGGCGTGGCGCGGCTTGGCCGAGGCTGCCGATCAGGGCGCGCAGTTCGCCAAGGTTGTCGACCCAGTCTTGCAACAGGCGCCAGTGGCCATTGAAACGGTATTGCTCAGCCAGGCGCTGGCTGCTGCCCAGCAGGTGCCACATGATGGCGGCGAAGGCGTCGTCCAGCGGCATTTCAGCGTGGATCTGCGGCGCCGGCAGGCTCAGGGAATAGCTGCTGGCGTCGTACAGGCGGTAGCCGCGCTCGGCCTTGCTGATATCGCACGGCATCAGGGCCAGGGTGGCGGCCAGTTCGGCGGCCAACTCCAGCAGTGCAGCCGGTTCGCCTTCGCGCAGTTCCAGTTCCAGCTCGCAGATTTCTTCTTTTTGCTTGCCGACCACCACGTGGCCCAGGTCCAGGGCGGCTTCGATGACCACCTTGGCCTTGCCACGGCCCCAGGCGATTTCGGCGCGTTCACGCACGAAGTCGGTGGTGAAGATCGGCTTGAGGGTCTTTTTGTCCAGCTCGGCCAGTTGCTCGGGCCAGCATTCGCCGTCGAGTTTCTTCACGTCGAGCTTGGCTTTAGGCAGTTCCCAGTTGTACTCGTTGCGTTCCGACAAGCCGGCGACGCTTTGGCCACGGGTCTTGAGGGTCTGGATGATGTCGTCACCGTCCTTGCGCAGGCGCAGGGCGACTTTGGCCTGGGCCAGGTCGCGCTCGGGGGTGTCGAAATACTGGTTCATCAACTCACGGCGTTCCCAGCCACTTTTGTTGCGTTTTTTCAGCAGCGGGTGCTCACGCAGCGCGGCGAGGGTCTCGCGGCTGACGCGAAGCTTGATTTCAGTTTCTTTTTGCATGGCCGGTACATCCAGGATCGGGAGCGCAGCCGGGGAAAAGAGTGGCTGCCAAGGTCGTGCAGTGTACAGGACTGAGCCCGGCAACGTGCCGCAACGGTTTATTGTGTCGTGCAGATGGCTCTATAGTGGGGCTCATCCGGGAAGTCGAGAGGCCGCGCATGCCATTACCGTCCATGAAAGAGCAGTTCGCCGCGCTGATTGCCGCGCCGTCGGTCAGTTGCACCCAAGCCTCTCTCGACCAGACCAACCGCCCGGTGATCGACTTGCTCGCCAGTTGGCTGGGCGACCTGGGTTTTGCCATCGACATCCAACAAGTCAGCCCCGGCAAGTTCAACCTCCTGGCCAGTTACGGCAGTGGCCCCGGCGGGCTGGTGCTGGCAGGCCATAGCGATACCGTTCCCTATGACGCCGCGCTGTGGAAGACCGATCCGCTCAAGCTGACGGAAGTCGACGGTCGTTGGGTAGGACTGGGCAGTTGCGACATGAAGGGCTTTTTCGCCCTGGCCATCGAGGCGGTGCTGCCGTTGCTGGACCAGCCGTTCAAGCAGCCGCTGTTGATCCTCGCCACCTGCGATGAAGAAAGCTCCATGTCCGGCGCCCGCGCATTGGCCGAGGCGGGGCGCCCGCTGGGCCGCGCAGCGGTGATTGGCGAGCCGACCGGGCTCAAGCCGATCCGCCTGCACAAAGGCGTAATGATGGAGCGCATCGACATCCTCGGCCAAAGCGGCCATTCGTCGGATCCCAGCCTGGGCCACAGCGCCCTTGAGGCCATGCACGACGCCATTGGCGAACTGCGCGGCCTGCGGCTGGCCTGGCAGCGCGAGTACCGCAACCCGCAATTCAGTGTGCCGCAGCCGACCCTGAACTTCGGCTGCATCCACGGTGGCGACAACCCCAACCGCATCTGCGGCCAGTGTTCCCTGGAGTTCGACCTGCGGCCGCTGCCGGGCATGGACCCGCAAGTACTGCGCGACGCTATCCGGCAGAAGCTCGTGCCCTTGGCCGAGCGCCATCAGGTCAAGATCGATTACGCGCCGCTGTTCCCCGAGGTGCCACCTTTCGAGCAGCCCGAAGATGCCGAACTGGTGCGGGTGGCGGAACGATTGACCGGCCATCGTGCCGAAGCAGTAGCGTTCGGCACCGAAGCGCCTTATCTTCAGCGCCTTGGGTGTGAAACCCTGGTGCTCGGCCCTGGCGATATCGCCTGCGCCCACCAACCGGGCGAGTACCTCGAAATGTCACGCTTGACGCCTACAGTGCGTCTATTGCGGGAACTGATCGAACATTACTGCCTGAAACCTGCATAAATTAACCCCAACCTGTTCGTACATAGAAAGGAGAGTGAGCGTGTCGCCAAGCCTGTTCCGACGATAACCATCAGCCCGCTGTGCGCTTTCACGATTCATCCTTTTTCGGCTGCTTTTTATTACAGGCCCAGGTTTTATGCCCGACTATGTTAATTGGCTTCGTCACGCGTCCCCTTACATCAACGCCCACCGCGACTGCACCTTTGTGGTCATGCTGCCTGGCGACGGTGTAGAGCATCCCAACTTCGGCAATATCGTCCACGACTTGGTGCTGCTGCACAGCCTGGGAGTGCGCTTGGTGCTGGTCCACGGTTCGCGGCCACAGATTGAAGTGCGCCTTGAAGCACGTGGCCTGATCCCGACTTATCACGAAGGCATGCGCATCACTGATGCGGCGACGCTGGAGTGTGTGATCGACGCGGTCGGCCACCTGCGCATCGCCATTGAAGCGCGCCTGTCGATGGACATGGCCTCGTCGCCGATGCAGGGCTCGCGCCTGCGGGTAACCAGCGGTAATTTCGTGACCGCACGCCCCATCGGCGTATTGGACGGCGTGGACTACCATCACACCGGCGAAGTGCGCCGCGTCGATCGCAAGGGCATCAACCGTCTGTTGGACGAACGCTCTATCGTGCTGCTGTCGCCGTTGGGCTACTCGCCGACCGGTGAAATCTTCAACCTGGCCTGCGAAGACGTCGCTACCCGCGCGGCCATCGACCTGGGTGCCGACAAGCTGTTGCTGTTTGGCGCAGACATGGGCCTGATCGATGAGAACGGTCGCCTGGTCCGCGAGCTGCGCCCACAACAAGTGCCGGCTCACTTGCAACGCCTGGGCAGCAGCAACTATCAGGCTGAACTGCTCGATGCGGCCGCCGAAGCGTGCCGGGGTGGGGTAGGGCGCAGTCATATTGTCAGCTACGCCGAAGACGGTGCCCTGCTCACCGAACTGTTCACCCGCGACGGCGGCGGTACGCTGGTGGCCCAGGAACAATTCGAGCAGGTGCGCGAAGCCGCGATTGAAGACGTGGGTGGGTTGCTCGACCTGATCAGCCCGTTGGAAGAGCAGGGCATCCTGGTGCGCCGTTCGCGGGAAGTGCTGGAGCGTGAGATCGAGCAGTTCAGCGTGGTGGAGCGCGAAGGCATGATCATCGCTTGTGCGGCGCTGTACCAGATCGCGGATTCGGACGCCGGTGAGCTGGCGTGCCTGGCGGTGAACCCGGAATACCGTCATGGCGCACGTGGCGATGTGCTGTTGGAGCGCATCCAGGCCCGTGCCCGTGCGCAGGGGTTGAAGACCTTGTTTGTGCTCACCACCCGCACCGCCCACTGGTTCCGTGAGCGGGGGTTTGTGCCGAGCAGCGTGGATCGTCTGCCGTCGGCGCGGGCGTCGCTGTACAACTATCAGCGTAATTCGAAGATTTTTGAGAAGGCCCTGTAACACTCCATTCTGTAGGCGCCATCCTGGCGCCTACAGATGTCAGGGTTTGATGAATTTATCGGTCACAAAGGCCGAATAGTCAGGCAACACCGCTTCAACCTTCCCCTGTTCCTTCAAGAACTTCGCCGTCTCCCCAATCGCCTTTGCCGTACCGCCTTTAAGCAGCGCGTCAGTTTGCTGTGCCTGGGCATCGGGGAAGGTGGTGCCGGCCAACAGCTCCGGAATGTCGGCAGCATTCGAGCCTGTCAGTTTCGCGATTTTTTGCACCGGCTCGGAATCCACCGTCCAACCGTCTTTATGGGCCGCATACCCGGCAAACGAATCCAGGGTGACCTTGGCAAACTTGGCCACTACGTCAGGATGTTTTTCCGCGAAATCTTTACGCGCTACCCACACCTCAAACGTTGGCGCACCCCACTGACCCACCTGGGCCGCGTCTGTCAGGGTCTTGCCGGTCTTGCGGATTTCTCCCAAAGCTGGCGACCACACGAAGGCACCGTCGATATCGCCGCGTTTCCACGCGGCGGCAATTTCGGCTGGCTGCAGGTTCACCACCTTGACCTGCTTGGTGTCCAGTCCCCAGTGCTTCAGCGCGCCGAGCAGGCTGTAATGAGAGGTTGAGACGAATGGCGTGGCGATGGTTTTGCCGATCAAATCCTGGGGTGCGTCAATGTGGCTGCCGTTACGCACCACCAATGCTTCAGAAGTATTGATCTGGGCCGATACGATGAACGCGACGATGGGTAGATTCCGTGAAGCCGCCGCCGCAAGGGGGCTGGAACCGAGGTTGCCGATCTGTACATCGCCGGAGGCAATGGCGGTGACGACTTCCGGCCCACTGTTGAACCGGCGCCAGGCGATTTTTTCCCCGATGGCCTTCTCATAGAGGCCGTCGGCCTGTGGGACTTTGCTGGGGTCAATGCCGGTTTGGTAGCCGATGGTTAAATCGGCGGCTTTGACACCAAAAGAAAGTATTAGTGACACAAAAACTGTAACAAATTGACGGGAGGATGTGCGTTTGGCCATGATGGCGTCGCCTTTTTGATCGTGGGTGACGTATGCAACAGTACGGCCACACTAATCGATCTAAAAAAGCGCTAACAAATACCCTTTAGGAATTAGCTTATGGAGCGGTTCGTCTACCCTGACGGGTCCGCATCATCAAAAGCCTTATTCCCAAATCGTATGAAAAAGAATGAAACAATTCTTTTTGGGTGTATGAAAAACTCATTACCCTGCAGGGACCAAATCAACTGCGATTAGACGAAGGTAGTAGACACACAAGGTTACGATTGACTTGGTAGTCACTATCTGGCGCTAATCGCGCATCTGTGGATCGAGGGCGTCAGACCCGAGACCAAAGAAATACAAAAATTAGAAATGAGAGGAGCGGTACATGAAGAAGTCCACCTTGGCACTGGCTGTAGCCCTGGGCGCAATCGCTCAGCAAGCAGGCGCTGCCGGTTTCATCGATGACAGCAAAGTAACACTGGGTCTGCGTAACTTTTACATCAACACGGACAACCGTGACTCGGCTGCTGGCACTGCTGCTAACAAGCGCGCCGGTGTTCAGAGCAAGCAGGAAGAGTGGGGCCAAGGCTTCGACCTGCGCTTCATCTCCGGTTACACCCAAGGCACCGTAGGTTTCGGCCTTGACGCAATCGGTCTGCTGGGCGTTCGCCTGGATTCCGGCGGCGGCACCAACGGCGCCACTGCGTCCTCCTACGGCGGCACTGTGTTCCCGAGCAAGTCCAATGGCGAAGCCGTTGATAACTACTCGAGCCTGGGCCTGACTGCCAAAGCCAAGATCTCCCAGACCGAGCTGAAGCTGGGTACCCTGCAGCCTAAACTGCCGGTTATCGTGACCAACGACGGTCGTCTGCTGCCGCAGACCTTCCAAGGCGGCCAGATCACTACCAACGATCTCAACAAAGACCTGACGCTGGTTGCGGGTCAGATCGAAAAAGCCAAAGGTCGTAACTCCAGCAACGTCGACAACCTGTCGATCTCGGGTGCCAACTCCCGTGGCGCCAACTGGCGTGACAGCAACAAGTTCTACTATGCCGGTGGTGACTACAAGATCACCAAGGACCTGACTGCACAGTACTACTACGGCAACCTGGAAGATTTCTACAAGCAACACTTCCTGGGCCTGACTCACAACTGGGCAATCGGCCCGGGCGTGCTGAAGTCTGACCTGCGTTACTTCAACAGCTCCGACGACGGTAAGAACGGTCACGAATCCGCCTACTTCTCGTCGGGCAACTACAGCGGTGTGAACTCCGGTCGCGGCAAGGTTGATAACAACCTGTACAGCGGTCTGTTCCTGTACACCGTTGCCGGTCACACCTTCGGTGGTGGTTACCAAGTCAGCAACGGTAGCAGCGACTTCCCTTGGTTGAACCAAGGCGACGGTTCGTCCGCTTACCTGACCACTGACATGCAGATCGCCAAGTTCGCCCGTGCTGGCGAACGTACCTGGCAAGCTCGCTACTCCTACGACTTCGCCAAGGTTGGCGTGCCTGGCCTGACCGCTGGTGTTGTGTACCTCAAAGGTACTGACATTGACACCGTCAACAGCACCCGCGCTGAGTTCACCGGCCAGTCCGAGTGGGAGCGTGACATCACTGTTGCCTACGTCGTACCAGAAGGCCTGTTCAAAAACGTTGGCGTGGCCTGGAAAAACGCTATGTGGCGCAACGATGTTGCCGCCGCGCGCGATCAGGACGAAAACCGCGTCATCGTAAGCTACACCTACGCGTTCAAGTAACTGCGTAAAACCTTGCCCGGTGCAACACCGGGCAAGGTGTTTTACTTCCAAGTCGGGCTAAACCCCCGCAAGCCCTTCCTGAACCCCTCTTTGTACAGCGTCTCAAGGCCTTCTCGAACCTTGGAAACGATGGTGCTCCTCGCCTTCGGATACGTCCAATGAACAGATTTTTAATATTCTATTATCGTCTAGATAAATCGATATTTATTCTTTTTAAATTATCCCTATTCCATGCACAGTGGGCTCCATAAGCACTCACCAGGAGCCACACCATGAGCCTAAGACTGGGCGATATCGCCCCCGACTTCGAACAGGATTCCAGCGCCGGCAAGATTCGTTTCCACGAATGGCTGGGCGATAGCTGGGGTGTGCTGTTTTCCCACCCGGCGGATTTCACCCCGGTGTGCACCACCGAGCTGGGCTTCACCGCCAAGCTCAAGGACGAATTCGCCAAGCGTGGCGTCAAGGCCATCGCCCTCTCGGTCGACCCGGTGGATTCGCACCACAAGTGGATCGAAGACATCAACGAAACCCAGAACACCCTCGTCAACTTCCCGATCCTGGCCGATGCCGATCGTAAAGTGTCCGACCTGTACGACCTGATCCATCCCAACGCCAGTGACACGCTCACGGTGCGCTCCTTGTTCGTGATCGACCCGAACAAGAAGATCCGCCTGACCATCACCTACCCGGCCAGCACCGGGCGCAACTTCCACGAAATCCTGCGGGTCATCGACTCGTTGCAGCTGACCGACAACCACAAGGTCGCCACGCCCGCCAACTGGCAGGACGGTGATGAAGTGGTGATCGTGCCGTCGCTCAGGGATGAGGAAGAGATCAAGAAACGCTTTCCGAAGGGGTATCGCGCGGTGAAGCCGTACCTGCGCCTCACGCCACAACCGAATCGCTGATCACATAGCAGGGGTTTTGAGGCCGTTTCGACGGCCTTTTTTTTCGCCTGAGATTTCATATCTCGTATATGCATTTAAAGAATAAACACATGAAAAAATAAGATTTAAAGATATATGAATCTGCTGATAAGGTCTGTTCTATCTTGGCGCCATCGCCACACAGCGAACCGCCGACACCTGCTCAAGGAATTCCTGCATGTTGGTCGTAACACTTGGAGGCAGTCCCAGCCAGCGTTCCCGCTCCGGGGTGTTGCTGGATAAAACCCGTCAGTGGTTGCAAGACAAAGGCGTAGAAGTGGTGAGTTACCAGATACGGGACTTCCCGGCTGAAGACCTGCTGCATGCGCGCTTCGACAGCCCCAAGGTCATCGACCTGTTGCAGCAAGTGGCTAACGCTGACGGCCTGGTGATCGCCACGCCGGTGTACAAGGCTTCGTTTTCCGGTGCGCTGAAAACCGTGCTGGACCTGCTGCCCGAGCGCGCCCTGGCCCACAAGATCGTGTTGCCGATGGCTACCGGTGGCAGCATCGCCCACATGCTGGCGGTGGACTATGCCTTGAAGCCGGTGCTGTCGGCGCTGAAGGCCCAGGAATTGCTCCACGGCATCTTTGCCGAAGACAGCCAGATCGCCTACGGCGAAGGCAGCGCCCAGGCGCAACTGGTGCCGGTACTTGAACACCGTTTGCACGAAGCCCTGGAAACGCTCTACGGCGCCATGGCCCGTCGCCCGAAACCGCTGGACCCCCATGTGTTGAATGAACGTTTGTTGAGTGCTCGCTGGAGCATTTAAGCCACACCGAAATGTAAAAAAACTCACCTTACTCAGCCGCCAACGGCCAAGCAGGTGCAGCCAACCCCCTGAACGCATTATTTGGAGAGAGCGCCATGCGCACTGTCATCTTGCGTCGTGGTCTGGTCGCACTGTTTGCTGCGGCTGTGTCCTTCGGCGCCATTGTTCAAGCCCAAGCCGCCGAGACCCTGCGGATCGGTTATCAGAAGTACGGCACGCTGGTGCTGCTCAAGGCCAAGGGCACCTTGGAAAAACGCCTGGCTGCCCAAGGTGTGAACGTGCAGTGGACCGAGTTCCCTGGCGGCCCGCAATTGCTCGAAGGCCTGAACGTCGGCTCCATCGACTTCGGCGTCACCGGCGAAACCCCGCCCGTCTTCGCCCAGGCCGCCGGTGCCGACTTGCTCTACGTCGCCTACGAGCCACCTGCACCGACCAGCGAAGCGATCCTGGTGCCGAAAGACTCACCGATCAAATCCGTGGCCGAACTCAAGGGCAAGAAAATCGTCCTGAACAAAGGCTCCAACGTGCATTACCTGCTAGTGCGTGCCCTGGAAGACGCCGGCCTGAAATACACCGATGTGCAGACCGTGTTCCTGCCGCCCGCCGACGCGCGTGCGGCCTTCGAGCGCGGCAGCGTGGACGCGTGGGTCATCTGGGACCCGTACCAGGCCGCCGCCGAGAAACAACTGCAAGCGCGCACCCTGCGTGACGGCACCGGTATCGCGGACAACCACCAGTTTTACCTGGCGACCAAGCCTTACGCTGAAAAACACCCTGAAGTGGTCAAGGCGCTGATCGAAGAAGTGCGCGCCGTGGGCGAATGGTCCAAGGCCAACCCGCAGGAAGTGACTGAACAAGTCGCACCTCTGCTCGGTTTGCCAGCCGACATCACCCTGACTTCGGTGAAACGCCAAGGCTACGGCGCGCTGTTCCTGACCCCAGAAGTGGTGGCCGCCCAGCAGAAAATTGCCGACAGCTTCTACCAGCTCAAATTGATCCCCAAGCCCTTGAACATCAAGGACGTGATCTGGACACCCCCCGCCGCCGTGGCCAAAGCGCCGTAATCCGATTTCTTCAGGAGACAACTCCATGAGCCTCAATATTTTCTGGTTCCTGCCTACCCACGGCGACGGCCATTACCTTGGCACCGCCGAAGGCGCTCGCGCCGTCGACCACGGTTACCTGCAGCAAGTGGCCCAGGCCGCTGACCGTCTGGGTTTCGGCGGGGTGCTGATCCCTACCGGCCGCTCCTGCGAAGACTCGTGGTTGGTGGCGGCCTCGCTGATCCCGGTGACCCAGCGTCTGAAATTCCTGGTTGCCCTGCGCCCCGGGATCATTTCCCCGACGGTGGCCGCGCGTCAGGCCGCGACCCTGGACCGACTGTCCGGCGGGCGTGCCTTGTTCAATCTGGTCACTGGGGGTGACCCGGAAGAATTGGCCGGCGACGGCTTGTTCCTTAGCCACGAAGAGCGCTATCAGGCCTCGGTGGAATTCACGCGCATCTGGCGCCGTGTGCTGGAAGGCGAAACCGTGGATTACGACGGTGAGCACATCAGCGTCAAAGGCGCCAAGCTGCTGTATCCGCCGATCCAGCAACCGCGTCCGCCGCTGTACTTCGGTGGTTCTTCCGAGGCGGCCCAGGACCTGGCGGCCGAGCAAGTGGAAATGGTGCTGACCTGGGGTGAGCCGCCTGCCGCCGTTGCGGAAAAGATCGCACAGGTGCGGGCCAAGGCCGAGAACCTCGGCCGTACCCTGCGCTTCGGCATTCGCTTGCATGTGATCGTTCGTGAAACCAACGAAGAGGCATGGAAAGCCGCCGACAAATTGATCTCCCATGTGGACGACGACACCATCGCCCGCGCCCAGGCCTCGTTGTCGCGCTTTGACTCGGTAGGCCAGCAACGCATGGCCGCGTTGCACGGCGGCAGCCGCGACAACCTGGAAGTCAGCCCCAACCTGTGGGCCGGCGTCGGCCTGGTGCGTGGCGGTGCAGGCACCGCGCTGGTGGGTGATGGCCCAACCGTGGCGGCACGCGTGAAGGAATACGCCGCCCTGGGCATCGACACCTTTATTTTCTCCGGTTATCCACACCTGGAAGAGTCGTATCGCGTCGCGGAGCTGCTGTTCCCACACCTGGATATCGAACGTCCCGAGCTGCCGAAAAGCGCCGGTTACGTCAGCCCGTTCGGCGAAATGGTCGCCAACGACATCCTTCCCAAAGCTGCGTCGGCGAGCTGAGGCAGCCCATGAACTATGAAAAATTGAGTCATCGCGTGGCGCCTTGGGTGCTGCCGATTTTGTTACTCGCGGTGTGGCAGCTGTCGGTGTCGGCGGGTTGGTTGTCGACCCGCATTCTGCCGGCACCCAGTGCCGTGATCGCCGCCGGTGTCCACTTGGTTGCCAGCGGCGAAATCTGGACTCACCTGGCCATCAGTGGCTGGCGCGCGGGCCTGGGTTTCGTGATTGGTGGCAGTATCGGCCTGGCCCTGGGCTTTATCACCGGCCTGTCGAAGTGGGGCGAACGCCTGCTGGACAGTTCGGTGCAGATGATCCGCAACGTGCCGCATTTGGCGCTGATTCCGCTGGTGATCCTGTGGTTTGGCATTGATGAGACGGCGAAGATTTTCCTGGTCGCCCTCGGCACGCTGTTCCCGATTTACCTCAACACCTACCACGGCATCCGCAACGTCGACCCGGCGCTGGTGGAAATGTCGCGCAGCTACGGCTTGTCCGGGTTCAGCCTGTTCCGGCAGGTGATCCTGCCGGGCGCGCTGCCATCGATTTTGGTGGGCGTGCGCTTTGCCCTGGGTTTCATGTGGCTGACGCTGATCGTGGCGGAAACCATCTCCGCCAGTTCCGGTATCGGTTACCTGGCGATGAACGCCCGCGAATTCCTGCAAACCGACGTGGTGGTACTGGCCATTGTCATGTACGCGATCCTCGGCAAGCTGGCCGATCTGGCGGCGCGCGGTCTGGAGCGTGTGTGGCTGCGCTGGCATCCGGCGTATCAAGTGAATAAAGGAGGTGCGGCATGACAGCTCAACAACCCCCGCGCCTGCTCAAGGGCATTCCCCTCGCGGTTCGCAAGCTGCGCAAGGCCTTTGGTGCGCGCGAAGTGCTCAAGGACATCGACCTGCATATTCCGGCCGGGCAATTCGTAGCAGTGGTCGGGCGCAGTGGTTGCGGCAAAAGTACTTTGCTGCGCCTGCTGGCCGGCCTGGATAAGGCCAGCGGCGGCGAACTGCTGGCCGGTTCCGCGCCGTTGAGCGAAGCGATTGAAGACACGCGGTTGATGTTCCAGGAGGCGCGCCTGCTGCCCTGGAAAAAGATCATCGACAACGTCGGCCTGGGCCTTAAAGGCAACTGGCGCCCCAAAGCGTTGGAAGCCCTGGAAGCGGTCGGCCTGGCCGAGCGCGCCAATGAATGGCCAGCGGCGCTGTCCGGCGGGCAGAAGCAACGCGTGGCCTTGGCCCGTGCGCTGATCCACCAGCCGCGCTTGCTGCTGCTGGATGAGCCGTTGGGTGCGCTGGATGCCTTGACCCGTATCGAGATGCAGCAACTGATCGAAAACCTCTGGCAAAAGCACGGCTTCACAGTGTTGCTGGTCACCCACGACGTCAGCGAAGCCGTGGCGATTGCCGACCGGGTGATCCTGATCGAAGACGGCGAAATCGGTTTGGACCTGATCGTCGACCTGCCACGCCCACGCGCCCGCGGCTCACATCGCCTGGCCGCACTGGAAGCTGAAGTGCTCAACCGTGTGTTGTCCCTGCCGGGCTCACCGCCGGAACCTGAACCTGTTTCACCGCTGCCTACGCAATTGCGCTGGGCTCAATAACTCACTTGTCCTACGAAGAGAGAACGACATGACTATTAAAGCGATCAACGTGCGTAACCAGTTCAAAGGCACCATCAAGGAAATCGTCGAAGGCGACGTGCTGTCGGAAATCGACGTGCAGACTGCGTCCGGTATCGTGACATCCGTGATCACTACCCGCTCGGTCAAAGAGCTGGAACTGGTGATTGGCAGTGAGGTGATTGCGTTTGTGAAATCGACTGAGGTGTCGATCGCCAAGTTGTGATCATGCTACCTCCTGTAGGGGCCGGCAAACCGGCACCTACAGTTGTGTGCGTTTGGACAGGTAGGGCGGCAGGTACAGCCCCACATACGCATCAAACACCCGCATCCCTTCCTCCGCCATACGCGGCGTGATCAACCCATGCTGATGCACCGAGCGTGCATACACGCGGTCGCTCAACTCCAGGGCCAACGCAAACACGTCCACATCATTCGGTAGCGTCGGCACTTCAAAGTGACGGTTGAACACCGTGAGCATCAAATCGCCCAATTCCAGATCGTGCTGACGATCCGCCTGGGTCACTTCCGTCAGCCCATGCTGGGCCAGGATCAACTGGCGAGCAGCGGCATCTTGATCGTAGACCGTGAGCATGCGCTGCTCGACGATGCAGGACAGGTCGCGCCAATGCTTGAGTGAGTCATGGTCGATGGGCGCCTGGATAGCGGCCCGAAATGCGCCGTGAACGTCAGCGGTCAAGGCTTCCAACAACGCCGGCACACTGGCGAAAAAGTGATACACCGACGACGGCGGGATCTGCGCCCGCTCGGCCACGCTATAGATCGACAAACTCGCCACGCCTTCGGCGGCCAGCAAAGTGCGGGCGGCGTCGAGGATCGCGTCGATCCGGGCCTGGCTGCGGGCGCGGGGTTTGCGAGGGGCGGCGGGGCGGGTGGTCATGGAAGTCTCCTACAAGGCAGCGGGCATTGTATTAGAGAACACCATAAAAAATGCCGCAGGCCATTCAGCCTGCGGCATTCTTTTATTGCAGCCGCCGTTTAGACGGTATGCAGGTACCAGTTGTACTCAAGGTCGGAGATGGAGTGTTCGAACTCTTCCAGCTCACTTTCCTTACAGGCGACGAAGATATCGATGTATTTAGGATCGATGTACTTGGCCATCACCTCGCTGTCGTCCAACTCGCGCAGGGCATCGCGCAGGTTGTTCGGCAGGCTCTGTTCGTTCTGCTCGTAGCTGTTGCCTTCCACGGGGGCGCCAGGCTCGATCTTGTTGGTCAGGCCGTGGTGCACGCCTGCCAGGACCGAAGCCATCAGCAGGTAAGGGTTGGCGTCGGCGCCGGCCACGCGGTGTTCGATACGTACGGCATCGGACGAGCCGGTCGGTACGCGGATCGCCACGGTGCGGTTATCCAGGCCCCAGCACGGCGAGTTCGGCACGTAGAACTGTGCGCCGAAACGACGGTAGGAGTTGACGTTGGGGCACAGGAACGCCATTTGGGCGGGCAGGGTCTCGAGCACACCGCCGATCGCGTGACGCAATGCGGCGTTCTGCTCGGGATCCTCGCTGGCAAAGATGTTCTTGCCGTCCTTGTCCAGAATGGAGATGTGTACGTGCAAACCGTTGCCTGCCTGGCCTGGGTAAGGCTTGGCCATGAAGGTGGTGTCCATCTCATGGTCGTAGGCGATGTTCTTGATCAGGCGCTTGAGCAGTACCGCGTAGTCGCAGGCCTTGATCGGGTCGGCGACGTGGTGCAGGTTCACTTCGAACTGCGCCGGGGCACTTTCCTTGACGATGGCGTCGGCCGGGATGCCTTGCTCTTTGGCACCTTCCAGGATGTCCTGGAGGCAGTCGACGTATTCGTCGAGGTCGTCGATCAGGTAGACCTGTGTCGAGTGCGGGCGTTTGCCGGAGATCGGCGAGCGGGGCGGTTGTGGGCGGCCGTTCACGTTCTCCTGGTCGATCAGGTAGAACTCAAGCTCGAAGGCTGCGCAGATGGTCAGACCGAGGTCGTCAAATTTGCTTACAACTTGGCGGAGCACTTCGCGCGGATCGGCGAAGAAAGGTTCACCTTCAAGTTCGTGCATGGTCATCAGCAGTTGCGCGGTAGGGCGCTTTTGCCACGGCTCATTGCACAGGGTGTCGGGGATCGGATAACAGATTCGGTCAGCATCACCGATGTCCAGGCCCAGACCGGTGCTTTCCACCGTAGAGCCGTTGATATCCAGGGCAAATAAAGAGGCAGGCAGGTTAATGCCCTTCTCGTAAACCTTGTGGAGGCTGGTGCGTTCGATGCGCTTGCCGCGCACCACACCATTCATATCCGCAATTAGAAGGTCTACGTACAGAACCTCAGGATGATCCTTAAGGAACGCGTTCGCTTCGTTAAGCTGAACGGCACGCGGGGGTACCGACATGATGCAACACCTTTGTTGTTAAAAATATCAATCATTGATCTTTTCTGGTTTCAGTCAACCCGAACGGCATGCCGAAGTCAAGCGAGGCCTTTTTTGCCCTAAAAAAGCGCTGCGATGGCTTTTTTGGGGCTTTTTGGGGCGGTTTTTCGGGTTTGAGGGACTTGGGACTAGCAGGCTTGAGCGGCCCGTGTTGTATTTTTTACGGGGGTGTTGTGTAAAAAAATGAACAAGGCTAAGCTCGATTCAAACCCATAACAGCAATAATACCGGGGTGCTTCATGTTTCACCTGCCGCCCAACGGCGTCTTGGCCTGCTTCAGCCAGGCTGTGTCATCCGTACTTTCCTCCCGCGTGAATGCCCGCGCACCGGCCAATATTCTTGACGCCCGGGCCGACCTCTTTTTTGCCTCCTCATTTGCCACCGAACGGCCTGCGCCTCGCATGCTGCTCAAGATTGCGCACAACTTTGGCGTGAGGAATGCAACGCTGCAGCAAATGGCAGGTAAGCTCCTACCCTGAACGAAAAAACGACGCGGATGCTGCGTCAACCAACGCCTGGCCTTTAACGGACGCCAGGAAACCCAGCCCAGAGGCATTTATGAGTAACAACCTCGACCAGCTCACCGATTGGTTGAAAGACCACAAGATCACAGAAGTCGAATGCATGATTGGCGACCTCACCGGCATCACCCGGGGCAAGATCTCGCCGACCAACAAGTTCATCGCCGAGAAAGGCATGCGCCTGCCCGAGAGCGTTCTGTTGCAGACCGTGACCGGCGACTATGTCGAAGACGACATCTACTACGAATTGCTCGACCCGGCCGACATCGACATGATCTGCCGCCCCGACCAGAACGCGGTGTACCTGGTGCCCTGGGCCATCGAGCCTACCGCCCAGGTGATCCACGACACCTACGACAAGCAAGGCAACCCGATCGAGCTGTCGCCGCGCAACGTGCTCAAGAAAGTCCTCAAGCTCTATGCCGACCGCGGCTGGCAGCCCATCGTGGCGCCGGAGATGGAGTTCTACCTGACTAAACGCTGCGAAGACCCGGACTTCCCGCTGCAACCGCCGATTGGCCGTTCCGGTCGCCCGGAAACCGGTCGCCAGTCCTTCTCTATAGAAGCCGCCAACGAATTCGACCCATTGTTCGAAGACGTCTACGACTGGTGCGAACTGCAGGAGCTGGACCTCGACACCCTGATCCACGAAGACGGCACCGCGCAGATGGAAATCAACTTCCGTCACGGCGATGCACTGTCCCTGGCCGACCAGATCCTGGTGTTCAAGCGCACCATGCGTGAGGCCGCGCTCAAGCACAACGTGGCCGCCACCTTCATGGCCAAGCCCATGACCGGCGAGCCTGGCAGCGCGATGCACCTGCACCAGAGCATCATCGACATCGCCACCGGCAAGAACGTCTTTTCCAATGAAGACGGGACCATGAGCCAGCTGTTCCTCAACCACATTGGTGGCCTGCAGAAATTCATCCCTGAATTGCTCCCGCTGTTTGCCCCCAACGTGAACTCGTTCCGCCGCTTCCTGCCCGACACCTCGGCGCCGGTCAACGTGGAATGGGGCGAAGAAAACCGCACCGTCGGCCTGCGTGTACCGGATGCCGGCCCGCAGAACCGCCGTGTGGAAAACCGCCTGCCGGGCGCCGACGCCAACCCATACCTGGCGATTGCCGCCAGCTTGTTGTGCGGCTACATCGGCATGGTCGAAGGCCATAACCCGAGCGCGCCAGTGGTGGGTCGTGGTTATGAGCGACGCAACCTGCGCCTGCCGTTGACCATCGAAGACGCCCTGGAACGCATGGAAAACAGCAAGACCATCGAGAAATACCTGGGTCAGAAATTCATCACAGGCTACGTCGCGGTCAAGCGGGCCGAGCATGAAAACTTCAAGCGCGTGATCAGTTCGTGGGAGCGGGAATTCCTGCTCTTCGCCGTCTGATGCGCCGGGCGCGCCCTTTAAACGGCGCGCCCTTCACTGAAAAGTCTAGGAGATTGGTATGTCCAGCAACAACCCGCAAACCCGTGAATGGCAAGCCTTGAGCAGTGAGCACCACCTGGCGCCGTTCAGCGACTTCAAGCAATTGAAAGAGAAAGGCCCGCGCATCATTACCAAAGCCCACGGCGTCTACCTGTGGGACAGCGAAGGCAACAAGATCCTCGACGGCATGGCCGGCCTGTGGTGCGTGGCGATCGGTTACGGTCGCGATGAACTGGCTGACGCCGCCGCCAAGCAAATGAAAGAACTGCCGTACTACAACCTGTTCTTCCAGACCGCTCACCCGCCGGTGCTGGAACTGGCCAAGGCCATTTCCGACATCGCGCCGGCCGGCATGAACCACGTGTTCTTCACCGGTTCCGGCTCCGAAGGCAACGACACCATGTTGCGCATGGTCCGCCACTACTGGGCGATCAAAGGCCAGCCGAACAAGAAAACCATCATCAGCCGCAAGAATGGCTACCACGGCAGCACCGTGGCCGGCGCCAGCCTGGGCGGCATGACCTATATGCATGAGCAAGGCGACTTGCCGATCCCAGGCATCAGCCACATCGCCCAGCCGTACTGGTTTGGCGAAGGCGGCGACATGAGCCCGGAAGAATTCGGCGTGTGGGCCGCCAACCAGCTGGAAGAGAAGATTCTGGAACTGGGCGTGGACAACGTCGGTGCCTTTATTGCCGAGCCGATCCAGGGCGCCGGTGGCGTGATCGTGCCGCCCGCGACTTACTGGCCGCGCATCAAGGAAATCCTCGCCAAGTACGACATCCTGTTTGTCGCGGACGAAGTGATCTGCGGTTTCGGCCGTACCGGTGAGTGGTTCGGTAGCGATTTCTACGACCTCAAGCCCGACATGATGACCATCGCCAAGGGCCTGACCTCGGGCTACATCCCCATGGGCGGCCTGATCGTGCGCGATGAAGTGGTGGACGTGCTTAATGAAGGCGGTGATTTCAACCACGGTTTCACCTATTCCGGTCACCCGGTTGCCGCCGCGGTGGCGCTGGAAAACATCCGCATCATGCGCGATGAAAAAATCGTTAACCGTGTCCACGACGAAACGGCACCGTATTTGCAGAAACGTCTGAGGGAATTGGCGGATCATCCGCTGGTGGGCGAAGTGCGCGGTGTGGGTATGCTCGGTGCCATTGAACTGGTGCAGGACAAAGCCACCCGCAAGCGTTACGAAGGCAAGGGCGTCGGCATGATCTGCCGTACGTTCTGCTTCGAAAATGGCCTGATCATGCGCGCCGTGGGCGACACCATGATCATTTCGCCACCGCTGGTGATCAGCAAGGCAGAAATCGACGAGCTGGTGACCAAGGCTCGCCAGTGCCTGGACCTGACTTTGGCGGCATTGCAGGGCTAAGTGCTAGGCTCAGAACGCAGCGGCTTCGGGCGCTGCGTCTGAGTGGTTATAAAAATGGGGGCATTGGTTGAAAGCCGGCCCTCGAACTTGCCAGACTGTCGCCCTGTTTTGTTGCCCTTTGGCTGGGCCTCGAAACATATGAAGCTTGTGGCCCAAAAAAGAAAAAATTGGAGCATCACCAAATGAAGGCATTAGGTTTGAAGAACGCTGGCAAGACCCTCCTCGCCTTGTCCCTGATGGGCGCAATGGCGGGCGCGGCCCAGGCTGACGATAAAGTGCTGCACGTCTACAACTGGTCCGACTACATTGCACCGGACACCATCGCCAACTTTGAAAAAGAGTCCGGCATCAAAGTGGTGTACGACGTTTTTGACAGCAACGAGACCCTGGAAGCCAAGTTGCTGGCAGGCAAGTCCGGTTACGACATCGTCGTACCGTCGAACAACTTCCTCGCCAAGCAGATCAAGGCCGGTGTCTACCAGGAGCTGGACAAGTCCAAGCTGTCCAACTACGACAACCTGAACAAATCCCTGCTCAAAGCCGTGTCGGTCAGCGACCCGGACAACAAGCACGCCTTCCCGTACATGTGGGGCTCGATCGGTATCGGTTACAACCCGGAGAAGGTCAAGGCCGCGCTGGGCGTGGACAAGATCGATTCGTGGGACGTGCTGCTCAAGCCAGAGAACATCGCCAAGCTGAAAAGCTGCGGCGTGAGCTTCCTCGATTCGCCAACCGAAATGCTGCCGGTAGCGCTGCATTACCTGGGCCTGCCGACCGACACCCAGAAGAAGGCCGACCTGAAGCAGGCTGAAGACCTGTTCCTGAAAATCCGTCCTTCGATCGGCTACTTCCACTCGTCCAAGTACATCTCCGACCTGGCCAACGGCAACATCTGCGTGGCCGTGGGGTACTCGGGTGACATCGAACAGGCCAAGTCCCGCGCGGCTGAAGCCGGTGGCAAGGTCAAGGTGGCCTACGACATTCCGAAAGAAGGCGCTGGCAGCTTCTTCGACATGGTCGCCATCCCTAAAGATGCCGAGAACGTCGACGCCGCCTACAAGTTCATGAACTACCTGCTCAAACCGGAAGTCATGGCGGCGATCACCAACAGCGTGCACTTCCCGAACGGTAACGAGAAGGCCACCGCACTGGTCGACAAAGAAATCACCAGCGACCCGGGCATCTACCCGCCAGCGGACGTACAGGCCAAGCTCTATGCCATTGCTGACCTGCCGGCTGCCACCCAGCGTGAAATGACACGCAGCTGGACCAAGATCAAGTCCGGGAAATAACCGGTCTTTGTTAACCACCGCGCCTGGCGCGGTGGTTATCGAAACAATTAAATGACAGAAAGTTTTGCCGGATCGGTTTATCGAGGGTAAGTTGCGCGCCGGTTTTGTTGCCGGGCAACAACTTTAAGGCCCAACTATTTAAGAGGACCTCCACTTGCCAATTTCTTTATTTCGCAAAGCCATGCTGGTGGGTGCAGGTATCACGCTGACGTTGAGCGTGCAGGCCGCACCGACGGTGCATATTTATAACTGGTCGGATTACATCGGCACCGACACCCTGGCCAACTTTGAAAAGGCCAGCGGCATCAAGCCCGTGTATGACGTGTTTGATTCCAACGAAACCCTGGAAGGCAAGCTGCTGGCCGGGCGTACCGGCTACGACGTGGTGGTGCCGTCCAACCACTTCCTGGGCAAGCAGATCAAGGCCGGGGCGTTCCAGAAGCTCGACAAGTCATTGCTGACGAATTACGCCAACCTCGACCCGGCGCTGCTCAAGCGCCTGGAAAAGAATGACCCTGGCAACCAGTACGCCGTGCCGTACCTGTGGGGCACCAATGGCATCGGCTACAACGTCGATAAAGTGAAGGAAGTGCTGGGCGTCGACCATATCGACTCCTGGGCGGTGCTGTTCGAGCCGGAGAACATGAAGAAGCTGGCGACCTGCGGCGTGTCGTTCATGGACTCGGCGGACGAAATGCTGCCAGCGGTGCTCAACTACATGGGCCTGAACCCCAACAGCACGAACCCGGATGACTACAAGAAGGCCGAAGAGAAGCTGTTGAAAGTGCGGCCGTACGTGACCTACTTCCATTCTTCCAAATACATCTCGGACCTGGCCAACGGCAACATCTGCGTGGCGGCGGGTTTCTCCGGCGATGTGTTCCAGGCCAAGGCCCGTGCGGCCGAGGCTGGCAAAGGCGTGAACATCGCCTACACGATTCCCAAAGAAGGCGGCAACCTGTGGTTCGACGTGCTGGCCATCCCCAAGGATGCCACCAACGTCAAAGAGGCCCATGCCTTCATCAACTATTTGCTGCAACCTGAGGTGATCGCCCAGGTCAGTGATTACGTCGGTTATGCCAACCCTAACCCAGGGGCGGACAAACTGATGGAGCAATCGATACGCACGGACGAAGCGGTTTACCCACCGCAGGCGGTACTCGACAGGACCTTTGTCAACTTCGAGCTACCCCCGAAAGTGCAACGTTTGATGACCCGTAGCTGGACCAAGGTCAAGACGGGCAAATAAAGCTTTAAAGCTCAAACTATCCTGGGTTCGCCTGCATCGGGCGAACAGCAATTTTGTTGGGAGTTTCGTAAATGGCAGTTGCCTCCGGCGCCTATAAGAAAGCCCTCGAAGGGGACCAGACACCGAAGAAGGTGCTGGTCAAAATCGACCGGGTCACGAAGAAGTTCGACGAGACGATTGCCGTGGACGATGTGTCCCTGGAAATCAAGAAAGGCGAGATCTTCGCCTTGCTCGGCGGTTCGGGTTCGGGCAAGTCCACCTTGCTGCGCATGCTCGCAGGTTTCGAGCGCCCGACCGAGGGCCGCATCTACCTCGACGGCGAAGACATCACTGACATGCCGCCCTACGAGCGGCCGATCAACATGATGTTCCAGTCCTACGCCTTGTTCCCGCACATGACCGTGGCGCAGAATATCGCCTTCGGCTTGCAACAGGACAAGATCCCCAAGGCTGAAGTCGACGCCCGCGTGGCCGAGATGCTCAAGCTGGTGCAGATGAGCCAGTACGCCAAACGCAAACCGCACCAGTTGTCCGGTGGCCAGCGTCAGCGTGTGGCCCTGGCGCGTTCCCTGGCCAAGCGCCCGAAACTGCTGCTGCTCGATGAGCCCATGGGCGCCCTCGACAAGAAACTGCGTTCGCAGATGCAGCTGGAACTGGTGGAAATCATCGAGCGCGTCGGCGTGACCTGCGTGATGGTGACCCACGACCAGGAAGAGGCCATGACCATGGCCGAGCGCATCGCGATCATGCACCTGGGCTGGATCGCCCAGATCGGCAGCCCGATCGACATCTACGAAACGCCTACCAGCCGCCTGGTGTGCGAGTTCATCGGCAACGTCAACATCTTTGACACTCAAGTGGTGGACGACGCCGAAGGCCACGCGGTGCTCAAGTGCGCTGACCTGGACCGTGACATCTACGTGGGCTACGGCATCGCCACGTCGGTGGAAGACAAGTCGGTGACCTACGCGATCCGCCCGGAAAAACTGCTGGTCACCACCGAAATGCCGACCTGCGAACACAACTGGTCCAGCGGCAAGGTGCACGACATCGCCTACCTGGGCGGCCACTCGGTGTTCTACGTGGAGCTGCCGAGCGGCAAGCTGGTGCAGTCCTTCGTCGCCAACGCCGAGCGCCGTGGCCAGCGGCCAACCTGGGGTGACCAGGTCTACGTGTGGTGGGAAGACGACAGCGGCGTGGTACTTCGCTCATGAACATGAAGAAGCTCAAGCGCCGCCTGCAACGAATAACGCCCAGTGGTCGTCATGCGGTCATTGGCATTCCCTTCCTGTGGCTGTTCCTGTTCTTCATGCTGCCGTTCTTCATCGTCCTGAAGATCAGTTTTGCCGAAGCCGACGTTGCGATCCCGCCGTACACCGAGATCTACACCTTCGTTGAGCAGAAACTGCAGTTGGTGCTCAACCTGGGCAACTACGCGATGCTCGGCGACGACGAGTTGTACATCGCCGCGTACCTGGGCTCGCTGAAAATGGCGTTCTTCAGCACGCTGCTGTGCCTGCTGATCGGCTATCCGATGGCCTACGCCATCGCCAGCGCGCGCAAAGAGATGCAGACCGTGCTGGTGCTGCTGATCATGATGCCGACCTGGACCGCGATCCTGATCCGCGTGTATGCGTGGATGGGCATTCTCAGCAACAACGGCTTGCTCAACGGCTTCCTGATGTCCATCGGGTTGATCAACGAACCGCTGCAGATCCTCAACACCAATATTGCGGTGTATATCGGCGTGGTCTATTCGTACCTGCCGTTCATGATCCTGCCGCTGTACGCCAACCTGGTGAAACACGACCAGAGCCTGCTGGAGGCCGCATCCGACCTGGGTTCGAGCACCTTCAACAGCTTCTGGAAGATCACCGTGCCGCTGTCCAAGAACGGCATCATCGCCGGCTGCATGCTGGTGTTCATCCCTGTGGTGGGCGAGTTCGTGATCCCGGAACTGCTGGGCGGCCCGGAAACCCTGATGATCGGTAAAGTATTGTGGCAAGAATTCTTCAACAACCGTGACTGGCCGGTGGCGTCTGCCCTGGCGGTGGTGATGCTGGCGATCCTGATCGTGCCGATCATCCTGTTCAACCGCAGCCAAGCCAAAGAGATGGAGGGCAAGATATGAAGCGCTTCAGATTCTCCAGCTTTATGCTGGTGGCGGGGTTGTTGTTCATCTACCTGCCGATGCTGATCCTGGTGATCTACTCGTTCAACGAATCCAAACTGGTGACGGTATGGGGCGGTTGGTCGATCAAGTGGTACGTGGGCCTGCTGGACAACACCCAGTTGATGGGCTCGGTGGCACGCTCCCTGGAAATCGCCTGCTACACGGCGGTGGCCGCGGTGGCGCTGGGTACGCTCGCGGCCTTCGTGCTGACGCGCATCAGCCAGTTCAAGGGTCGCACGCTGTTCGGCGGCCTGGTGACTGCGCCGTTGGTGATGCCGGAAGTGATCACCGGTCTGTCGCTGTTGCTGCTGTTTGTGGCCATGGCGCAGATGATCGGCTGGCCCCAGGAGCGTGGCATCGTCACCATCTGGATCGCCCACACGACATTCTGTGCGGCGTACGTGGCGGTGGTGGTGTCGGCGCGCTTGCGTGAGCTGGACCTGTCGATCGAAGAGGCGGCAATGGATTTGGGTGCGCGGCCGTGGAAGGTGTTCTTCCTGATCACCATCCCGATGATCGCGCCATCGTTGGCGGCGGGCGGCATGATGTCGTTCGCGCTGTCGCTGGATGACCTGGTATTGGCCAGCTTCGTGTCGGGGCCGGGTTCCACCACCTTGCCGATGGAAGTGTTCTCGGCAGTGCGCCTTGGGGTTAAACCCGAGATCAACGCCGTGGCCAGCCTGATCCTGTTGGCGGTGTCGCTGGTGACCTTCCTGGTGTGGTTCTTCAGCCGTCGTGCCGAAGAAATGCGCAAGAAGGCGATCCAGCAAGCCATCGAAGAAGCGGCGGCGGATGGCTGGCAACAGCCGGACAAGCGCCGGGCGGCTGCACCGGTCTAACACCCGTCGCCGTCGAGCGGTGCGGGCTTTTGTGGCGAGGGGGCTTGCCCCTCGCCACAGTGTTCGATTCACCTTGGGGGGTTATGCCACCCAAGGGGATTTACGAATCACCTCCACAAAATTCATCGGGTTGAACCCCGGCTCCTGATCCACCAGCACATCCGTCTTCACGTTGCCAAACGTGGTCTGCGGACGATGGCGCAAGCCGTCGGCAAACGCGCAGATGATGCACTCCTTGAACCCTTCGCCGCGTGGATGCGCATGCACCACGGCTTCGCGCTGCACGGTAGAAAACGCGGCGTAGTCCATGCCCAGCACGTCCATTTCCACACCGGCCGTCACCAGCGCCACGGTCGGACGCAGATGCTGCGGCACGCCCGGTGTGGTGTGCAGGGCGATGGACAGCCACACCTGTTCAATATCGTCATCGCTCAGCCCGTAAGGCTTGAGAAAGGCCGCCGCCGCGTTGGCGCCGTCGACTTCGAAGCGCTCGTTGTCACTGCGATGGCCTTCCACCAGGCCCAGGTCATGGAACATCGCGCCGACGTAGAGCAGCTCCGGGTTGTAGGCGAGCTGCTTGCGTTCGCCGCTCAATGCGCCGAACAGGAAGACCCGGCGGGAGTGGTGGTAGAGCAGGTCGGATTCGACGTCGCGGATGTATTCGGTGGTGGCCTTGGCCAGGGCGCTGTCCGGGATCTGGATGCCGGCGATGGTGGTGCTCATGGTCGTTCTCCTCAACAAAGCGCCGGGGGCGGCGCCGATGAGTCCAGTCTGGTCGCGTGCCCGCGAAGGGGCTATGGCGGCGAGGATGCGATCCCGGCCAATGTGCCGCTACATCGTGCCAAGTGGCATGTTGGTGGGTGATTCGCTAGGGTGAGGCGGTCGTCTACCGTCGATTCATCACAAGGTTATTTCCGACCATGGGCAAAACCGTCGCCATCCTGATCTTCCCCGGCGTCCAATCACTGGACGTGACCGGCCCCATGGACGTGTTCTGCGAAGCCAATCGCTTTCTACCGTCGCAAGACCATTACCAACTGGAAGTGATCGGCTTCGGCCACGGCAGCATGGCCGCCTCCAACGGCCTCGCGTTGCAGGCCCACCGGCATTACAGCGAAGCGCTTGAGCCCTACGACCTGCTGCTGGTCGCCGGCGGCCCGCAGTTGCCCTTCGAAGACTTCGGCGTCGAGTTCGACGACTGGCTGCGCGGCGCCACTGACCGTGCGCAACGTTTCGGCTCGATCTGTAATGGCGCCTTCATGCTGGCGCGCGCGGGGCTGTTGGACGGCAAAACCGTGACCACTCACTGGAATGACGCAGCGGACCTGGCGCGCTTGTGCCCCACGGCCCAGGTCGACGCCGACCGCCTCTATGTGCAGGACGGCAATCTCTACACCTCGGCGGGGGTCACGGCGGGCATCGATCTATCGCTGTATTTGCTGGCCCAGGATCACGGCCCGGAAGTCGCGTTGAGTGTGGCCAAGCGCCTGGTGGTGTTTACCCAGCGCTCGGGCGGGCAGTCGCAGTTCAGCCCGTTCCTTACACCCCATGCCGAAACCACCTCGGCGGTGGCGCTGGTGCAGTTGTACGTGTTGGCGAACCTGACGGGGGATTTGACCATTGCTGACCTGGCCAAGGCGGCGAATATGAGCGCGCGTAATTTCTCTCGGGTGTTTGCCCGCGAGGCGCGGATCACACCAGCGGAGTTTGTCGAGCGGGCGCGCGTAGACGCGGCGCGGGTCATGCTTGAAAGCAGCCCCGCACCGCTCAAGACGGTCGCCTATCAATGCGGCTTTCGCGACGCCCAGCACATGCGCAGTGTGTTCAACCGCCGGCTGGGCGTGACGCCACAACAGTTCCGGCTTAACTTTGCGGCGCCGGTTTGAGGGTGTCGTAGGCTTCCAGCGCGCGCAGCGAGTAGATGTACGCCGCGCCCGCATTCAGCGAGATGGCGGTGGCCAGGGTTGCCGCGACTTCTTCACGGGTGGCGCCGGCCTTGATCGCCGCGTCGGCATGCACGCCGATGCAGCCATCGCAGCGGGTGGTGATGGCCACGGCGATAGAGATCAGTTCACGGGTCTTGGCGTCGAGCACGTTGTTTTCTTCGGCGGCTTCGCCCAGCGCCATGTAGGCTTTGACCATCTTCGGGTTGCTCTTGCCCAGCGCGCCAAAGGCTTTCTTCACGGTAGGCAGCAAGTCGGACCAGTTATTGAACATTGCGGTAACTCCTGAACAGGTGTGGTGGGTGTGAAGCCAGTCTCTTCCGTTCGGAGGTAGCATTATTGTTCAATCCGCTCATCTTTTTGACCGATGCTCGCAAATGAATTCGATCGACACACTCATCGCGCTGGCCAACCTGCGCGGCAGTCTGGATCTACGCTGTCAATTCCAGGGGGACTGGGCCCTGGACCACGCGCCGGAGAGCCTCGGCGTGGCGCCTTACCACATCGTGCTCAATGGCAACTGCCGCGCCGAGTTGTCGGGCGGGCAGCAGGTGACGCTGGAGGAGGGCGATATTCTGCTGATGCCCGGCGGCGCTACCCATTTATTACGCAGCCAGGGCGCGCGCATCCGGCCGATGCAGCCCACGGTGATCGAGGGTGGCCTGCTCCCGGTGCATCGCCTGGGCGGCGACCGGCCGGAGCTCGACATGCTTTGCGGCAGCTTCCACTACAACCGCCAGTCATTGCTGCTCGGCGCGTTGCCGGAGTACCTGGTGGTGTCCAGCCGCGAGTGGCAAGGCGACGGCCAACTGGCGGCGTTGATTGCGCTGCTGCGCAGTGAAGCGGACAGCCAGCAACTGGGCGCGCGCTCCTTCATCGATGCGTTGTCGTCGGCGCTGTTCACCCTGATCCTGCGCACCTGGCTGGCGCGCCAGGCGCCCGTGGCCGGCACCTTCGCGCTGCTTGCCGACAAGCGCCTGAGCAAGGCCTGGCAGGCGATGCTGGCCGATCCGGGGCATGAGTGGACCATCGACAGCCTGGCGTCGGCTGCGACGATGTCACGCGCCACCTTCATGCGTGCGTTCGTGAAAGTCGCGGGCGTGTCGCCGTGGGTGCTGCTGACCCAGTTGCGCATGGAACTGGCCTTCAACCTGTTGCGCCAGTCGCACCTGAGCCTGCTGGATATCGCCGCCCAGGTGGGTTACCAGTCCCAGGCGGCATTCAGCAAGAAATTCAAGGAAACCTATGGCGAGGCGCCGGGGCGCCTGCGGTCATCGGGCGGGTAGCAGCTTGAGGGTGCCACGGGTGTTGGCGGTGACTTCCTCGTCGGTGAAGTGCGCCTGTTCGTAGCCGCCTTCGATGTAGGTTTCCGCCTGGTCGCCGTAGTGCCGGTCAAACGGCACCCCGCTTTGGCCGACCGGGTTGATGGTCAACGCGTGGGCCGCGTCGGCGAAATCGATCAGACGGCGGGTCGAAGGCCCATAGGTAACGGGCCAGGGTGCCGGGCCGATGTTGGCTGACTGGTTGTTCGGCACTTCGTGGGTGCCCGGCGCCGGGAACGGGCCGACATTGACGACCAGGTCCAACGGTTTCTGCGAGCCCAGCGGGTGGCCGTGGGTCAGGGTATGGGCTTTGCCCCATTGCCATTGGCTTGGGTCATCGCCGAAGGTGGACTTGAGGTGCGCAAGGCTGTTGTCCCAGGCGAGCTTGACGGTGTCGGCGCGCTTGCCGTCCCACCACGGCGAATCCGGCGCGGCGGCCAGGCGTGGCAGGGCGGCGTCGATCACGCGGGTGCCGAGCAGGGTCTTGAACATGCCGTCGCCGAGTTTCGGGTGGAAAGCGGCGTCGGCCAGGTTGAACAGGAACTGGTTGAACAGCGTGGCGCTGGTGGAGTCCAGCGGGTAGTCACCCTTCCAGCTTGCAAGCTGCTCCACCAGTTTCAACTGCGCCGGATCCTTGACCACCTCACGCAGCACCGGCAACAGCGGCGCCAGCAGGCGCGGGCCGAAGGCGGTGGTGGTGCCGAGCTGTAAGGCCTGGCTGTTGTTCACATCCCACTTCACGCTCTTGTCGCTCAACTGCGCGTTCAACTGTTGGCCGCGATCGGCCAGGTTGTAGTAACCGGGAATCTCCATGCCGGTCGGCGAGACCGGCTGGGCATTGGCTGACACCACGTAGCCGCGCGCCGGGTTTTCTTCCTGGGGGTTGGCGCTGAAGGGATAGAAGCCCAGCTTGTCGGCCTGGGCGGTGCTGCCGTCAAGGATAAACCCGGCGTTGACCCCGGCCGGCCGGATCGGCAACTGCGCGGCCGCCCACCAGCCGATATCGCCCTTGGCATTCGCCCATACAATGTTTAGTCCCGGCGCCGACACCTTGGCCGCCGCCGCACGGGCCTTCACCAGCGTGTCGGCGCGGTTGAGCTGGTAGAAGCCCTCAAGGATCGGGTTCTGGGTATCGAGGAATGCCCACCACATGGCAATCGGCGTCTTGCCGGCGTTTTCGCCCAGCACGTCATTGATGATCGGGCCGTGGGGCGATTGGCGCAGGGTCAACGTCACCGGCGCCTGGCCCTTCACCGCGATCTGTTGCTCGGTGCTGCTCATGTCGACCCACTGGTCGTGGTACCAGACCTGGTTGGGGTTGTCCGGGTTGACCTTCTCGGCGATGAGGTCGAGGTCATCGTTCTGGAACATGGTCAGGCTCCAGCCGAAATCCAGGTTGTGCCCCAGGAACGCCACCGGCACCAGTGCATTGTGATAGCCATACAGCTCGAAACCCGGCGCCGACAACTGCGCCTCGTACCATACCGACGGCACCGAGAAACGGATGTGCGGGTCACCGGCGAGCAAAGGCTTGCCGCTCTTGGTGCGGTTGCCGCTGATGGCCCAGGCGTTGCTGCCTTCGAACTGCGGCAGGCCGTTGTCGGCCAGGGCCTGTTCGCTCAGGGAGGCGAGGGCGCCGAGGGTCTGCCAATCGCTGGCGGCGAGGTTGAGGGCGCCTTTGGGTTGCCAGTCCAGGTCAAAGACTTTCAGGTAGTCGCTGCCCAGTTGGTCGCGGATGTACGTCAGCACAGGCTCGGTACGAAACGCGGCGGCAAAGCTGTAGGCCATGTACCCGGCGACGCTGATGGTGTCCTCGGCGGTAAACGGCCGCTTGGGGATGCCCAGCACGTCGAACTCCATCGGGCTGGCGTGGCTGTCCTGATACTGGTTGATTCCGTCCAGGTAGGCTTGCAGCGCCTTCCAGTGCGCCGACTCGTGGTCGAGTTGCGCCACATAGGTGGCCGCACGGTCGCGAATGCGCAGGCTGCGGAACAGCTTGTCGGTCTCCAGCACCTTGGGCCCCAGCACCTCGGCCAGTTCGCCTCGGGCCAGGCGCCGCATGATCTCCATCTGAAACAGGCGGTCCTGGGCGTGCACGTAGCCCAGGGCGCGATACAAGTCGGTTTCGTTCTCGGCTTGGATGTGTGGCACGCCACGGTCGTCGTAACGCACGGTGACCGAGCCTTGCAGGTTGGCCAGTGTGACCGTGCCCTGGCGGGTGGGCTGCTTGCTGTAAACGTACCAACCGGCGCCGAGGGCGACCAGTACGACAAGAACCGCGAGAACCCGCAAGACGCGCTTCATGAACATTCCTTACCAAGAGTGGGGTGGCGAGCTACGAGCCTTTTGGCCACGAACAATAGCAGCCCACCGCCAGGGTGTGCGTGGCATTTACCTCGCGTCCTGTTTCAAGGGCCTTCAAGATCGGCTCAATAAAACTGTTGCTGGAATTGCACGTGAGGCCTTCGCTGTAGGGCCCGAAGTACGCGAGCTTGCCGCTGCGATCCCAGATACCCACGGCCGGGCTGGCCGGCACCTGCTCGGCGCCGGGCAGGGCGGTGAGGGTTTTCATGCTGCGCAGGTTGTCGGGCAGTTGGCCGTGGCTGCCGGGCTGTTGCAGCGCGTAGAACTCGACGCCTTGGGGCGCGTACTGCTCGATCAACTCGCCCAGGTGCTGCTGGTTGCCGACGTTGCACGGGCAGGCCGGGTCCCAGAAGTGCACCAGGCGGATCGGGCCGGGCCCGGCGAGGTCGGCAGGCAGCTTCAACGGGTCGCCGGAAAACACCGCCGTGTGCTCGCTGAAGGCGCGCAGGTAGCGGCCCTGGAACCAGTCATACGCCGCCCACAGCACGCCAGCGCAGATCACCAGGATCAGGCTCGCGAACAAGGCGGTGCGGTAGGGCTGTCGCATTCAGATGTATCCTCGAAGGTCGCGTAGCTTGCCATGCTTGTCCTGACAGATGAATATCGCAGCTCGATATTCATCTTTGCCGCAAGTCTGGAAGCCTTTATGCCCGTTACCTTTGACCCTGATCATCTGCGCGAAAGCTTGCGGCCCCTGGTGGATGCGCAACCGCTTTCAGCCGAGGCGCGGGTCTACCAGCGTTTTTACGGGCTGGACCAGGCCGTGAGCCGCCTGGGGCGTTTCGAGGTGGAGGGGTTTGAGGTGGTGGCCCAGGTGTGGTGGCCGCAATCGCCGGTGGCGACGATGTTCATGTTCCATGGTTTCTACGACCACATGGGGCTGTACCGTCATGTGGTGAAGTGGGCGCTGGAGCAGGGTTTCGTGGTGATCGCCTGCGATCTGCCGGGGCATGGCCTGTCCAGCGGCGCGCGTGCCAGCATCGATGATTTTGCGGTGTATCAGCAGGTGGTAAAGGCGCTGTTTGCCCAGGCGCAAGCACTGCAACTGCCGCAACCCTGGCACCTGTTCGGGCAAAGTACCGGTGGTGCGGTGGTGGTGGATCACCTACTCAACCATGGCGCCGACAGCCCGGCCCAGGGCAAGACTTTTCTGCTGTCACCGCTGGTGCGGCCACGTGCCTGGGGGTGGTCGCAGGTCAGCTATTACCTGCTGCGTCCGTTCGTCAAAGGCATTGCGCGGCGATTCAGCGAGAACACCCACGACCCGGCATTCAAGCCGTTCCTGGAAGCCGATCCGCTGCAACCGCGCCAACTGCCGACTGCCTGGGTCGGCGCTTTGGCGCGCTGGATCAAACGCATCGAAGCCGCACCGCGCAGCACCCGGCGGCCGGTGATCGTTCAAGGCGAGGAAGACATGACGGTGGACTGGCAGCACAACCTGCAGGTGTTACGCGGCAAGTTCGACCAGCCCGAGGTGTTGATGCTGCCGCGTGGCAGGCATCACCTGGCCAATGAGATTCCGGAGATTCGCGAGGTGTATTTCAAGTACCTCACCGACCGTGTGTGATGGCGATCAGGGCGCCAGGCTTGAGGTGCTCTGGCCGACTGCCAGTCCGGCGCGAATGGCAGCGAGAGCCGCCTGGTAATACGCCTTACCCTCCGGTGACTCGGCAAACGTCGCGAATTCTTCCAGCTCCGGGTCGGACAAATCCCGATAGACGTACAGCAGCGTGTTGTTCAGATCCTTGTCGATCTGCTGCATCAACCGCTCACGCTGGCCGTTCAACATGCCTTGTGCTTGCCCACCGCCCAGCAGGCCGGGAATCATCTGGCTCAAGCTATCGGCCGCGACTCCGGCAATCGCCAGGCTGACTTCCGCACCGGCTTCTCGGGCGGGCAGGGCCTGGGCCAGGTGGCCGATGATCAGGCTGCGAGTCGCGTCGGCTTGGATTTTCGGCAGGCCCTGGGCGTTTTTCGCCAGTTGATCACGGCGCGTGGCGAGCAACTCGGCGGCGACAATCTTTCGGCCCAGGGGCGATTGGAAAAACGCCAGGGCAGGTTTGGGATCCGCCAGATTCTTGCGCAATTGCGCTTCGGCACGCTGGTCCACAGCCTGGGCGGCGAAGCGTTTATTGCTGTTGTCCACCAGCGCCTGGTACACCGCCGGTGGCAAGCTGTTGCGGTAACGCTGCTGGGCGGCACTGAGGGCATCATTGAAATGCGCACGTTGTTCGGCCCAGCCGGCGACCTTGTACAACTGGTCATGGCCGTCTGCCCAGGCGGGCAAAACGCAGAACATCAGCAAGGAAAAAAACAAACGACGCATATGGACTCCTGTCAGTCGGCCACTATTGTCCGTGTCGGGCGTAGGATTTGTCGAGAAGTCCTATCAGTCACCTGACTAAAGTGCAGTCAGACGCTCGGCGGCTCTGTCGGATTCACAGGCGTATGGATACTATGCGCGCCATGCAAATACCCCTCGATCACCCCTTGCTGCAACGTATTGTCGACGACCTGGCCGAAAAGGGCTGGTCCCGGCAGGACGGCTTCCTGCCCCAGGCTCTGACCCTGGAACTGGCGGCTGAGTGCCGTAAACGTGCGGCCGAGGGTGAACTGGCCCCGGCGGCGGTGGGGCGCGGCCCGGCCCAGGAAATTCGCGAAGGCATTCGCGGTGACCATATCCAGTGGCTGGAAGACGGTGACGCGGCGGTCTGCGACACCTACATGGCGCTGATGGACAGCCTGCGTTTGGCGATGAACCGTGGCCTGTTCCTCGGCCTGGAAGATTTCGAAAGCCATTTCGCGATGTACCCACCGGGAGCGTTCTACCTCAAGCACCTGGACCGTTTCCGCGACGATGACCGGCGCATGGTCTCGGCGGTGATCTACTTGAACGACGCCTGGCTGCCCGAACACGGCGGCCAATTGCGCATGTACCTCAAGGACGACGTCGAATACGATGTGGTGCCCACCGGCGGTTGCCTGGTGGTGTTCCTGTCGGGCGAAGTGCCCCACGAAGTCATGCCCGCCACGCGCGAACGCCTGTCCCTCACCGGCTGGTTTCGTCGGCGGGGCAACGAGCCGTTCTGAACATGGAAAAAATACTGATCAGCCGCTGCCTGCTGGGGCACAAGGTGCGCTATGACGGTGGCGCCAGCGGGCCGTTTGACCAACTGGCGGTGTGGCAGGCCGAGGGGCGTGTGGTTGCCATCTGCCCGGAGGTGTCGGGTGGTTTGCCGACGCCACGTCCACCCGCCGAGATTCCCGGCGGGCAAGGCGTGGATGTCTGGGAGGGGCGTGCCCAGGTGCTGACGGCTGAGGGCGAAGATTTCAGTGAGGCCTTCCTCGACGGTGCGCGCCAGGCCTTGGAGCTGGTGCAGCGCCACCACATCCGCATCGCCGTGCTCAAGGCCAATAGCCCGTCGTGCGGCAACCTGCTGACCTACGACGGCACCTTCACCGGTGTAAAGGTCAGCGGCGAAGGCGTGACAGCTGCGCTGCTCAAACGCCACGGCGTGCTGGTGTTCAGTGAACTGGAATTGGTGCAGGCAGCCCAGGCATTGAACACTGGCGATTATTGAGTTTGGGCGGCCGGACGATTGGAGTAATCGACAAGCCACTTCTGCAACAATTTCCTGAATCGATCGTCGGATTTGAATCGTTGCAGTGCGTTGTTCAGGCTTGACTTGAATGCCGGGTTGCCCTTCTGGAACGGCATCGCGTAGAGGGTCGACGGGCCTGTCATGCGCCCCCGGGATTCGCCGTAAGGCTCACTGAAATCGAACCGATCCTGCAATTCGGGAGTCACAGCAATATAGTTCATCGCCACGTCGTACTTGCCGCTCTCCACTCCCGGCAGCAGGTCAGCCGCATCGGTGATGATGAACGACGGGCGCACGTCCATCTCCTTGGCCAGTTGCTCGCCGAGTTCCACTTCCAAGCCGGTGAGTTTGTCACCTTCCTTGAAGCTGAATGGCGGGTTTTCGGCCACGACTGCAATGCGCAGTTCGCCCCGGTCAAATACATCATCGAGCAGTTCGGCATGCGCCAATGGGCTCAGAAGGGACAGCAAAAGTAACAGGCCAGGCGAAAAGCGCATGGTCACTCCTAGAGATTTTTAATGTGCGAGGCGCCGTTCAGCATCGCTTTGCTATGGTGTTGAGTGCCTTGGACAGCAATTTGTCGCGAAGTTGTCATAACCCTACAGATTTCACAGAAAAACTGGAGAAGCGAATGAAAGCCCTTTTGTCCCGTGCAACCCTTGCCAGCCTGTTGCTGGGTGCCTCGATGTTGGCGAATGCTGCTGATGTCCCTCGTACGCCTGCTCCCAAAGGCGCCGAGGTGTTTATCGTCTCGCCCAAAGACGGCGCAACCGTCGACAAAACCTTCACCGTCAAATTCGGCGTCAAGGGCCTGGACCTGGAACCGATCGACAAGCAAGTACCGGGCGCCGGTCATCATCACCTGCTGGTCGACCAGGACGTGACGTCGCTCAAGGCCGACGAAGCCATTCCAGCCACGGCCACGTCGATTCACTTCGGCAAGGCGCAAACCGAGACCGAGCTGACCCTCGCACCTGGCAAGCACACCTTGCAGCTGGTGGCTGGCGATAACGTGCACCGCCAGTTCGAGCCCACTGTAGCCTCGAAAGTGATCACGGTTAACGTTAAGTAAGATTTGTTCAGATGCAAAAAAGGGAGCCCCGAGGGGCTCCCTTTTTCATGCTGCGGCGAAACCTTAGAACAACACGCGGCTACGAATCGTGCCGTTGATGTGCTGCAGCTTCTCTTGCGCCAGGTCCGAGTACTCGGCGTCGACGTCGATCACCACGTAGCCAACCTTCTCGTTGGTCTGCAGGAACTGACCGGAGATGTTGATGCCGTTTTCCGCGAAGACCTTGTTGATCTCCATCATCACGCCAGGGATGTTCTGGTGGATGTGCAGCAGACGGTGCTTGCCAGGGTGAGCCGGCAGGGCCACTTCCGGGAAGTTCACCGACGACACCGACGTACCGTTGTCGCTGTACTTGACCAGCTTCTCCGACACTTCCAGGCCGATGTTGGCTTGGGCTTCGGCAGTGGAACCGCCGATGTGCGGGGTCAGGATCACGTTGTCCAGGCCACGCAGCGGGCTTTCGAAGATGTCGTCGTTGGAGCGCGGCTCCACCGGGAACACGTCGATGGCGGCGCCGATCAGGTGCTTGTCCTTGATCGCGTCGGCCAGGGCGTCCAACTCGACCACGGTGCCACGGGCTGCGTTGATCAGGATGCCGCCTTTCTTGATGGCGCGGATTTCCTTCTCGCCGATCATCCACTGGGTCTCAGCGGTTTCCGGGACGTGCAGGGTCACGATGTCGGACATGCCCAACAGCTCGGTCAGGCTGGCCACTTGCGTGGCGTTGCCCAGTGGCAGCTTGGTCAGGGTGTCGTAGAAGAACACCTGCATGCCGAGGCCTTCAGCCAGGACCGACAGTTGCGTACCGATCGAACCGTAGCCAACGATACCCAGCTTCTTGCCGCGGATTTCGAAGGAGTTGGCTGCGCTCTTGATCCAGCCGCCACGGTGGCAGGACGCGTTCTTCTCAGGAATGCCGCGCAACAACAGGATGGCCTCGGCCAGCACCAGCTCCGCGACGGAACGGGTGTTGGAGTACGGTGCGTTGAACACCGCGATGCCGCGCTCGCGCGCTGCGTTGAGGTCGACCTGGTTGGTGCCGATGCAGAAACAGCCGACCGCCACGAGTTTCTTGGCGTGATCGAAGATCTCTTCGGTCAGCTGAGTGCGGGAGCGAATGCCGATGAAGTGCGCGTCGGCGATCTTTTCCTTGAGTTGGGCTTCCGGCAGAGAACTGGTGATGTACTCAATGCTGGTGTACCCGGCGGCTTTCAGAACGTCGACAGCCGATGGGTGGACGCCTTCCAGAAGAAGGAACTTGATCTTGCTCTTATCGAGAGAAGTCTTGCTCATCTGCGTAAACCTGTATCCCGGAGAAAAATGGCAGGGAATCGAGCAGCACAAGCTGACCCGGACGGCAGGAAAGCCGTCACCGCAGAAACGCCCTTGGGCTCTGTCCTGCGGGGGCGGTATGCTAGCATACGCGCCCCGCAAACACTCATTCCTGCGACGTGAAGCGTTCTCAGGATGACCATGAATTGTTCGAGAGTTCTGTCGATGACCCATCCTGCCCTGATTGATGAGCTAAAGACCCTGGTTGAGCCCGGCAAAGTGCTGACCGATGCAGACTCCCTGGAGGCTTACGGCAAGGATTGGACCAAGCACTTCGCACCCGCGCCGACCGCCATTGTCTTCCCCAAGACCACTGAGCAGGTCCAGGCCATTGTGCGTTGGGCCAATACCCACAAGGTGGCGCTGGTGCCATCGGGCGGGCGTACCGGCTTGTCCGCCGCTGCCGTGGCGGCGAATGGCGAAGTGGTCGTGTCGTTCGACTATATGAACCAGATCCTCGACGTGAACCTCACCGACCGCACCGCTGTGTGCCAGCCGGGCGTGGTCACCAAGCAATTGCAGAACGTCGCTGAAGAAAAGGGCCTGTACTACCCGGTGGACTTCGCATCGTCCGGTTCCAGCCAGATTGGCGGCAATATCGGCACCAATGCCGGCGGGATCAAGGTGATTCGCTACGGCATGACTCGCAACTGGGTGGCCGGCATGAAGGTCGTCACCGGCAAGGGTGACGTACTGGAACTGAACCGCGACCTGATCAAGAACGCCACCGGCTACGACATGCGCCAGCTGTTCATCGGCGCTGAAGGCACCCTCGGCTTTGTGGTCGAAGCCACCATGCGTCTGGACCGTGCGCCGAAAAACCTCACCGCCATGGTACTCGGTACGACCGACTTCGATTCGATCATGCCGGTCTTGCACGCGTTCCAGAGCAAGCTGGACCTGACTGCCTTCGAATTTTTCTCCGACAAGGCCTTGGCCAAGGTCATGGGCCGTGGCGACGTGCCGGCGCCGTTCGAAACCGAGTGCCCGTTCTACGCGCTGCTGGAATTCGAAGCCACCACCGAAGAAGTCGCCAACCATGCGCTGGAAACCTTCGAGCATTGCGTGGAGCAGGGCTGGGTGCTGGACGGCGTGATGAGCCAGAGCGAAACCCAACTGCACAACCTGTGGAAACTGCGCGAGTACATCTCCGAGACCATTTCCCACTGGACCCCGTACAAGAACGATATCTCGGTGACTGTCTCCAAAGTGCCGGCGTTCTTGAAGGAAATCGACGCGATCGTCGGCGAACACTACCCCGACTTCGAAATCGTCTGGTTCGGTCACATCGGCGACGGCAACCTGCACCTGAACATCCTCAAGCCGGAAAACCTGAGCAAGGACGAGTTCTTCGCCAAGTGCGCCACCGTGAACAAGTGGGTGTTTGAAACCGTCGAGAAGTACAACGGTTCGATCTCCGCCGAACACGGCGTGGGCATGACCAAGCGTGACTATCTGACTTACAGCCGCTCGCCGGTTGAAATCGAATACATGAAGGCCGTTAAAGCCGTGTTCGACCCGAACGGGATCATGAACCCTGGCAAGATCTTCGCTGTTTAATCGCCCTGAAGGAGTCGTTCCATGAGCTACCAGCACAAGTATGTCGACGGCACCAACATCCACTTTCCGGTCGGTAAAGTGGTGTGTATCGGGCGTAACTACGCCGAACACGCCAAGGAACTGGACAACCCGGTGCCGACCGAGCCGCTGCTGTTCATCAAGCCGGGCAGTTGCGTGGTGCCGCTGGAAGGCGGTTTCAGCATCCCGACCGAGCGCGGTTCGGTGCACTACGAGGCGGAAATCGCGGTATTGATCGGCAAACCCTTGTCGACCAAGCCCAGCCGTGAAGAAGTGCTCGACGCCATTTCCGGCTTCGCCCCGGCCCTGGACCTGACCCTGCGCGACAAACAGGCCGAGCTGAAAGCCAAGGGCCTGCCGTGGGAAATCGCCAAGTCTTTCGACGGTGCGGCGGTGATCGCGCCGTTCGTGGTGGGCAGCACCTTCCCGGACGTGACCGACATCGGCATCCGCCTGAGCATTAATGGCGAAGTGCGCCAGGATGGCAACAGCGCGCAGATGCTCAACCCGATCATCCCGATGATCCAGCACATGGCCGGCTGCTTCTCGCTGCAAGCGGGCGATGTGATCCTCACCGGCACCCCGGCTGGCGTGGGCCCGCTGAATGTGGGCGATGAGCTGGTGTTGGAGCTGTCGGGTGTGAACCGCTTCGAAAGCAGCGTTCGCTAAAGCCCTGCCCCTGCAAAGGCCGGTGACCCGGCTTTTGCATTTTTTTCACACGCCATCCGGATAATCCCCAGCCTCTTGCGCGCGGGCCTGTCATTCCTGTGCTATCACCTAACGCTGACTTTCCGGAAAAAGCGCCCAATGGCCGTGTCCTTGCCCTCCGCTACACCCAAGCCGCGTTCTCGCTTTGCCTTACGCTGGTATTCCTGGCTGTTGCTGGTGGGAGTGATCTCCTACGGCGTTGCCTGGGCCATGCACTGGGATGATCGCGGTGTGCTGTGGGTGCTGGAGCGTTTTGAAACACCGGCCGAACGCCAGGAAAGCGTCTGGCTGCCGGACTACCAGGCTGTGATCGACGGTAAGCCTTTACCGGGTATGGAGAAGGACGAAGCGTCCGACGTCTCCTACAACCCTCAGACTAAAACCCTGTTTTCCGTGATGGGCAAGAACCCCTTCCTCGCTGAGTTGAGCCTGCAAGGCGACGTGCTGCGCAAGATGCCGCTCAACGGCTGGGATAACCCGGAAGGTGTGACGGTGATGGAAAACGGCTTGATCGCCGTGGTCGATGAGCGCCAGCACACACTGACCATCGTCAAGGTCGATGCCACCACCGTGGCGTTGAACAAGGCCGATTTCCCGAGTTATGACCTGGGCCCGTCCAAGGACCAGAACAAAGCCTTTGAAGCCATCACCTGGGACAAGCGCAACCAGCAACTGGTGCTGGGCGAGGAGCGCCCGCCGGCGCTGTTCACCTGGAAAAGCGACGGCGGTCCGACCCTGTCTGGCGATAAGCAAAAACTGGCCAGCAAGGAATTGGACATGCGTAACCTCTCGGCCCTGGCCGTCGACCCGCGTACCGGGCATTTGCTGGTGCTGTCGGCCGACTCCCACCTGCTGCTAGAGCTGGACGAGAAGGGCGAGCAAGTCAGCTTCATGACCCTGCTCGGCGGTTTCAATGGCCTCAAGCACACCATTCCTCGGGCGGAAGGCGTGACCATGGACGAGAACGGCACGCTGTACATCGTCAGTGAACCCAACCTGTTCTATCGTTTCGAAAAACAGAAATAGCGGACAATTTACGTCGGATATTTCTCTATCAGCGGCATTCGCCAGACACCGGGGCGCGTTTAAGTTTAAATTCAGACAGGCGTGATATTCATTCGCCACTTTTGAATTTGAGCCCCCCTGATGCGACGACTAGCCCGCCCCAAACCTATGCTCTTTATGCTTGCGCTGATCGTCCTGATCGGCGCCGGGGTCGTTGCGCAGCACTTTCGGCTGTTCGAGCGCGCCTGGTTCAACTGGCAAGTGTGGCGTCAGCCGGCGGACGAACGCTCCATCGGTCTGGCGGATTATCAGGTCGCCGTGGAAGCCCGGGTCATCGAGGGGCTCAATGACGATGTGTCGGCCCTCACCTACGACCCCATCCGTAAAAGCCTGTTTACCGTCACCAATCAAAACGCCGAACTGATCGAGCTGTCTCTGGAGGGCAAGATCCTGCGGCGCATTCCTTTGGTCGGGTTTGGCGACGCCGAGGCTGTGGAGTACATCAGCGAGAACATCTACGTCATCAGCGATGAGCGTCAGCAGCGCTTGATCAAGGTGCATGTGGACGACGACACCCAATTCCTCGACGCCGCGGATGCGGAGCAGATGACCTTGGGCCTGCATGTTGGCGGCAACAAGGGCTTTGAGGGCCTGGCCTATGACTCGGTGGGCAAGCGCCTGTTCGTGGCCAAGGAGCGCGACCCGATGCTGATCTACGAGATCCATGGCTTTCCCCACTTCAAACCGGAAAAAACCTACTCGGTACACGTGGTCAACAACCCCAAGCGTGATGCCGGGTTGTTTGTGCGTGACCTGTCGAGCCTGCAATACGACGAGCGCAGCGGCCATCTGCTGGCGCTGTCGGATGAGTCGTTCCTGGTGCTGGAACTGGATATCGACGGTCGCCCGCTGAGCAGTCTGTCACTGCTGAACGGGCGCCATGGCCTGAAAAAGCGGGTGCCTCAGGCGGAAGGGATCGCGATGGACGATGACGGTAACCTCTACCTCACCAGCGAGCCGAACCTGTTTTACGTGTTCAAGAAGCCTTGAGGGTTTTCACGCCTTCGGCGGTGCCCAGCAACAGCACATCCGCTGGGCGCGCGGCGAACAGGCCGTTGGTGACCACGCCGACGATCGCGTTGATCTGAGTTTCCAGCTCCACCGGATTAGTGATCTGCATGTTGAACACGTCGAGGATGATGTTGCCGTTGTCGGTCAACACACCTTCGCGGTACACCGGGTCGCCGCCCAGTTTCACCAGCTCGCGGGCCACGTGGCTGCGGGCCATCGGGATCACTTCCACCGGCAGCGGGAACGCGCCGAGTACCGGCACCAGCTTGCTGGCGTCGGCGATGCAGATAAAGGTCTTGGCCACGGCCGCGACGATTTTCTCGCGGGTCAGGGCTGCGCCGCCGCCTTTGATCAGGTTCAGGTGTTCGTCGCTTTCATCGGCGCCGTCGACGTAGAACTCCAGGTCGCTCACGGTGTTGAGCTCGTACACCGGGATGCCATGGCCTTTCAGGCGCGCGGCGGTGGCTTCGGAGCTGGCCACGGCGCCGTCGAACGCGCCTTTGTGCTGGGCCAGTGCGTCGATGAAGCAGTTGGCAGTGGAGCCGGTGCCGACACCGACGATGCTCTTGTCGTCGAGTTTAGGAAGGATTAAATCGACAGCGGCCTGGGCCACTGCCTGTTTGAGTTGATCCTGGGTCATGCGGGCTCCGGAACGGGCGGGGAGTTAACGAGGGGCGCGAGTATAACCCAACAAAACCTCTGGATTCGTGTGGTCGCCCGGCCAAAAGCCGGGTTAGACTCCTTGGCCCTGCCAAACCGTGAAAGTAGATGCCCGCCAATGCTTGAACAGTACGTCAAAAAGATCCTCACCTCGCGCGTTTACGACGTTGCCGTAGAAACCCCGTTACAGACCGCCCGCCAGCTCTCCGAGCGGCTGGGCAACCAGGTCTGGCTCAAGCGTGAAGACTTGCAGCCGGTGTTCTCGTTCAAGATTCGCGGCGCGTACAACAAGCTGACCCAGCTGACGGCTGAGGAGCGCGCACGCGGCGTGGTCACGGCGTCTGCGGGCAACCATGCCCAGGGCCTGGCCCTGGCGGCCAAGGTGCTGGGTGTCAAGGCCACCATCGTGATGCCCAAGACCACTCCCGAGATCAAGGTCGAAGGTGTGCGCTCCCGTGGCGGCAAAGTGGTGCTGCATGGTGATTCCTTCCCGGAAGCCCTGGCCTACTCGCTGAAACTGGTCGACGAAAAAGGCTACGTCTACATTCACCCCTACGATGATCCGCACACCATTGCCGGGCAGGGCACCGTGGCGATGGAGATCCTGCGCCAGCATCCGGGGCCGCTGGACGCGATTTTCGTTCCGGTGGGCGGCGGCGGGCTGATTGCCGGGATTGCGGCGTACGTGAAGTACCTGCGCCCGGACATCAAGATCATCGGCGTCGAGCCGGACGACTCCAATTGCCTGCAAGCCGCCCTGGCGGCAGGCGAGCGCGTGGTGTTGCCGACTGTCGGTATCTTTGCCGATGGCGTGGCGGTGGCGCAGATCGGCCAGCACACGTTTGATATCTGCAAAGACTATGTCGACGAAGTGATCACCGTGAGCACCGATGAAATCTGTGCGGCGATCAAGGACATCTACGACGACACCCGTTCCATCACCGAGCCGGCAGGGGCATTGGGTGTGGCGGGTATCAAGAAGTACGTCGAGACCCGTGGCGTCACCGGACAGACCCTGGTGGCCATCGACTCTGGCGCCAACGTCAACTTCGACCGCCTGCGCCATGTGGCCGAGCGCGCCGAGTTGGGTGAGGGCCGCGAAGCCATCATCGCCGTGACCATCCCCGAGAAACCTGGCAGCTTCAAAGCGTTCTGCGAGGCCGTGGGCAAGCGCCAGATCACCGAATTCAACTACCGCTTCCACTCCGGCAGCGAGGCGCACATCTTTGTCGGCGTGCAGACCCACCCGGAAAACGACCCGCGCAGCGCGCTGATCGCCAGTCTCACCAGCCAGGGTTTCCCGGTGCTGGACCTGACCGAGAACGAACTGGCCAAGCTGCACATCCGCCATATGGTCGGTGGCCATGCGGCCCACGTCAGCAATGAAGTGGTGTTTCGCTTCGAATTCCCGGAGCGTCCGGGGGCCTTGTTCAACTTTCTTAACAAATTGGGCGGGCGCTGGAACATCTCGATGTTCCACTATCGCAACCACGGCGCAGCCGATGGCCGTGTGGTCGCCGGCCTGCAAGTGCCGGCGGACGAGCGTCACCTGGTACCGGCGGCCCTGGAAGCCATTGGCTACCCGTATTGGGATGAAAGCGATAACCCGGCCTACAAACTGTTCCTCGGTTGAGCGACTACGCTGATGGGGGCGGCCTTTAAGGAAGACGAGACATGGAAACCCTGATCACCCTGAAAGTTATCCACATCGCGGCCACGGTATTGCTGCTGCTTAGCGGCCTGGGCCTGGCGATACTGGCTTGGCGCAAACGCAGCGCGGGCCCGGCGGTGACCGTGCAGCGCCCGTGGGCGTTCGTCTGGTTGTTGATGGGCGTGTGTGTGGTGAGCATGCCGTTTACCGGCTGGTGGCTGGTGCACCTGATCGGCTGGCCGCTGGGGCAGACCTGGATCCTGGGCTCCAGCCTCCTCTACACCGTGGCGGCGCTGGCCTGGTTCTGGCTGGTGGCGCGCCTCAATCGGCTGCGCAAGGGCGAGGGCGGTAGCCTGAACTTCACGCTGGTGCTGGCGGTGGTCAGCCTGGTGGGGTTCGTCGCAATTGCCGGGTTGATGGGTGCCAAGCCCGTCTAGATGAGCGCTTACCTGCTGCTGAAAACCCTGCATATCCTGTCGTCGACCGTCCTGTTCGGGTTGGGCGCGGGTTCGGCTTACTATGCGCTGCGCGCCTGGCGCACGGGCAATGTGGAAGTGATCGCCGCGACCTTCAAGCACCTGGTGTTCGCCGACTGGGCGTTTACCGCGACCACGGCGGTGTTGCAGCCGTTGAGCGGGATTGGCTTGATGCACCTGGCAGGGTGGTCGTTGCAGCAGAGTTGGTTGCAGTGGACGTTCGGCTTGTATGTGTTGGCGGGGATCTGCTGGCTGCCGGTGGTGTGGTTGCAGATTCGTGTGCGCAGGATGGCAGAGCAGGCGCTGCGGGACGGCACGGCGATGCCGATCAAGGCCGCGACCTATATGCGCTGGTGGTTTGGCCTGGGGTGGCCGGCGTTTTTGGCGTTTGTGGTGATTTTTTATCTGATGGTGGCCAAGCCGATGTAGGGCTTGACCACCACTGATCATCAGCTTCGCAATGTGATCACCGGCCAGCCACGCCTCTCGGCTTCAGCCCGTAGATTCGGATCCGGATCCACCGCCACCGGATGAGTCACCTGCTCCAGCAGCGGCAGGTCATTCATCGAGTCACTGTAGAAGTAGCTGTCTTCCAGGCTGTACCCGGTCTCTTCCAGCCAACGGCTCAAGCGCGTCACCTTGCCCTCGCGAAAGCACGGAATATCGGTGCTGCGCCCGGTGTAGCGGCCGTTTTCCATCTCGCACTCGGTGGCGATCAAGGTTTCCACGCCCAGGCGTGCGGCAATTGGCGCGGTGACGAAACGGTTGGTGGCGGTGATGATCACCAGCTTGTCACCGGCGGCGCGGTGCTTGGCCAGCAGTTCCACGGCTTTTGGCAGCATCAGCGGTTCGATGCAGTCGCGCATGAAGTCGTTGTGCCACTCGTCTAACTGAGCCATCTCGGTACGGCCGAGGATTTCCAGGCTGAAGTTCAGGTAGGCGGCGTTGTCGAGCTTGCCGGCCAGGTAATCCTGGTAGAACTCGTCGTTGCGGGCCTTGTAGGCGATCGGGTCGAGAATCCCGCGTTCACAGAGGTAATCGCCCCAGGCGTGATCGCTGTCACCGCCGAGGAGGGTGTTGTCCAAGTCGAATAAAGCCAGGCGCATTGCAGTTACTCGCTGAAATGTCTGTAAAAAGGCGTCCAGAATACGGTCTTTTCACAAGAGTGCACATAAGGTAAGAAGCCTCGTTGCCGCTTCATCAACCTTTGTGGAACAATGCGGCGACATGCGTTTGCGAGGTTGTTGCCGTGATCGACCCCGATGGTTTCCGTCCTAATGTCGGGATTATTCTTACGAATGATGCCGGACAGGTGCTATGGGCTCGCCGAATCAACCAAGATGCCTGGCAGTTTCCTCAAGGCGGAATCAACCCCGACGAAACCCCTGAAGACGCCTTGTACCGTGAGTTGAATGAAGAAGTCGGCCTTGAGCGCGAAGATGTACAGATTCTGGCCTGTACCCGTGGCTGGTTGCGCTATCGTTTGCCGCAACGCCTGGTGCGTACCCACAGCCAACCGCTGTGCATCGGCCAGAAGCAGAAATGGTTTCTCCTGCGCCTGATCTCCAACGAGCAGCGGGTGCGGATGGATTTGACCGGTAAACCGGAGTTCGATGGTTGGCGCTGGGTCAGCTATTGGTATCCGTTGGGCCAGGTGGTGACATTCAAGCGCGAGGTTTATCGTCGCGCTCTCAAAGAGCTTGCCCCGCGCCTTTTAGCGCGCGACTGACGACGGAGTTCGACCCCGAGCCATGCTCAATACGCTGCGCAAGATCGTCCAGGAAGTTAACTCCGCCAAGGATCTCAAGGCGGCGTTGGGGATTATTGTGTTGCGCGTCAAGGAAGCCATGGGCAGCCAGGTCTGCTCGGTTTACCTGCTGGACCCCGAGACCAACCGTTTTGTGCTGATGGCCACCGAGGGCTTGAACAAGCGCTCGATCGGCAAGGTCAGCATGGCGCCCAATGAAGGTCTGGTGGGCCTGGTGGGGACGCGTGAAGAACCCCTGAACCTTGAAAACGCGGCCGATCACCCGCGTTATCGCTACTTTGCCGAAACCGGCGAAGAGCGTTACGCCTCGTTCCTCGGTGCACCGATCATTCACCACCGCCGTGTCGTCGGCGTGTTGGTCATTCAGCAAAAAGAACGCCGCCAGTTCGACGAAGGTGAAGAAGCCTTCCTCGTGACCATGAGCGCGCAACTCGCAGGCGTAATCGCCCACGCCGAAGCCACCGGCTCGATTCGCGGCCTGGGGCGTGAAGGCAAGGGCATCCAGGAAGCCAAGTTCGTCGGCGTGCCAGGTTCGCCGGGCGCGGCTGTCGGTACGGCGGTGGTCATGTTGCCGCCGGCAGACCTGGATGTGGTGCCGGACAAGACCGTCAGCGACATCGACGCTGAAATCAAACTGTTCAAGACCGCCCTCGAAGGCGTGCGCGCCGACATGCGCAACCTGTCGAACAAGCTGGCCACTCAGTTGCGCCCCGAAGAGCGCGCACTGTTCGACGTGTACCAGATGATGCTCGATGACGCGTCGCTGGGTAACGAAGTCAAGACCGTGATCAAGACCGGCCAGTGGGCCCAGGGTGCGCTGCGCCAGGTGGTCACCGATCACGTCAACCGTTTTGAAATGATGGACGACGACTACCTGCGTGAGCGGGCCTCGGATGTGCGCGACCTCGGTCGCCGCCTGCTGGCCAAGCTGCAGGAAGACCGCACCACCAACCTGGTTTACCCCGACAACACCATCCTGGTCAGTGAAGAGCTGACCGCCACCATGCTCGGCGAAGTGCCAGAGGGCAAATTGGTGGGCCTGGTCTCGGTACTGGGTTCGGGCAACTCCCACGTCGCGATTCTGGCGCGTGCCATGGGCATCCCTACTGTGATGGGCCTGGTCGACCTGCCGTACGCCAAGGTCGACGGCATCGGCATGATCGTCGATGGCCATCGCGGTGAAGTGTTCACCAACCCCAGCGAAGTGTTGCGCAAGCAATACGCCGAAGTGGTTGAAGAAGAGAAACAACTGGCGCTGGGCCTCGATTCCTTGCGTGAGTTGCCATGCGTGACCACCGATGGTCACCGTGTGCCATTGCTGGTCAACACCGGCCTGCTGGCCGACGTGGCCCGGGCGCAACAGCGCGGCGCCGAAGGGGTGGGGCTGTACCGCACCGAAGTGCCGTTCATGATCAACCAGCGTTTTCCGAGCGAGAAGGAGCAGCTGGCGATTTATCGCGAGCAACTGCAGGCCTTCCACCCGTTGCCGGTGACCATGCGCAGCCTCGACATCGGCGGCGACAAGTCACTGTCGTATTTCCCGATCAAAGAGGACAACCCGTTCCTCGGCTGGCGCGGTATCCGTGTCACCCTCGACCACCCTGAAATTTTCCTCGTACAAACCCGCGCCATGCTCAAGGCCAGCGAAGGCCTGAACAACCTGCGCATCTTGCTGCCGATGATTTCCGGCACCCATGAGCTGGAAGAGGCGCTGCACCTGATTCACCGCGCCTGGGGCGAAGTACGCGACGAAGGCGCCGACGTACCGATGCCGCCGATTGGCGTGATGATCGAAATCCCTGCAGCGGTGTACCAAGCCAAGGAACTGGCGCGGCAGGTGGACTTCCTCTCGGTGGGTTCCAACGACCTGACCCAATACCTGCTGGCCGTGGACCGTAACAACCCACGGGTGGCCGACCTCTACGACTACCTGCACCCGGCGGTGCTGCAAGCCCTGCAACACGTAGTGCGCGACGCCCATGCCGAAGGCAAGCCGGTGAGCATCTGCGGTGAGATGGCCGGCGACCCGGCGGCGGCAGTGCTGTTGATGGCGATGGGTTTTGACAGCCTGTCGATGAACGCCACCAACTTGCCGAAAGTGAAGTGGATGTTGCGCCAGGTGGAGTTGAGCATGGCCAAGGACCTGCTGGCGGAGTTGATGACCATCGACAACCCGCAAGTTATCCACAGCTCGTTGCAGTTGGCGCTGAAGAATCTGGGGCTGACGCGGATGATCAACCCGGCGTCGGCGAAAACCTTGTAGCCGACAAAGATCAAAATGTGGGAGCGAGCAAGCCCGCTCCCACATTGGTTTTGTGGCGTACTAGATATTGAGCTCGACCTCACCCAAGCGCCCACCATGCGGCCCAAAACTGCGCTCCACCATCCGCCGTGTCCCGTCGGCATTCACAATCAATGCCGTGCTCGCCCTCGTCCCATAACTTGGACTGGCAATAAACACGCTCGATAACAAACTCTCCGTCGCTAACCCCACGCCGGTGTCCGGCAGGTCTGCAAACGGCGCCGTCTGCGGGTCGCTCAATATCTCCAGCAACGCCTCCGGCTGCGGATCATCCAGCACCGCACTCAACGCCGCCTTGGCCTTGAGCAGCTTGGGCCACGGCGTATCCAGCCCGGCGTTGGACAACCCATACACCCCAGCCTCCAATCGCGTCGGCTCAGTGTGGTTGGCGTTGTAATGCCACAGCTCATCGCGCGTGCCCACCAGCAGGTTAAACCCGGCATATTCAATCGAACGGCCGTTAACGTCGGCCAAATACTGTTCAATCGGCAGCGAACCGTTGAGAAAACGCGCCACCAACTCGCCACGGGATTTGCGCGCCGGTGGTTGATGCGGGTCACGGATATTGGTCAGGGCGGCAAAGCGGCCATCGGCATTCACTCCCAACCAGGTGCCGCCTGCCTCCTGATCGCGGCCGGCGTAGACCTCGGGCGCATCCAGCCATTGGGCCAGCGGCAGGCTGGGGCGGGCGTAGAACTCATCGCGGTTGGCCGCGACGATCAGCGGCTGGTCGTGGCCCGGCCGCCAGGCGAAAACAATCAGGCACATCAGGCGATCCCTTTTGTGTTTTTAGCCACTCTACCCACTCAAGCCGAGGCGTTCCATCGTATCCAGTTGGGTCGCATGCCTTCCATCCGTTAACATGCCGGACTTGGTTCGGGGGCTCCCATGGAATTTCTGCTGTATTTGCTGCTCGGCGCCTGTGCGGGTGTACTCGCCGGGCTGTTTGGCGTGGGCGGCGGGATCATCATCGTGCCGGTGCTGGTGTTCAGCTTCACCTTGCAGGGCTTCGATCCGCAGGTGCTGACCCACCTGGCCGTGGGCACTTCGCTTGCGACCATCATCTTTACCTCGGTGAATGCCGTGCGCGAGCATCACCGGCGGGGCGCGGTGCGTTGGCCGATCTTTGCGTGGATGACCGTGGGCATCCTGATCGGCGCAGGCTTTGGCGCACTGACCGCCGAGGCGATTTCCGGCCCGCACCTGCAAAAGATCATCGGCGTATTCGCCTTGCTGGTGGCCGTGCAATTGGCACTGGACGTCAAGCCCAAGGCCAGCCGAACGGTGCCGGGCAAGGTTGGCCTGACCGTCGCCGGTACGTTTATCGGCTGGGCCTCGGCGATTTTCGGGATTGGCGGCGGCTCGCTGACCGTGCCGTTTTTGACCTGGCGCAGCGTGCCGATGCAACAGGCGGTGGCCACTTCATCGGCCTGCGGCCTGCCGATTGCGCTGGCCAGTGCATTAAGTTTCATGATTCTGGGCTGGCATGACCCGCTGTTGCCCGCTCATAGTCTAGGGTTCGTGTATTTGCCGGCGCTGCTGGGCATTGCCCTGACCAGCATGGTGTTTGCCCGCTTTGGTGCGCGCTTGGCGCATAAGCTGTCGCCGCGTTTGCTGAAACGGCTATTCGCCGGACTGCTGTTCTGTGTCGGCATAAACTTTTTGCTTTAAAGAATTTGAATAATGCAGGCTTAATCGCGGCCCGGCATGGTCCCGGGCGCTATAACGAATGATTAACGAGGAGTCGCAATGCTGCCTTACCCGCAGATCGACCCGGTGGCCCTGGCCATCGGTCCGCTGAAAATCCACTGGTACGGGTTGATGTACCTGATCGGCATCGGCGGTGCCTGGTTCCTGGCTTCCCGCCGCCTGAACCGGTTCGACCCGACCTGGACCAAGGAGAAGCTCTCCGACCTGATTTTCTGGCTGTCGATGGGGGTGATTGTCGGCGGACGCCTGGGTTATGTGCTGTTCTACGACCTCTCCGCGTACATCGCCAACCCGACGCTGATCTTCGAGGTGTGGAAGGGCGGCATGGCGTTCCACGGCGGCTTTATCGGCGTGATGATCGCCGCCTGGTGGTTCGGTCGCCGCAACGGCAAGTCGTTCTTCCAGTTGATGGACTTCGTTGCGCCAATGGTGCCCATTGGCCTGGGCGCCGGGCGTATCGGCAACTTTATTAACGCCGAGTTGTGGGGCAAGCCGACCGACGTGCCGTGGGCCATGGTGTTCCCGCCGTTCAGCGACCCGGCGCAACTGCCGCGCCACCCGTCGCAGCTTTACCAGTTCGCGTTGGAAGGTGTGGCGCTGTTCCTTATCCTGTACATCTTCTCGCGCAAACCGCGCCCGACCATGGCGGTTTCCGGCATGTTCGCGCTGTTCTACGGGATCTTCCGCTTCGTCGTCGAGTTCGTGCGCGTGCCGGATGCACAGCTGGGCTACCTGGCGTTCGGTTGGGTGACCATGGGTCAGATCCTCAGCCTGCCGATGATCCTCGGTGGCCTGGGCTTGCTGTGGTGGGCGTACAATCGCCCGCAACCTTTGAAGAACACCGCGCTTTAAATTCGAATGCCGAGGCGGTTGCGCAGCCTCGGCTTCAACGATACGGGTAAAAAAATGAAGCAATATCTCGAGCTACTGAACGACGTCGTGACCAATGGATTGACCAAGGGCGATCGCACCGGCACCGGCACCAAGGCCGTGTTTGCCCGTCAGTATCGGCATAACTTGGCCGACGGCTTTCCGCTGCTGACCACCAAGAAGCTTCACTTCAAAAGCATCGCCAACGAGCTGATCTGGATGTTGAGCGGCAACACCAACATCAAATGGCTCAACGAAAACGGCGTAAAAATCTGGGACGAATGGGCCACCGAAGACGGTGACCTGGGCCCGGTGTACGGCGAACAGTGGACCGCCTGGCCGACCAAGGACGGCGGCACGATCAACCAGATCGACTACATGGTCCACACGCTGAAGACCAACCCCAACAGCCGGCGCATCCTGTTCCACGGCTGGAACGTCGAGTACCTGCCCGACGAGACCCAGAGCCCGCAGGAAAACGCACGCAACGGCAAGCAAGCCCTGCCGCCGTGCCACCTGCTGTACCAGGCGTTTGTGCACGACGGTCACCTGTCGATGCAGTTGTATATCCGCAGCTCCGACGTGTTCCTCGGCCTGCCGTACAACACCGCCGCGCTGGCCTTGCTCACCCATATGCTGGCCCAGCAGTGCGACCTGATCCCTCACGAGATCATCGTCACCACCGGCGACACACACGCTTACAGCAACCATATGGAACAGATCCGCACCCAGCTGGCGCGCACGCCGAAGAAGCTGCCGGAGCTGGTGATCAAGCGCAAACCTGCGTCGATCTACGACTACAAGTTCGAAGACTTCGAAATCGTCGGTTACGACGCCGACCCAAGCATCAAGGCCGACGTGGCGATCTGATCAATGCCCATGGCTGCGCCCTACATGTGAGGGCTCAGCCTCGCTGGCTGCCACACTCCCGCTGACTTCCAGCCGCTGCAAAATCCCACACTCCGGCCCGCCACCACAACGTTGGCGCAGGTCCAGCAATTGCTCCTGCAACGCCAACAGCCCATCGATCCGTGCTTTCACATGGTGGATATGCTCATCAATCAACGCATTCACGTTTTCGCACTGGTCCTGGGGGCTGTCGCGCAAGCCCAGCAGGCTGCGGATTTCTTCCAGGGTCATGTCCAGGCTGCGACAGTTGCGGATAAACACCAGTCGCTCGGTGTGCGCCTGGGTGTACACGCGGTAGTTGGCGTCGGTGCGCGCCGGGGGCGGCAGCAGGCCTTCCTTCTCGTAGTAACGGATGGTTTCCACCGGGCAGTCGGTCAGTTTGGCCAGTTCGCCGATCTTCATCGCCGCAATCTCCAAATGGGTGCTTGACCCTATAGTGGCTACAGGGTCTTTACTTGGCAACAGGCACCTTTACGGACGCGACAGAATGAGCGATTCCATCCACACCCCGCATAAACACGAGCATGATCACGACCACGATCATGGCCCGAAAAAACTCACGCCTGTGCATGACCACGGCCACGGCGGCTCCTGCTGTTCCGGAACGCCGGCCCCGGCGTTGGTGCAACTGAGCGAGGCGCCCACCGCCGGCTCGCGGTTGAGCACCTTTCGCATCGAAGCCATGGACTGCCCCACCGAGCAGACGCTGATCCAGAACAAACTGGGCAAGCTGGCCGGCGTGCAGCAACTTGAGTTCAACCTGATCAACCGCATCCTCGGCGTCACCCATGACTTGCCAAGCACTGCGCCGATCATCGACGCCATCAAATCCTTGGGGATGCAGGCGGATCCCATCGAAGAAGGTACCCCGGCCGCTGAGCCGCCGGCCAAGAAACACTGGTGGCCACTGGCGTTGTCCGGCGTGGGAGCATTGGGGGCCGAAGTGCTGCACTTCAGCGGCGTCGCGCCCACCTGGGTGATCGCGTTGGTGGCGCTGGTGTCGATCCTCAGCGGTGGCCTTACCACGTACAAAAAGGGCTGGATTGCCCTGAAAAACCTCAACCTGAACATCAATGCCTTGATGAGCATTGCCGTGACCGGTGCGATCCTGATCGGGCAATGGCCGGAAGCCGCCATGGTGATGTTCCTGTTCACCGTGGCCGAGTTGATCGAAGCCAAGTCCCTGGACCGTGCGCGCAATGCCATCAGCGGCTTGATGCAGATGACGCCGGAGCAGGCCACGGTACAGCAGGCCGATGGTTCATGGGCTGAACAGGAGGTCAAAAGCATTGAGTTGGGTGCAATCGTGCGGGTAAAGCCCGGGGAGCGCATCGGCCTGGACGGTGAAGTCACCGCCGGCCAATCCACCATCGACCAGGCACCGATCACCGGTGAAAGCTTGCCGATTGAGAAAACCGTGGGCGATAAAGTTTTCGCCGGCACCATCAACCAGGCCGGCTCCCTGGAATACAAAGTCACCGCCGCGGCCAACAACTCCACCCTGGCGCGCATCATTCACGCGGTGGAACAGGCCCAAGGCGCCCGCGCGCCGACCCAGCGCTTTGTCGACAGTTTCTCGAAAATCTACACCCCGGCGGTGTTTCTGTTTGCCCTCGGCGTGGCGCTGATTCCGCCGCTGTTCATGGCGGGCGCCTGGTTTGACTGGATCTACCGCGCCCTGGTGCTGTTGGTGGTGGCGTGCCCATGTGCGCTGGTGATTTCCACCCCGGTCACCATCGTCAGCGGCCTCGCAGCGGCGGCGCGCAAAGGCATCCTGATCAAGGGCGGCGTGTACCTGGAGGGTGGTTACAAGCTCGACTATTTGGCCCTCGACAAGACCGGCACGATCACTCACGGCAAGCCGGTGCAAACCGACTACCTGGCGCTGTTCCCCAACGTCGCAGACAGCGCGCCGGCTTTGGCCGCCAGTCTGGCCGGGCGTTCCGATCACCCGGTGTCGCTGGCGATCGCCAACGCGGCTGTGGATAAAAACCTGCCCACCCATGTTGTGGATAACTTCGAGGCCCTGGCCGGTCGGGGCGTGCGTGGCGACATCAACGGCGAAACCTACCACCTGGGCAATCACCGCCTGGTGGAAGACCTGGGCCTGTGCTCGCCGGAGCTTGAAGAAAAACTCTTCGCCCTCGAAAAACAGGGCAAGTCCGTGGTGCTGTTGCTCGACAAGTCCGGCCCGCTGGCGCTGTTCGCCGTGGCCGACACGGTCAAGGACAGCAGCCGCGAAGCCATACAGCAACTGCACGAGCTGGGCATCAAGACCCTGATGCTCACCGGCGACAACACTCACACCGCCCAGGCGATTGCCGCCCAGGTTGGCATCGACCAGGCTCAGGGTGACCTGTTGCCGACCGACAAACTGCAAGCCATCGAAACCCTCTATGGCCAAGGCCATCGCGTGGGTATGGTCGGTGACGGCATCAATGACGCCCCGGCGTTGGCCCGTGCCGAGATCGGTTTTGCCATGGCCGCAGCGGGCACCGACACTGCCATCGAGACCGCCGACGTGGCGCTGATGGACGATGATTTGCGCAAGATTCCGGCATTCATTCGTCTGTCGCGGCAAACGTCGAGTATCCTCAAGCAGAACATCGCCCTGGCGTTGGTGATCAAGGCGATTTTCCTGGCGGTCACCTTCCTGGGCTTGGCCACAATGTGGATGGCGGTGTTCGCCGACATGGGCGTGAGCTTGCTGGTGGTGTTCAATGGCCTGCGCCTGTTGCGCAAATAGAGATGAGAGGGTGGTGTGCTGAGTGCCGAGCTGAAGGCTTTTTTCATGGTCGCCCGCCTGGGTAGCATCACCCAGGCGGCGAAAAAACTCGGCCTGAGCCAACCCACGGTCACCACCCAGATCCGTAACCTCGAAAGCCAATACGGCGTCGAGTTGTTCTACCGCGGCGGTCGCCGCCTCACCGTCAGCGACGAGGGCGCGCGCCTGCTGCCGATGGTCAAGGCGCTGTTGCAGCAAGAAGCGGACATCGAATTTTTCCTACGCAACAATGGCCAGGTCCAGGGGGCATTGAGGATTGCCGCCACGGCGCCTTACTACATCCTCGACCTGGTCAAAGCCTTTCGCGAACGCCTGCCGCAAGTGGAGGTGTCGGTGGAAATCGGCAACTCCCAGCAGGTGCTTGAAGCGCTGGATGATTACCGCGTCGACGTCGCCGCCTCCTCGCAACTGCTGGAAGACCCGCGCCTGATTCGTCGTGTGCTGGGCACCGACCCGCTGGTGCTGGCGGTGCATCGCAACCATCCCCTGGCCAAGCTGGATCACGTGCCGCTGAGCGCTTTGGCCGGGCACACCTTGCTGATGCGTGAAGCGGGCTCAACCACGCGACGCCTCACCGAAGAACTCTTGCAAAGCGCCAACGTGAGCTACGGCCCGTTGCTGGAAATCGGCAGCCGCGAGTCGATCCGTGAGGCGGTGCTGCGCAACATCGGCATCAGCATCATTGCGCGTCAGGAAGTGCCACACGATCCACAATTGCGCGTGCTGACTTTCGAGAATGCGCCGCAGATTCCGGAGTATTTGTACTGCCTCAAGGAGCGCAAAGGCGCACGATTGCCGGCGGCATTTCTGGGGTTGGCGCAGGAAATGTCGCCGCTCTAACGGTCGAGCACTATCTCTGTGGTGAGCGGGCTTGCCCCGCGCTGGGCTGCGAAGCGGCCCTAAAACCAGGCCCTCAGTTCTACCAGGAGAAATGCGGTGGCCTTATTAGGGCTGCTCCGCAGCCCAACGCGGGGCAAGCCCGCTCGCCACACAGAAACCGCTCACCACAAGGGTGTCCGCGTCCTACCCAAATCCACCAATACCACTATCACCGCGTTTTGCCTTTCTGCCACATGAGGGACGCATTGCCTGCCTAGCATGGGCTTCATCAGTTCGATGAGGTGCCTTGCATGAACACAGCCCTGACCCAACCCGGCGCGCCGATGAAAGTGCGCGGTATCCAGAAACGCTTCGGCGCTTTTACTGCGCTGGATAACGTCTCCCTGGACGTCGCTGCCGGCGAGCTGGTGTGCCTGCTGGGCCCGTCCGGTTGCGGCAAGACCACTTTGCTGCGCTGCATCGCTGGCCTGGAGCGCCAGGACAGCGGCGAACTGTACCTGGGCAGCCGTGATGTTTCCCTGCTGCCGCCCCAGGCGCGGGACTACGGCATTCTGTTTCAGTCCTACGCGTTGTTCCCCAATCTGACTGTCGAAGCGAATATCGGCTACGGCCTCACCGGCAGTGGTCGCGATGAAGTGCGCAAGCGCGTCGGGCAGATGCTGGAATTGGTCGGCCTGGTCGGCAGTGAAAAGAAATACCCCGGCCAACTCTCCGGTGGCCAGCAGCAACGTGTCGCCCTGGCCCGTGCTTTGGCGCCTGCACCTTCGTTGTTGTTGCTGGATGAACCGATGTCGGCCCTCGACGCCCGCGTCCGTGAGCATCTGTGCACCGAGCTGCGCCAACTGCAACGCCGCCTGGGCATCACCACGTTGATGGTCACCCACAACCAGGACGAAGCCATGCTGATGGCCGACCGCATCGCCGTGATGAACAACGGCAAGGTCGAGCAATACGCCACGCCCCAGGAAATCTACGACCGCCCGGCCACGCCGTTTGTGGCGGAGTTCGTCGGCCAGGGCAACTGGCTGCCGTTCAGCCGCAACAGTGCCAGTCACGCCCAGGTCGGTGGGATGAACATGCGCCTGGCCGACGATGCCGGCGTGGCCCAGTCCGGCCGCTTGTTCTGCCGCCCGGAGGCGATCAGCGTCAACCCGCCGGTGCATGAAGAAAACCTGTTCCCGGCCAAAGTCCGCGAGATCACCTTCCTCGGCAATCGCTGCCGTATGAGTTTCGAGTTGGAGCAACTGCCCGGCCATGCGCTGTTGGCCGAGTTGGCCCCGGAAGCCATGCCGCGCCTGGGCGCCCAGGACATCTGGGTGGCCTTGCCGCCGCGCAGCCTGCAGGTGTTTGCCTGAGATGGCCGCTGTCATGACGCTGCCACGACCGGTGTCCCGCGCCGAAACCGGCGACAAAATTTTCGTCGTCGGCGGCAAACTGCTGTGGCTGTTGTTGCTGGGCCTCGCGGTATTGATGCCGTTGCTGGCGATCTTCTGGCGCGGTTTCAGCAGTGAAGCCGGGCAGGGCGGTGGCCTGGTGGCTGCACAGGAACTGATCACCAGCGCCAACTTCCACTGGTTGCTGGGCAATAGCCTGAAAGTTTCCCTCAGCGTGGCGGCTATCGTCGTACCGCTGGCCTACCTGTTTGCCTACGCCCTGCAACGCACGTTGATCCCCGGCAAGGCGATCTGGCGCGGCATGTCACTGCTGCCGTTGATGGCGCCGTCGATGTTGCCGGGCATTGCGCTGGTCTACTTGTTCGGCAACCAGGGCATGCTGCGCGGGTTGCTCTCGGACAATATCTACGGCTTCTGGGGCATTGTGCTGGGTGAGGTGATCTACACCTTCCCACATGCCTTGATGATTCTGCTGTCGGCGTTGTCCCTGGCGGATGCGCGCCTGTTCGATGCGGCCTCCAGCATGGGCGCCAGCCCGGCGCGGGCGTTTCGCAGCATTACCTGGCCGGCCACGCGTCAGGCGGTGTTCGCTGCGTTCTGCCTGGTATTCACCCTGACCATCACCGACTTCGGCGTGCCCGTGGTGGTCGGAGGCGATTATCAGGTGCTGGCGCTGGAAGCCTACAAGGCAGTGGTCGGCCAGCAACAGTTCGGCCGCGGCGCGTTGATCGGCATGGTGTTGCTGCTGCCAGCGCTGTTCAGCTTTGGGGTGGATGCCTGGCTGCGCCGCCGTCATGGCGATTCCATGAGCGGCCGTGCCCAAGTGTTCCAACCGGCGCCATCGCGCATGAGGGACGGCTGCTACCTGGCCATCGTGCTGCTGATCTGTGCCGTGTTGCTGCTGGTGTTCGGCATGGCGGTGTATTCGTCGCTGGTGAAGTTCTGGCCGTACAACCTGTCGTTGTCGCTCAGCCATTACCAGTTCGAAGACACGGCCGGCGGCGGCTGGCTGGCCTATCGCAACAGCCTGACCATGGCGCTGTGCACCGCATTGATCGGCAGCGTGTTGATTTTCACCGGCGCCTACCTGATGGAAAAAACCAAGGGCCAAAAGGGTCTGAACCTGGCCCTGCGCATGCTCAGCTTCGTGCCGATGGCCGTACCGGGTTTGGTGCTGGGCCTGGGTTACGTGTTCTTTTTCAACCTCAATGGCAACCCGCTGCATGTGTTCTACGGGACCATGACGTTGCTGGTGGTGTGCACCATCGCTCACTATCTGACCACCGCGCAGATGACCGCCACCACGGCGCTGCGCCAACTGGACGCCGAGTTCGAAGCCGCCGCCTTGTCCCTCAAGGCGCCGCTGTACCGCCATTACCTGAAAGTCACGGTGCCGATTTGCCTGCCGGCATTGCTGGACATCGTGCGCTATCTGTTTGTGTCGGCGATGACCACCGTGTCCGCCGCGATCTTCCTCTACAGCCCCGACACCATCCTCGCCGCCGTCGCCGTGTTGAACATGGACGACGCCGGCAACGTGGGCGGCGCGGCGGCCATGTCGACCTTGATTCTGTTCACTTCGGCCGGCGTCTCGCTGCTGCTGGCGTGGGCCTCACGTGGCGCGTTGCGCCGCTCCCAAGCCTGGCGCCAGAGCGCACCCGGCCAATAAATATCCCTGAAGGAGGTGCTCCATGTTCAAGCCCCTGGCGCTGGTCGCTGCCGTACTGACTGCATTCAGCCTGAATGCCTTCGCCAAGACCGAGTTGACCGTGTACACGGCCCTCGAAGCCGAGCAGTTGAAGACCTACAAAAAGGCCTTTGAACAGGCCAACCCCGATATCGAAATCAAATGGGTGCGCGACTCCACCGGCATCATCACGGCCAAGCTGCTGGCCGAGAAAGACCGCCCGCAAGCCGACGCCGTCTGGGGCCTGGCGGCTTCCAGCCTGGCGATCCTCGACCAGCAGGGCATGCTGGACAACTACGCACCGAAGGACCTGGACAAGATCGGCAAGAACTACCGCGACGCCGCCAACCCGCCGGCCTGGGTCGGCATGGACGTATGGGCCGCGACCATCTGCTTCAACACCGTCGAAGCCGAAAAGCAGGGCCTGACCAAACCGGTGAGCTGGCAGGACCTGACCAAGCCTGAGTACAAGGGCAAGATCGTTATGCCCAACCCGGCCTCGTCCGGCACTGGGTTCCTGGACGTCAGCGCCTGGCTGCAGACCTACGGCGAGAAGCAGGGCTGGCAGTACATGGACGACCTGCACCAGAACATCGGCCAGTACGTTCACTCCGGCTCCAAGCCGTGCAAGCTGGCGGCTTCGGGTGAGTTCCCGATCGGCATTTCCTTCGAATACCCGGCCGTGCAGTTGAAACGCCAGGGCGCGCCGCTGGACATCATCCTGCCGAAAGAAGGCCTGGGCTGGGACATCGAAGCCACTGCCGTCATGAAAGGCACCCACAACGCCGACGCCGCGAAAAAGCTCGCGGATTTCTCCGCCAGCCCGGCTGCCATGGACCTGTACAAGGACAACTTCGCCGTCCTCGCCCAGCCTGGCATTGCCAAGCCGCAGACCGAATTGCCGGCCGACTATGAACAGCGCCTGATCAAGAACGACTTCGCCTGGGCCTCGAAAAACCGCGACAGCATCCTGACCGAATGGCGCAAGCGCTATGACGGCAAGTCGGAGAAGGTGGCACCTTAGGATGAACTATCAAAGCGACCTACTGATCATCGGCGCCGGCATCCTCGGCCTGTCCCACGCCTTCGCCGCCGCCAAGCGCGGCCTCAAGGTCAAGGTGTTCGAGCGCAGCGCCACGCCACTGGGCGCCTCGGTACGCAACTTCGGCCAGGCCCTGGTCACCGGCCAACCGCCGGGGCCGATGCTCGACCTCGCGCGGGAAAGCCGTGAAATCTGGGGCCATTGGGCGCAGGCCGCGGGGCTGCAACTCAAGCGTAACGGCGCGTACCTGTTCGCTCGCACCGAAGCGGAAGAGCACTTGCTGGAAGCCTTCTGTGAGGGGCGGGCAAAAGAGCACGGCTACAACGTCGAATTGCTGCAAGGCGCGGCGATGAAGGACTTGTATGGCGGCCAGTTCCGCCATCACCGCGCTGCGCTGCACGGCAAGGACGACCAGCAACTGTATTCCCGTGAAGCGATCCCGGCGCTGATCAACTACCTGGCGCAAGAGCTGAATGTGGAGTTTTACTTCTCCACCTTGGTGCGCGACGTCGAACCGGGCCAGTTGCACAGCACGGCGGGAAGCTTTCGCGGTGAGCAGATCATCGTGTGCGCCGGTCACGACTATCAAACCTTGTTGGCCGACGCGATGGCCGAACTCAACCCGAGCATCTGCCGCCTGCAAATGCTGCGCGCGCGGCCAGCGGCCAACCTGAACCTGCAACACGCGTTGCTCACCGGCTTGAGCTGCGTGCATTACGGCGCTTTCGCCGACCTGCCCGAGGCGGCGCCGGTGCAGGCGCAGATCTTGCGCGATGCACCGCACCTGCACGAACACGGCATTCACCTGCTGATCAGCCCCACGCCCCACGGCGAACTGATCATCGGTGACTCCCATGACTACGGCAGTGACGCATCGCCCTTCAACGCCGAGCAGGTGGATGACTGGATGATCGAACTGGCTGAACAGACCTTGAGCTGCAAAATCCAGGTGGTGGAGCGTTGGCAGGGAGTGTACGGCTCGCGGGGGCCGGGACCGTTTTCATTCCTGCGCGCGGCGCCGGGAGTGAGCGCGGCGTTGATGCACACCGGCGTGGGCATGAGCGTGGGGCCGGCGATGGCCGAGCGCAATATCCGTACCTTGTGGGGAGCGGCGTGATGAACCCGGAACAGACCATCGCCGACGTCTTCGGCTTGTATGAACAGCACGGCACTGCGGATTACATCGGCGAGCCGGTGTCGCAGATCGAGCACATGTCCCAAGCTGCGCAACTGGCCATGGCCGAAGGCTTTGATGATGAGGTGGTGTTGGCGGCGTTTTTCCACGACATCGGGCACATCTGCGGCCAAGGCGGGGAAAACATGGGCGGTTATGGCGTGGTCAGCCATGAACGGCTGGGCGCGGATTATCTGCGTCGTGCAGGGTTCAGTGAGCGCATGGCCAAGTTGGTGGAGTATCACGTGCAGGCCAAGCGCTATCTGACCTTCAGCCAGCCGGACTATTACGCGCGCTTGAGCGAAGCCAGCCGGCGCACCCTGGCCTATCAGGGCGGTGTGATGAGCGCCGAGGAGGCCCAGGCGTTTGAACAGGACCCGTTGTATACGGTGAGTTTGCGCATGCGCCATTGGGATGAGCAGGCTAAGGACTTGCACGTGCCGGTGCTGGATCTGGCACCCCTCAAGGCCAGGGCACTGCGCCTGCTGATGAGACCTGACGTGAATTCGTACGCTCAACCCGGAAGCGGTGGCTAGAGGCGTCGGCGAATCGATCATTACTCTTCTGGGCTCTTCAGCCATGAAAGGGAGTATGTGATGCGTTACTTGAAAGCCACCGCTCAGGACCGTAGCGGCAATGGCAAAGCTGACATGGTCATCCTGCAGTTTTTTGAACAGACGGCGAACGAACCTGACGAACTGGTCCATGAGGCGGTGGCGATTGATATCACCGCCGACGGAGTCGCCGACATTCTGTTACCCGGCGATATCAATTTTGATGGCTGCAAATCGGCGGAGGATAAGGCACTGCTCAAGGCATTTGCCGATACCTTCCTGAAGCAAGGCTGGTTCAATGCCGGGGACACCTGGCGGCGTTACCTGACGATGCAAGTCAGCCATTGGGCGAAGAGCGGCATACCCAATACGATCAAGTTGAGTTTTCATCGGTGCTGTTCGCCCCGGGGCAAACGTATCCTGGTGTATACCGCTGCGGGCTATGACGGTGACAGTGATGGGGTGCTGGAGTCGTTTACCAACAGCGATCTTGACCAGAACGGTATTGCCGACCACCAGGACAAGGCGGCAATCAAAGTGTTGTGCAACGCTTTCCTGGCATTCGCTTGGCACACGCCGCCGCTCAAGAAGCCTTGAAGTCGGCGTCGTCGAGTTTGGCCGCCAATGCCTCGACCTGTTCCTGGCGCTCAGCCTGGCTCAGCTTGGGGTGAGGATTGAGGGACGACCATTGCGGATGGGCGCGCGCCTTATGCAGCGCGTCCGGCAACTTGCCTTCGCGCCAGTTTTTGTCCTGGGGCGTGTCGACCTTGATGCTGTGCATCGCCGCATGGCCGCGCAGGTTCAGGGCCTTGAGTAACTGGCGCTGACGCAGGGCGAGCAGGCGCAACACACTGTCGTCGACGGTCAGCTCGCGTTGGCCTTTGATTTTGCCCAGCAACCGGCTGCCATAGCTGCGCGCGGTTTGCAGTGCGCCACCGGCAATTGCACCGGCCAGGGCGGCGGCGCCCAGCGTTAATCCACCGACCAACAAATCCACGCCCGCACCGGCCGCCGCCCCTGCGGCGATCCCGCCACCGACACGCACGCCCAGTTGCTTGAGGGTTTCCGGGTTGAACAGGTCATCGCCCCAGCGCCCGTCGAGCAGGGGCAAGTCGCTGGCGGCGGCGTCCTGCGGTCGGAAGCCGAACAGCTTGAGCAGGGCTTCCACGCATTTCTGTTCACGTTGGCGCACGGCTTTGCGCAGGTCGCCGATGGCTTGTTGTTCATCTTCGGTGACCACACTGCGGCGACAGGCGGCGCAGTCGATCAGCAATTCGGCGATCAGTCGCGCAGCACTTTGCTGGCGGGCCTGACGCAGAGCCTCCTGATCAAGAATCAAGCGTTCCAACTGTGGCCGCGCGCTTTCCAATAGCAGGGCGAGGCTTTCATACAGCCGACGTTCACCGTCTTCCGGGGGCGCCACACTGTCGAATCGCACCAGCGCATGCAGGCCCAGGCGAGCCAGGGCTTCGCGCCAGTCCGGCTCGCGATGGTCGCTGCTGCTGACGAAATTGAGCACCGGCAGCAACGGCTTGCCGCAACTGGCCAGCACTTGGAGTTCGTCGCGGTACTTGGCCAGCACCGGTTCGCGGGCGTCGATCACATACAGGCCGGCGTCCGAGGCCAGCAGTTGGCGCAGCACCTTGGCTTCCTGTTCGAAACGCTGGCGGGCTTCACTGCCATCGAGGAAGCGCGCCAGGCGGGCCGGGCCGTCGAGGCGTTCGCCGGGGCGATCCAGGCGCTCCAGGTAATCGAGCAGGGCGATGGCGTCTTCCAGGCCGGGTGTGTCGTACAACTCCAGCAAGGCTTCGCCGTCCACCGACAAGCGCGCGCCTTCGACATGCCGTGTGGTGCTGGGGCGATGGGAGACTTCGCCGAAGCCTACGTCTCGGGTCAGCGTGCGCAGCAACGAGGTCTTGCCGACATTGGTGTGGCCGACCACGGCGAGTTTCAGCGGCTTAGTCATGACCCGTCTCCAGCCAGTTCAACGGCGCGCAATCGGCGAATGGCAGCTCAAGTTGCTGCAACGCGGCGTGCCAGTCGCCCAGGCGTTCGGCGTCCAGTGCCTGGCCGGACGGCGCTTGCAGCAGCCAGACGCGGGTGGCGGTGGCGCTGCGCGCGAGTTCGGCGATCAGCGCGAGGCTGCCACGATCCGGCGAGCGGCGTGGGTCGCAGGCGATGGCCAGGCGGGCGGGCGGGAAGCGCGTGAGTTGTTCCAGCAGTTTGTGGCGTGACTCGCGGCTGTCGAGGATGCCGGCGTTCTTCACGCTGGGGGGCAGCTTGGGCGGCCAGGGATGTTGGTCGTCCAGTTCAATGGCGACCAGCAGGGCGCCGTCGCTTTCCAATTCACTGACGCCGCCACTGATGGGGTGCAGTTGCTCGGGCGCGGCATCGTTGACCCCAAGGCGCTCGCTGCTCGGCATCAGGCGTTCGCGCAATTGGCTATAGCCGGGCAGGTTGAGGTCCAGGCGCAGGGCGGCGCGCCCGCGTTTCCAGCGCCACAGGCAAAGCAGGGCGAGGATCAGGCGGGGCAGCAGGCCATAGACCAGCAGCACGCCGACCAGCCAGGCGGCCCAGGCTTGGCGGGCACTTTCGATATTCAGGGCGGAGTCGCCGCTGGCGCGGATCATCTCGACGGTCGGCACGTTGAAACCCAGCAACGCGGGCAGGGTGCCGAGGGCCTGGGTGACGGCGACAAAGGTGTCGGCACCGAGAATAGTGGTTTCCCACACGAATCCATAACGACGGGTGGCGAGTAGCGTAAGAATAATTACCAAGGCGCTGAGCAATGCCAGCAACCACAGGCTGTTGACCAGCACGCCCACGGCCCAGCGATTGAGTTTTTGCCGTTGCAGCAGCAATAACAGTGCAGGTGCCAGTTGTGCGGCCTTGGCATCTCGGGCGAGTTTTTCGCTGAGCCATAACCACAGTCGCCCGAGGCTGGCGCTGTGTTCACCGGCAAACAGCAGGCCCAGGGCCCAACTGATCAACAGGATGAGATTCAACCCGAGCAAGCTGCCGAGCGCCCAGAACACGTTGACTGGCGTCGGGCCGTTGCCCAATGCAGCAAACGCCAGTCCAGCGCCGCTGATCACGGCGACTATCGCTAGCAGCACCAACGCCAGACGTGCACCTTGCAGCCAGCGGGTGAGGGCATTCGTGAGCCCGTCGCGCTCGGCCAGGTGCAAGGCGCGTTGCTGGATGCGCGTCGGCAGATCGCCGCCGGCCGTGCGGGCCAGGCGATTGGCCTCCAGATCTTCCAGCGGGCCTGCGTGTTCTTCGCGCAGGCGCACGGTTTCTGTCAGCCAGAGAGTGTGCAGAGGAGTCACGCGCTGTCCTGTTGTGTTTGTGAGCCTGGAGCATAACCCCTGGCTCGGGGCTCTGGTATTCTCGTCGGCATGAAAAAAACTCTCCCTTTAAGCCTGATCGCAGCCCTCGGTGAAAACCGTGTGATCGGCGTCGACAACAGCATGCCCTGGCATTTGCCGGGGGATTTCAAATATTTCAAGGCCACCACGCTTGGCAAGCCGATCATCATGGGGCGCAAGACCTGGGACTCCCTCGGTCGACCGCTGCCAGGGCGCTTGAACCTGGTGGTTAGCCGTCAGACCGATCTGGCGCTTGAAGGTGCGGAAGTTTTTCCGTCGCTGGAGGCAGCGGTGGAACGCGCCGAGGCGTGGGCACTGGAGCAGGGCGCGGACGAGCTGATGCTGATCGGCGGTGCGCAATTGTATGCGCAGGGGCTGGAGCAGGCGGATCGCCTGTATTTGACGCGAGTGGCGTTGAGTCCGGAGGGGGATGCTTGGTTTCCGGAGTTTGATGCTGGCCAGTGGAAGCTGGTGTCGAATGTCGAGAATGCGCCTGAGGGTGAAAAACCGGCGTACAGCTTTGAGGTTTGGGAAAAGGCCTGATCGGAACCGGATAAGCCTGACTTGCACAAGCAACTGTTATACATCACTGTAATGACTAATGTCTTTACAGTGATGGCTGTCCCATGGCCTCTATTAACGTACGTATCGACGACGATCTTAAGGCTCGTGCTTATCACGAGCTGGAAAAACTCGGCGTCACCCCATCGGAGTTAATGCGCCAAGCTTTGCAGTACGTGGCAGAGCGCGGTCAGTTACCCTTCAAACCTGTGCTCATGACTGAAGATGACGAGGCTTTGTTGGCAACTGTTCGGGAGCGGTTGGCTGCGCCTCAACGAGTGAAGGTCTCATTGGATGACCTATGAACTCGACTTCGATGCGCGCGCTTTAAAGGAATGGCACAAACTTGGCGATACCGTTCGCCAACAGTTTAAAAAGAAGTTGGCCGCAGTCTTGATCAACCCACGTATCGAAGCCAGCCGTCTGTACGGCTTATACCCGATTGCTACAAGATCAAGCTTCGCAGCAGTGGCTACCGGTTGGTGTATCAAGTGATTGATCAGGAGATCACGGTATTTGTCGTTGCTGTCGACAAGCGTGAACGTGAAGAGGTCTATCGGAAGGCTGCCGACCGGTTGAGCTAGCAGGGAGCAAGATCCCTGCTAGCCGATTTCATTAAGCCTGCGCTAATTCCGCATGCTCATCGGCATTCAACAGCGCTTTATCCGTCTGCCCCATGACCTGGCTGGTAATCGCCCCCGCCGTCATCGAACCATTCACGTTCAGCGCCGTGCGACCCATGTCGATCAGTGGCTCCACGGAAATCAGCAACGCCACCAGTGACACCGGCAATCCCATGGCCGGCAGTACGATCAGCGCGGCGAACGTTGCACCGCCGCCCACGCCGGCAACGCCTGCCGAACTCAAGGTCACTATTGCCACCAGGGTCGCGATCCACAGCGGGTCCAGCGGGTTGATGCCCACGGTCGGCGCTACCATCACCGCCAACATCGCCGGGTAAAGCCCTGCGCAGCCGTTCTGGCCAATCGTCGCGCCAAACGAGGCAGCGAAACCGGCGATGGATTGCGGGATGCCCAGGCGACGGGTCTGCGCTTCAATGCTCAGCGGGATCGCCGCCGCGCTGGAGCGGCTGGTGAAGGCGAAGGTCAGCACCGGCCACACTTTGCGGAAGAAACGCAGCGGGTTGATCCCGGCCAGGGACAGCAGCAGGCCGTGCACCACGAACATCAGGCCGAGCGCCAGGTACGACACCACCACAAAACTGCCGAGCTTGATGATGTCTTGCAGGTTGGAACCGGCGACCACCTTGGTCATCAGCGCCAGTACGCCGTAGGGCGTGAGCTTCATCACCAGGCGCACCAGGCGCATCACCCAGGCTTGCAGGGTGTCGATGGCGTTAAGGACTTTCTGGCCTTTTTCCACGTCATCCTTGAGCAGTTGCAGCGCGGCAACCCCCAGGAAGGCAGCGAAAATCACCACGCTGATGATCGAGGTCGGCTTGGCCCGTGCCAGGTCGGCAAACGGGTTGGCCGGCACAAACGACAGCAGCAGTTGCGGGATATTCAGGTCGGCGACCTTGCCCGCGTAATCACTCTGGATCACTTGCAGGCGCGCCATTTCCTGGGTGCCGGCCACCAGGCCCTCGGCGGTGAGGCCGAACAGGTTGGTCAGGCCGATACCGATCAGCGCCGCAATCGCCGTGGTGAAGAGCAGCGTGCCGATGGTCAGGAAGCTGATCTTGCCCAGGGACGAGGCATTGTGCAGGCGTGCCACGGCGCTGAGGATCGAGGCAAATACCAGCGGGATCACGATCATTTGCAACAGTTGCACATAGCCGTTGCCGACCAGGTCGAACCAGCCGATGGAGGCCTTGAGCACCGGGTTGCCGTCGCCGTAGATCGTGTGCAGAACGGTGCCGAACACCACACCGAGCACGAGGGCGAACAACACCTTCTTGGCGAGGCTCCAGTTAGTACGACGGGTTTGTGCCAGGCCCAGCAACAGGGCCACGAACACCAGTAAGTTGAGAATCAGGGGCAGATTCATTGAAGCTCCGTTGAGAAGGCAGCCAATCGCGTGAGCCTGCGATTGCGAACCGGAAAGCCTAACAGCTTGAAATATATTGATTTAATACCGATATGGAATGGCGACTGTCGTTTTTGGAATAAGCGTTTGACGCTCAGGCACATGCCGTTGGCGCGATCACGACGCAAGCGGTCGCGCTCGGGCGATAACTGTCACAGGGATTTGTTAGCGTCGGTGTCTTTCACTCAGGGAGAAACGTTTATGAAGCTCGCTTCGAGATTGTTTGCCGCCGCGCTGTGCCTTGGCCTTGCCGGCCAAACCATGGCCGCCACCGAGTTGAAACACTGGCCGGCCCCGGCCGCCAAGCAACTGAACGAAATGATCGCCGCCAACGCCAACAAGGGTAACTTCGCGGTGTTCGACATGGACAACACCAGTTACCGCTACGACCTCGAAGAATCCCTGCTGCCCTACATGGAAAACAAAGGCCTGATCACCCGCGACAGCCTTGATCCTTCGCTCAAGCTAATGCCGTTCAAAGACACCGCCGACCATAAGGAAAGTCTGTTCAGTTACTACTATCGCCTCTGCGAAGTGGACGATATGGTCTGCTACCCGTGGGTCGCCCAGGTGTTTTCGGGGTTCACCCTCAAGGAACTCAAAGTGCAGGTCGATGAGTTGATGGCTTCCGGCAAGCCCGTGCCCGTCAGCTATTTCGAAGGCGATGTGGTGAAGAGGTCCGAGGTGCAACCGCCGAAAGTCTTCACCGGCCAGGCCGAGCTGTACAACAAGCTGATGGAAAACGGCATTGAGGTGTATGTGATGACCGCTGCCTCGGAAGAACTGGTGCGCATGGTCGCCGCCGATCCGAAGTACGGCTACAACGTCAAACCCGAGAACGTCATCGGCGTGACCACCCTGCTCAAGGACCGCAAGACCGGCGAACTGACTACTGCGCGCAAACAGATCAGCGCTGGCAACTATGACGAGAAGGCCAACCTCGGCCCTGGAACTCACCCCTTACCTGTGGACCCCGGCGACCTGGATGGCCGGTAAGCACGCGGCGATTCTCACCTATATCGACGAATGGAAAAAACCGGTGCTGGTGGGCGGCGACACGCCGACCAGCGATGGCTACATGCTGTTTCACGATGTGGACGTGGCCAAGGGCGGCGTGCATTTGTGGATCAACCGTAAGGACAAATACATGACCCAACTGAACGGCATGATCGCCAAGCATGCGGCGGCGCAGGCTAAGGAAGGGTTGCCGGTGACGGCGGACAAGAACTGGGTGATCGTTAAGCCTGACGAGATTCAGTAACACCGAGTCGCCTGTATTCGCGAGCAAGCCCGCTCCCACATTTTTTTGACCGCATTCTTATGTTAGAACTCGGTCACTGTGGGAGCGGGCTTGCTCGCGAAGACGGCCTCAAAAACACCGCATAACCCACAGTAAAAAATAGATATCAATTGCGAACCAATCTCATCCTCTGCTAGCGTGCGCACTTCCTGAACCCTCCGTTCTTCTCAAGGTAGTGCTGTGTCCTCCTGGAATTCGCAGATCGCGCGCCTGTTCGCGGAGCAGAAGAAAGCCCTCGAAGCCTTCGTCACCCGCCGCACCGGCAGCGCTCAGGTGGCCGCCGACCTGACTCAGGAATCGTTCCTGCGCCTGGCCCGCCTGGACTCCGGCGAGAAGATCGACAACCTCCCCGCGTTCCTCTTTACCATCGCCAGCAACCTGGTGCGTGATCACCAACGCCAGGCCATCCGCCGCGAGCGCCTGGATGCCGGTGAACCCAGTGAAGAACTGCCGTGCACCAACCCAGGTGCCGATGAGCAGTTGGCCGCCTATCAGCAGGAGCAACTGATGCAGGATGCTATCCTGGCGTTGCCCGAGGCGACTCGGCAGATCTTCCTGCTCTATCATGTCGACGAACTTTCCTACCGCGAGATTGGCGAACGCCTGTCGATCACCCCGCGCAGTGTGGAATACCAATTGCGTCGCGCCTTGATTGAATGCCGCGCCTACATCAAGACGCGGCTCACCAGCGACACACAAGGACGTCGGTCATGACTGCTACACACCCTGCCGACGAGCTGTTCGAAGAAGCCTCCGGCTGGTATTTCCGCCTACAGGCCGAAGATGTCACGGCAGCCGAAATGGACGCCTTTGCCGCCTGGCTCGGGCAGGGCCAGCCTCAGGATGACGCCTGGCAAGAAGTGCAGGCCATGCTCGGCGGTTTGCGTGAGCCAGCACGGGTGATCCGCCGTGCCGAACAGGCGGCCTGGCGCAAGCCGGTGCGACGCTGGGCCTGTGCGGCCGCCGTGCTGCTGGCGGTGGGGCTGACCGTACAGAACACCCCCTGGCTCGACCGCCTGCGCGCGGACTACGCCACCCGCACCGGCGAGTCGCGCACCGTCGAACTGGCCGATGGCTCCCAGTTGCAACTCAACACTGACAGCGCGATTCAAGTGCGCATGAGCGGCGGTGAACGTCAGATTCGTCTGCTGCGTGGTGAAGGGTTTTTCAGCGTGACCAAGGACCCGGCACGACCTTTCGTGGTGCAGTCCGGCGATGGCTGGGTGAAGGTGATCGGCACCCAATTCAGTGTGGCGCGGCGCGATGCGCAGACGCGGGTGCAGGTGGCGCAGGGCAAAGTGCAGGTCAGTGCGGGCAGTGGTGATCCGGTCTATCTGGAGCCGGGCCGGGCGGTGGAATATCAGGATCATCGCCTTGCCGAGGTCCACGGCTTCGACGCGGCCAGCGGTTTCGCCTGGCGCCAACGGCAACTGGTGTTTCGCCAGCAGCCACTGTCTGAAGTGGTCAGCGAGTTGAATCGCTACTGGCCCGGCAAGACCCTGGTGCTGGGCGATGCGCTGCGCAATCGCGTGGTGTCCGGCGTGTTCGAGATCGACAAACCCGACGCCGTGATCAAGGCGCTGGAATACACCCTCAACCTGCAAGCCGAGCACTACACCCCGTATTTGCTGGTGTTGCGCGAAGGCAAAGCGTCCTGACGACAACTTTTTCAAAATAGTTTCAGGGTTTCCCCGCAACCCATCGTCCTTGATCACTGAGGCGCAAATAGTAAGCACTCTCAAGTAGTGCGGCGCCGATCACAGACTTTTTTGCACCGGGGAGCACCATCCATGGCACACCGATACGCCGCACGGCCCTTGCTGGCACTGGCCATTTCCTTGGCCTGCGGCACTGCGCCGCTGTATTTGCAGGCCGCCGAGACCACCCAGGCCCAGACCTATCGTTTTGATATTCCGGGGCAAAGCCTGGACGGTGCGCTGGCGGCGTTTTCGGCGGTGACACGGGTGCAGGTGTTGGTATCGGGGGAGTTGACCCAGGGGGTGGTGTCACCGGGCGTGAAGGGCAGCCTGGGGCAACGTGAAGCCTTGGGCCAACTGCTGGGCGGCACGGGGTTGAGTGCAGCGTTTATCAATGCCGACACCGTTACCCTGGAAAAACGTGTAGACACAGGCGGCGCCCTTGAAGTCGGTGCCACCACCATCAGCGCTGAGCACCTGGGGACGACCACCGAAGGCAGCGGTTCCTACACCACTGGTGCGGTGACCATCGGCAAGGGTACGCAAAAGCTCAAGGACATCCCGCAGTCCGTCAGTGTGCTGACCCGCAAAGCCATGGATGACCAGAACATCTCCACCCTGACTCAAGCGATTGAAGCTGTGCCGGGCATGGCGTCGGTCAAGTCGCCGGGCCCTGGGATGTTTATGTTTGCGCGCGGCTTTGAGATTGAATCGCTGCAATACGACGGTGTGCCAGTCCCCCGCAACGTGTATGCGCTGGGCAGCTACATCACCGAGAACATGGTGATCTACGACCGCATGGAAGTCCTGCGCGGCGCCGCCGGCCTGTTGCAAGGCGCCAACAGCCCAGGTGGTGCCGTGAACCTGGTGCGCAAACGCCCACAGGCCGTGCCTACGGTGACCTTGAGTGCCAAGGCTGGCAGTTGGGACCGTTATGCCTCCCAGGCGGATGTCGGCGGCCCATTGAACGAGGCCGGGACGATCCGTGGTCGGGCAGTGGTCAACTATGAGAAAGGCCACTCCTTCACCGACTACGTGTGGAACTGGGAACAGACCGTCTACGGCGCGCTGGACTTTGACTTGGACGATGACACGACCCTGGGCGTCGGATTCAGCAACAAGAAGAGCCATGGGCGGCCGTACTTGATTGCCTTGCCGCGTCACACCGATGGGAGCGCGCTGGATGTATCGCGTTCGACCTATACCGGTGCGAGCTGGAACCGTTCGTTCAATGATCAGACGGCGGTGTATCTGGACCTTGAGCATCGCTTTAACGATCAGTGGAAGTTCAAGGCCTCGGCGCTGGCAATGAATGAATCCAACGAGGCGACATACCAATTCATTGTCGGTGCGGTGCCGGTGGGAAGTACCCAAAGCGGCAGGTACGCCGACTATTCCACGGACTTCTACGGCAAGAACCGTGGTATCGATGCCTACGTCAGCGGCGACTTTGAAGCCCTGTCGTTCAAGCAGAGCCTGGTAGTGGGCGCCAACTATTCCAAGTACAACACTGATGATGGTTATGCCCGTGCATTCACGCCAGGAGCGGACATCGGTGCCATCGACCATCACCGCCCTCAGCCGACTTATAACAGCATTGCCGACCGCGCCAACCTGGCCTTGAGTACCTACGACATCACTCAAAAAGGACTTTACGGCACCTGGCGGGTCAACCTGACGGAGCCCCTGACCTTGATCCTCGGCGCCCGCACCAGTTGGTATGACTTTGCCTTCGATCAGGACAACTACTACGCCCGTCAGTACGAAGAGGGCGGTGAGAAAAACTCGGTCAAGAGCAATGGCAAGGTCACTCCCTTTGCGGGCTTGGTGTATGCGCTGGACGACCAATGGTCGGTGTATGGCAGCTACGCCGAGGTGTTTATCCCGCAGACCCAACTGACCCAGCAAAAGACGGGATTGCCGCCCATCGAGGGACGCAACTACGAGGTGGGTATCAAGGGTGAGTTGATGGATGGACGCCTCAATACATCCCTTGCGATGTTCCGCTATATCCACGAAAACCGTGCCGTTACCGACTTCAGCACCGATATTGATGGCCCAAACGCCTGCAGTGGCTGGTACTGCTCCACCGCCTCGGGCAAGGTGCGCAGCCAAGGGCTTGAGGCGGAGGTCAGCGGCCAATTGGCGCCAGGTTTGCAGGTCAGCAGCAGTTATACCTACAACACAACGGTGTTTTTGAAAGACACCGAACTCAAAGGCAAGGTCTTCAGTACGGCGGTGCCCAAGCACATGCTGCGGATTTGGGGCGATTACAAACTGCCGGGGGACTTAAGCCGCGTCAGCCTGGGTGCAGGGGTTAATGCACAAACGGCGACCACCAGCTTTGACCGTAACTTTGGCCAGGCCGGCTTTGCGATTTTCAATTCCCGAGTCGCCTACGACGCCAGTGATGAAGTCACCCTGGCGGTGAACTTCAACAACCTCTTGGACAAGCGTTACTACATCCCGTCCTACAGCCAGTTGGTGGGCAACAACTACTTCGGCGACCCGCGAAACATGATGTTCAGTGTGACGTACAAGCCGCAGTTCTAGAACCCGGCTCCTATACAGGGCTCACTTGATTGATTTCAGATGCCAGTTCCATTGCGCAACCAACGCGTTCTCACGCAATTTGATGAACAGCCCATAGTCGCTCAGGTAGGCTGCCTGATAAGTCCAACCTTTCATCTGAACGCAGTCGAGTACCTTGGCTTGCCCCTTCAGGTCCGGGGTCAGGTTGGCAGCCGGGATTTCCCGAGCGACCTTGCAGGTCACGGTTCTTGGTTCACTGGTCTCTGGCGAAGGACTGCCATCGGGGTTGATGGATTTTGACCATGTCTGGGTGTAGCTCACCTCACTGGCGAGGGGCAAGTTACGCCAATCGCCTTGAAAGCTCAGGCCAACCAAGAGACGGGTCTTCACCTTGTCACTGCCGGTTTTGCGGTCGAGACCTTGGCTGTCCAGATCAAACAGGCCTTGGAAGGTCAGCTCCTGGTTAAAACCGAGTGCCGAGTCGCGCGTTTGTACCAGCGTCTGGCCGGATGCGTTGTCGACACTGATAAATGCCTGTTTGGTCTGGTCGCCCACTCGGGTGTTGTTGAAGAGCACGGCGTCATAGTCATACGCCAGCTCGCTCAGGGTGCGGGTTGGCGCAGGCAGGCCGAGCGCTCGGATGGCCGCCAGCACGGCCGGGTTGGCATTGGTTGCGCTGGCAACGGGTGGCAATGGCTGGCGCGCCTTGAAAGCGGGTAAATGGGCCAGCTCCACCGGCGCCTGGCATAGAGCCTTGAAGAGCTGGGCATGTTCGCCGGAAGCTTGATCCAAGGCTTGCGGCTTGAATTGTCGACGGATTTCGCCGTTGATCATCTGGCGCGTTTCATCAAGGTTGAACTGGCTCATCAACGTAATGGTGCGTTGTGTGCAATCCAGCCTCAGCCGCTCCTGCCGTTGAGTGAACAACGATGCATTCTTGGCGACCTGATAGTGCAGGTAATCCTGGGCGGCCCAGACGGATATCTGACTGCCTTGGCGCTGCACGCTGTTACGGTCGATCAGCAGCCAACTCTGATCGACAGAGGCTTGCAGCACCCGCCAGTCGGGGACGGGGCGTGCCTTGCATACGCTCTGCAATTGAGCGCTTTGCTGCAGTTGGTGGGCCTGTACCGTCGGCAGGTCGACGCCTGTTGCCGGTGAGGGAGTAAATGCCCGCAGGCCCGAGCGCGTGGGGTAGAACATCCTTCCAGGGCCTTGTGTGCAATAGGCGTCGAACTGCACAGAGATCGGGTTTTGCTGCAAATCGACGGAGTACGCGACTCTGTCGCCGTTGCGCAGGATGGTGTAGTCGAGCGCCGGCAGTGTCATGGCTTCGTTGAAGAGTGCCAGGCCTGGGTCCACCTGAGGCTTTTGCAGCGAGCTGCAACCGGCCAACGCCAATAGGGAAAGCGCCCATGCAGCCGGGTGTAGAGCGGTAGAGCGGGCATCCATGCGGGTAAGTTCCTTGAGAAATAGTTGCGCCTGTTATCGGCTGGCGTATGAAAAACTACAGCGTCAGAACGCCAGGCAAAAAAATGCCCCGCACTTGGCGGGGCATTTTTATGAGCGCAGCTTACAGACCGTCAAGCATCGCCTTGTTGCGCACAGCACCCTTGTCGGCACTGGTGGCCAGCAGGGCATAAGCCTTCAACGCGGTCGTCACTTTGCGCGGACGCTTCTCCACTGGCTTCCAGCCTTTCTTGTCCTGCTCGACCCGGCGTGCCGCCAGTTCTTCATCGCTGATCAACAGGTTGATCGAACGGTTCGGAATGTCGATCAGCACCTTGTCGCCGTCCTGCACCAGGCCAATCGCGCCGCCGGCAGCGGCTTCTGGCGAAGCGTGGCCGATGGACAGGCCCGAGGTGCCGCCGGAGAAACGGCCGTCGGTCAGCAGGGCGCAGGCTTTGCCCAGGCCTTTGGATTTCAGGTAGGACGTCGGGTACAGCATCTCCTGCATACCCGGGCCGCCTTTCGGGCCTTCGTAGCGGATGATCACGATGTCGCCTTCCTTCACTTCGTCGGCGAGGATGCCGCGAACCGAGCTGTCCTGGCTCTCGTAGATCTTGGCGCGGCCTTCGAAGACGTGGATGGACTCATCCACACCGGCGGTTTTCACCACGCAGCCGTCGAGGGCGATGTTGCCGTACAGCACGGCCAGGCCGCCTTCTTGGGAGTAGGCGTGCTCGACACTGCGGATGCAGCCGTTTTCACGGTCGTCGTCCAGGGTGTCCCAACGGGTCGACTGGCTGAACGCGGTTTGCGTCGGGATACCGGCCGGGCCAGCCTTGAAGAAGGTGTGCACGGCTTCGTCGTCCGTCTGGGTGATGTCCCACTTGGCGATGCCTTCGGCAATGGACTTGCTGTGCACGGTCGGCAGGTCGGTATGCAGCAGGCCGCCACGGGCCAGCGAGCCGAGGATCGAGAAGATCCCGCCGGCGCGGTGCACGTCTTCCATGTGGTACTTCTGGATGTTCGGCGCGACTTTGCACAGTTGCGGCACGTGGCGGGACAGACGGTCGATGTCGCGCAGGTCGAAATCGATCTCGGCTTCCTGGGCCGCGGCCAGCAAGTGCAGGATGGTGTTGGTGGAACCGCCCATGGCGATGTCCAGGGTCATGGCGTTTTCGAACGCCTTGAAGTTGGCGATGTTGCGCGGCAACACCGACTCATCGTTGTCGTGGTAGTAGCGCTTGCACAGCTCGACGATGGTACGGCCGGCCTGCAGGAACAGTTGTTCACGGTCGCTGTGGGTGGCGAGGGTGGAACCGTTGCCCGGCAAGGCCAGGCCCAGGGCTTCCACCAGGCAGTTCATCGAGTTGGCGGTAAACATGCCGGAGCACGAACCGCAGGTCGGGCAGGCGCTGCGCTCGTATTCCGCGACCTTCTCGTCAGAAGCGCTGGAATCGGCGGCGATGACCATGGCGTCGACCAGGTCCAGGCCGTGGGAGGCGAGCTTGGTCTTGCCAGCTTCCATCGGGCCGCCGGAGACGAAGATCACCGGGATGTTCAGGCGCAGGGACGCCATCAGCATGCCAGGCGTGATCTTGTCGCAGTTGGAGATGCAGACGATGGCGTCGGCGCAGTGGGCGTTGACCATGTATTCCACGGAGTCGGCGATGATCTCGCGGCTCGGCAGGGAATACAGCATGCCGTCATGGCCCATGGCGATGCCGTCATCCACGGCGATGGTGTTGAATTCTTTGGCGACACCGCCGGCGCGTTCGATCTCGCGGGCGACCAGTTGGCCCAGGTCCTTGAGGTGGACGTGGCCCGGTACGAATTGGGTGAACGAGTTGGCAATCGCGATGATCGGCTTCTTGAAGTCGTCATCTTTCATCCCCGTGGCACGCCACAGTGCGCGCGCGCCGGCCATGTTGCGGCCGTGGGTGGATGTTTTCGAGCGGTAATCAGGCATTGGAGCACTCCGGGCGGCTAATCGGTATCAAAGGGGAGTGAGCTTCTAATTGACGTCAGGAACACCCGAAAAATGGCCGTGTGTCCGGAAGTTGCCACTCGCGTCGCGGGATCGCCGCTTGCTTGGGCCTCGAGCTCATAAACCCGCCGGGGGATGACTGGCGATGAATAAGGCCGATTCTACACCGCTGGCGGCTGGAGGGAATGGCCGAAACCGTGAAGATAGCGGCTACGGGACGTGCGGGTGGCGCCGCGCCCATGCGTTCAAGACCAGGGCGACGATGCTCAGGATCAGAAAGCACAGACCCAGCGCAGTGCTCAGGTGGTGGGTAAAGGTGCTGATGAAGGCACTGATAAGGCCACCGGCAATGAACAGCACCGCTGCAACGGCTGATGCCGCCGTACCTGCATTGTCTGGAAACAAGCTCATGGCCTTAGAGTTAGAGATGGGCCGGGTGATGGTGGTGCCCGCCGTGCAGAGCAGCATGGGCACCAGCACGGTCGGTATTGATAAGCCGAACTGATAGGCCAGGAACAACATGACCCCGCCAGAGATTGCGATCAGCACCAGCCCGATGGCCATCTGGGCCGCAGCCGGTAGCCGTTTGTGCAGGAAACCTGCACATATTCCGCCCATTACGTAAGCGGCGCCGTAGAGGAGCAAGGTCAGGGAGTACTCATGGGGCGACAACTGCAACTGGTCCATGAAAATCAGCGGTGACACCACGATGAACGAGAAATGGCAGGCGAACGTAATGGCCGAGATCGTGGCATAGCTGGCGAAGTGGCGGTTGGCGAAGACCTTGGCGTAGGCCTTGAGCAGGCTCTGGTGGCTCGGTGCTGCTTGAGGCAAGCCGCCGTGGAGCAGCCGATGCGCCATGATCAAGGTTGCGGCACACAGCGCGATAAACACATAGAAGCTGGCTTGCCATCCCCAGTGCAGTTGCAGCCACGCGCCCAGCAGCGGGGAAATCGATATGAAGATGCCTCCGGCCGTGACCATTGCGATCCGCAACCGCTCCTGTTCTCTGCCGAAGAACAGGTCTTGCACCAGTGCTTGGGACAATATGAAACCGCCGCAGCCCATGGCCTGGATAACACGGAAGAACAGAAATTGCGGTGTGTTGCTGGCCGCCAGGCACCCGGCCGCGCCAATGATAGCAACGGCCATGCTGGTCAATAGCAGCTTCTTGCGGCCGATCCGGTCGGACAGCGGGCCGATCAACAGCATGGAGCAGGAAAAGCCAATGGCGAACAGGCTGACTGAGCGGGCGATCTGGGTGGTCGAGGTGGAGAAGTGTTCCGCCAGGGCGGGAAAGGAAGGCAGCACGACGTCAAGCGGGAAGACGCCCAGCAGGGTCATGGTCATCAGCCAGAAAACAATGAAGGGTTTTTCAGCGTGCGTGATTGCCGTCGACATGGGCGGGCCTCGATTCCGTGAGGCGGTCGAGGATCAAGTTTATGTAAGGGAAAGTCAAAGACTGGAGCGGTACGAACTTTCATAAAAGCCTGTAGGAGCCCTAAAGCGCCTACAGGCCAACGGCATCAGCTATTCGGCAGCAACCGGCACGTAATGCTCTTGATGTAACGCGTCTCGTCGATCGCGGGGTGAACCGGATGATCGGGACCCTGGCCACCGCGCTCCAGCATCTGGATATTGCGGTCGAGGTGACGGGCGCTGGTCAGCAGGATGTTTTGCAGGCTGTCTTCCGGCAAGTGCATGGAGCACGATGCGCTGACCAGGATGCCGTCCTTGCTGAGCAGGCGCATGGCTTGCTCGTTCAGGCGGCGGTAGGCGCCTTCGCCGTTCTTCATGTCTTTTTTGCGCTTGATGAAGGCCGGTGGGTCGGCAACGATCACGTCGAAGCGCTCTTCGCTGGCTTTCAGTTCTTTCAAGGCTTCGAACACGTCGCCTTCGATGCAGGTCATCTTCTCGGCAAAGCCGTTCAGCGCGGCGTTGCGCTCCACGCCGTCGAGGGCGAAGGCGGAGGCGTCGACGCAGAACACTTCACTGGCGCCGAAGGCCGCAGCTTGCACGCCCCAGCCGCCGATGTAGCTGTACAGGTCGAGTACGCGCTTGCCTTTGGCATACGGGGCCAGGCGTGCGCGGTTCATGCGGTGGTCGTAGAACCAGCCGGTCTTCTGGCCCTGGATCACCGGGGCTTCGAATTTCACACCGTTTTCTTCCAGCGCAACCCACTCCGGCACCAGGCCGAACACGGTTTCGACGTAGCGGTTGAGCCCTTCTGCGTCGCGCGCGGCGGAGTCGTTCTTGAACAGAATGCCGCTCGGCTTGAGCACTTGGGTCAGCGCGGCGATCACGTCTTCTTTATGGGCTTCCATGGTCGCCGAGGCGATCTGCACCACGAGGATGTCGCCGAAACGGTCGACCACCAGGCCTGGCAACAGGTCGGAATCGCCGTAGACCAGGCGGTAGAACGGCTTGTCGAACAGGCGATCACGCAGGGACAGGGCGACGTTCAGGCGGTGCACCAGCAGCGACTTGTCCAACGGCAGCTTGATGTCGCGCGACAGCAGGCGGGCGCAGATCAGGTTGTTCGGGCTCATGGCCACGATGCCCAGGGTCTTGCCGCCGGCCGCTTCCAGGATAGCCTGGTCGCCTGCCTGGAAGCCGTGGAGTGGGGTGGCGGCCACGTCGATTTCGTTGCTGTAGACCCACAGGTGGCCGTTGCGCAAACGACGATCGGCGTTGGCTTTGAGACGCAGGCTTGGCAGGGACATGACGTCGCTCCGGAAAAAAGAGCGGGAGTATACCCTGTTGTGTAGGAAATGGCCGGGTAGCCGGATGTGCGGGAAGGTGTCGGCATACGGCGGATAAGGGTTAGAATCCTCGCCTAGCCCAGAGTGTGTACTTATGTCCCAAGAGCTTTCCGCCGAACAGATTCAACAGGCCCTGCAAGGCATCAGCGTGCCGCCCCAACCGCAAATCATGGTGGATTTGCAGATGGAGCAGTACATGCCCGATCCGGACCTGGAAGTGATCGCCCGGCTGATCGCCCAGGACCCAGGCTTATCCGGCGCGTTGCTGAAGATCGTCAACTCGTCGTATTTCGGCCTGAGCAACAAGATCGCCTCGATCCAGCGCGCGGTGAACCTGCTGGGCAGCCGTTCGATCATCAACCTGATCAACGCGCTGTCGATCAAGGGCGAAATGAGCGACGACACCATCGTCACCCTCAACCGCTTCTGGGATACCGCCCAGGATGTGGCGATGACCTGCCTGACCCTGGCCAAGCGCACCGGCGCCCAGGCGGTGGACGAGGCTTATGCCCTGGGCCTGTTCCACGATTGCGGCGTGCCGCTGATGCTCAAGCGTTTCCCCAACTACATGTCGGTACTGGAGCAAGCGTATGCCAATGCCGGCCCCGACTGCCGCGTGGTCGACACCGAGAACAACGCGTTCAACACCAACCACGCCGTGGTCGGTTACTACACCGCCAAGTCCTGGCGCTTGCCGGAGCACGTGACCGACGCCATCGCCAACCACCACAACGCCTTGGCGGTGTTCAGCGATGAGTCGTCGCGCAATTCACAGCTGAAAAACCTGCTGGCGATCCTGAAGATGGCCGAGCACATCTGCTCGTCCTATCGCGTGCTGGGCAACCAGGCGGTGGACCATGAGTGGAATGCCATCGGCCATCTGGTGCTGGACTACGTGGGCCTGTCGGACTACGACTTCGAAAGCATGAAGTTGTCGATCCGCGAGCTGGGCGCCCACTGACCCTTTCTTCAAGAGGTACACATGCCCGAGTTACCCGAAGTCGAAACCACCCGACGCGGCATCGCGCCACACCTGGAAGGCCAGCGGGTCAGCCGCGTAGTCGTGCGTGAACGGCGCCTGCGCTGGCCGATCCCGGAAGACCTCGATGTGCGCCTGTCCGGGCAGCGCATCGTGCTGGTGGAGCGGCGGGCCAAGTACCTGCTGATCAATGCCGAAGTGGGCACTTTGATCAGCCACTTGGGCATGTCAGGCAACCTGCGCCTGGTGGAAGTCGGCATGCCGGCGGCCAAGCATGAGCATGTGGACATCGAGTTGGAGTCGGGGCTGGCGCTGCGTTACACCGACCCTCGGCGTTTCGGCGCGATGCTCTGGAGCCAGGACCCGCACAACCACGAGCTGCTGATCCGCCTGGGGCCGGAGCCGTTGACGGATCTGTTTGATGGCGAGCGGTTGTTCCAATTGTCCCGTGGCCGTTCGATGGCGGTGAAGCCGTTCATCATGGACAACGCGGTGGTGGTGGGCGTGGGCAATATCTACGCGACCGAAGCGCTGTTTGCGGCGGGGATCGACCCGCGTCGTGAGGCGGGCGGCATTTCGCGGGCGCGTTACTTGAAGCTGGCAATCGAGATCAAGCGCGTGCTGGCGGCTGCCATCGAGCGCGGCGGCACCACGCTGCGCGACTTTATCGGCGGCGACGGGCAGCCGGGGTATTTCCAGCAGGAACTGTTCGTCTACGGCCGGGGCGGTGAGGCGTGCAAGGTCTGCGGGAGCGAATTGCGCAATGTGGTGCTGGGGCAGCGTGCGAGCGTGTTTTGCCCCAAGTGCCAGTCTTAGGCTTTACCGGTAATCAACTGGTACTTGGCCATCAACTGCTCTTGCGTCTCCGGATGGGCTTCATCCAGCGGGATGCAATCCACCGGGCACACTTGCTGGCACTGAGGCTCGTCGTAGTGGCCGACACACTGGGTGCACAGGTTGGGGTCGATCACGTAGATCTCTTCGCCCTGGGAAATCGCGGCGTTCGGGCACTCGGGTTCGCAGACGTCGCAGTTGATGCAATCGTCGGTGATGATCAGGGACATGGAAACTCCTGCCAGGGCCGTCAGCCAAGGCATCTGAAAACTAATGCGCGCAATTGTGCCGCATTGGCGCCCGCAGTGCGAGCAGGCGCCGATTGAACGGTGTTACTTCTTGAAGCGCAGCGTTAGCGCATCTGCTACAGCCGGGTGCACGAACTTGGTGATATCCCCGCCCAAAGCGGCGATTTCACGGACCAACGTCGAGGAAATGAACGAATAACGTTCCGACGGCGTGAGGAACAGGCTTTCCACGTCCGGCGCCAACTGACGGTTCATGTTGGCCAGCTGGAATTCGTATTCGAAGTCCGACACCGCACGCAGGCCGCGCAGGAACACATTGGCGTTCTGCTCTTTGGCGAAATGCGCCAGCAGCGTCGAAAAGCCTACCACTTCCACGTTGGGCAGGTGCTTGGTGACCTCACGCGCCAGTTCCACGCGCTGTTCCAAGGGAAACAGCGGGTTTTTCTTGGGGCTGGCTGCGACCGCGATGATCACATGGTCGAACAAGCGTGAGGCACGTTCGACCAGATCGCCATGGCCTTTGGTAATCGGGTCGAAGGTTCCTGGGTACAACACTCGGTTCATCGCGTCGTCCTGGCGGAGTCCGTTGGGGAACCGGATGGTATCGCAGCCATCCCGGTCGGCCAAGTCAACTTGTGCAGAAGAAAGCACTATAGACAGTACGAATACCGTGTTTTTTCACGCTGTTTTCAGACGTTCGGCCAATGCTGTCGCCAGTTGGGCGGTCAAACCGTACACCGATAATTGTGGATTGGCCCCAATGCTGGTGGGGAATAAAGACCCATCGTGGATCGACAGGTTGCGCAGTTGGTGGTGGCGACCAAGGCTGTCGGCCACTGCGTTTTTCGGGTCTTCACCCATGGCACAACCGCCCATCACATGGGCACTGCCCAGGCAGGTGCGGTGCAGTTCCAGGTTGAGGCCTTCAATCAGCGTGCGGGCTTCGCCCACGGTTTTTACGTAGCGCGCATCGTGATGCAGCGGCTTGACCGACTTGGCGCCCGCGGCGAACTGGATCTCGGCCATGCTGTGGAACGCACGGCGCAAGCCGTCCCAGGCGTAATCCGAGACCTGGTAGTCGAGCACCGGCGTGCCGTCGCCGCGCAGTTCCACGCTGCCGCCGGGGCTGTCGGGGTGGAAACCATCGCGCAGCAGCGCCAGCATCGCGTGGGTATTGGGCAATTGGCTCATGTCCAGGGCGTTCTGGGTGCCATAGCCACCAAGCAACGTACTGGCCAGTGCAGGATGTAAGGGCGGTGCCTCCAGCTTGTAAGACATTTTGCCAGTGGTGCCATCCTGCCACTGGAAATGGTCGGAATAGATTGACTGCGGCGCGCCGTAGAACGGGTTGATCACCTCGTCGAACAACCCAGCGGAGAAATTCACCAGGTGCAGGAAGGTGCGTTTGCCGAGGCGCTTGTGCGGGTCGGGCGCATCCGAGCGCATCAACAACGCCGGGCTGTTGATGCCGCCGCCGGAGAGCACATAGTGCTTGGCTTTCACGGTGATTTTGCGGCCAGTCGGCGTCACGCACAGGTTATCCATGGCCACGCATTCCAGGCTGCTGATCGTGTCGCCGCTGTAGATCAGGCGTTCGGCGCGGGCCAGGTAGAGCAGTTCGCCGCCCTTTTCCAGGGTGGACGGAATCGTGGTTACCAACATCGACTGCTTGGCATTCACCGGGCAGCCCATGCCGCAATACCCCAGGTTGAAGCAGCCGCGCACATTGCGCGGGATCACGTGCCAGCTGTAGCCGAGCTTCTCGCAGCCTTTGCGGATCACATCGTTGTTGGGATTAGGTGGCAGGGCCCAGGGCGCGATGCCCAGGCGCTGCTCCATTTTTTCAAACCACGGTGCCATTTCGGCGCTGCTATGTCCCTTCACCGCATATTCGCTGGCCCAGTGGCTCAGGGTGGCGTCCGGGGTACGGAAGCTCGACGTCCAGTTGATCAGCGTCGTGCCGCCCACTGCACGGCCCTGAAGGATGGTGATCGCGCCATCCTTGCTCATGCGGCCGATGCCCTCCTGATACAGGCTGGTGTAGGCCTCGTCCTCAAGCAGTTTGAAATCGCTGCTGGTCTTGAGCGGGCCTTCTTCGATCAGCAGCACCTTGAAGCCGGCGGCGCTGAGGACTTCGGCGGTGGTGCCGCCACCGGCGCCGCTGCCGATGATCGCCACGTCAGCTTCCAGAATCAGGTCGTTGTCGAGGGCGGCGCCATTGTGGGTTTTCCAGCCACGGGCCATGCCGTCGCGGAAGGGATCGGGTACGGGCATCAGGGTCGTCTCTAGTTTTTATTGTGGGGGGAGGCGATTCAAATTTTCGGCGGGCCGGGGTAACCGCAATGGGCCCAGGACGCCGGCTGGAAGTACCAGGCCATGATCACCAGCTTAAGCAGCGAGCCCTGGCCCATGCGCAGCAGGTTGAGGTAGCTGTTTTCCCAGCGGTGCAAGAAGTTGCGGATCTGCTCGCTGCTGGCGTTTTCCCAGCTGCCCCAGATCCCGGTCAGCGGGCCACGGGTGATGGCCATGCCCAACACGTCGAACAGTTGCTGGGTGAGCTTGAACATCTCCGGCGACAGGCGTTGCAGGCTGAAGTCGAGTTTCTTGAGAGTGTCTTCAATGCCGCTGGCAACGGCCTGGGCACTGGCCACTCCTTCCAGCAACACCGGGATCACGGCGCGCAGGAACGGCAGATCACTGCTGCGCAACATCACGAAACCGCTGGCCGGCGTGCTGCTGGAACAACCACTGAGGCTGGCGCCCAGCCCAGCGGTAGCCAGGAAGGCGCTGGCACACAGGCCGATTTTCAGGACGCCGCGCCGCGACAGCGCGGGTGTTTCAGTCAGGCTAGGGTTCATTGTTATTGTTATCCCGTGGGTGGCGGTTTCAGCGGACGAACAGCTTCTGGATCAACTTCTGGATCGATTTGCCGTAAGGCGGATAGATCAACTTCGCCGCGTTCAGGCGCTGTTTCACCAGCACGCCTTTGGCTTTGCTGAAGGTGAGGAAGCCTTCGTGGCCGTGGTAATGGCCCATGCCCGACGGGCCGATGCCGCCGAACGGCATATCGTCCTGGGCCACATGCAGCAAGGTGTCGTTCAGGCAGACGCCGCCGGAATGGGTTTCGTGGAGCACACGGTCCTGCTCGCCCTTGTTGTAGCCGAAGTAATACAGGGCCAGTGGGCGAGGGCGTTGGTTGATGTAGGCGAAGGCCTGGTCGATGCCGCGATAGGGCACGATCGGCAGCACCGGGCCGAAGATTTCGTCCTGCATCACGGTCATGTCATCGCTGACATTCAACAACAGGCTGTGGGCCATGCGCCGCGCCTGGCCTTGGTCGTACAGCGGAATCAAGGTGGCGCCTTTGTCGGTGGCGTCCTTGACGTAGGCATTGAGCCGGGCCAGTTGTCGTTCGTTGATGATCGCCGTGTAGTCCGGGTTGTCGACCAGGGTCGGATAGAACCCGCGAACGGCCTGGGTGTAGGCCTCGACGAAACCCTCGACGCGATCTTCCGGCACCAACACGTAGTCTGGGGCCACGCAGGTTTGCCCCGCGTTCAGCGCTTTGCCGAAGGCGATGCGTTCGGCGGCGTCCTTGAGCGGTACATCGGCGGACACAATGGCGGGCGACTTGCCACCTAATTCCAGGGTGACCGGCGTGAGGTGTTCGGCGGCTGCACGCATCACATGCTTGCCAATGCTGGTGGCGCCGGTAAACAGCAGGTGGTCGAAGGGCAGCTTGGAGAACGCCATGCCGACTTCGGCTTCACCCAACACCACGCACACCAGGTCTTCCGGGAAGATCTTCGCCAGCAGCGCCTTGAGCAACTCGCCGGTAGCGGGTGTCGACTCGCTGAGCTTGAGCATCACCCGGTTACCCGCCGCCAATGCGCCGACCAGCGGTCCGATGGCCAGGTACAACGGGTAGTTCCAGGGCACGATCACGCCCACCACACCCAGGGGTTGATAGATGACTTTGGCTGACGCGGGCTGGAAGGCAATGCCTACGGCGCGACGGGAAGGTTTCATCCAACCCTTGAGGTGTTTGCTGGTGTAGTGAATGCCGTGCAGGCTGGGCATCAGCTCGGCGAACAGGGTTTCGTCCGCACTGCGGTGGCTGAAGTCCTGGCTGATAGCGTTGATCAGCGCCTGGCGCTCGTCGCTGAGCAGGTCGCGCAGGGCCTTGAGCCATTGCTGGCGTTGTGCGGCCGGCGGCATCGGGTTGGCGGCGTAGGCACGGCGCTGGGTGTCGAACAGCTCTTGGAGCTGGTCCAGCACCTGGGAATCTTGCAGATAGGCAACGTTGGCAGACATGGCGGCGTTCCCGATTGTTATAGGTCTGCCTGGATTTTTAGAGTCATTGCTCTAAATTGTCAAATATCATTACGCAGATGCGGATTTATCCTCGCAAGATTAGGCCGTAAGATGCTCCATCACGTGTACAGAAGCTGATCCCCTATGGCACCACGAGTAAAGACCAGCGAGCGCATTGTGCAAACTAGCCTGGAGCTTTTTAACCAGCAGGGCGAACGCAGTGTGAGCACCAACCACATCGCCGCCCATATGGAAATTTCGCCGGGCAACCTGTACTACCACTTCCCCAACAAGCAGGCGATCATCGCCGTGCTGTTTCGCGAATATGAAGCGCTGGTGGACAGTTTCCTGCGCCCGCCCCAAGGCCGTGCCGTTACTGTCGAAGACAAACGTTTCTACCTGCAGGCCGTGCTGGCTGGCATGTGGCGCTACCGTTTCCTGCACCGCGACCTCGAACACTTGTTGGAAAGCGATCCGGAACTGGCGACCGGCTATCGGCGCTTTTCCCAGCGCTGCCTGACCCAGGGCGGGGCTATTTACCAAGGGTTCGTCGACGCCGGCATCCTCAATATGGACCCGGTGCAAACCGAAGCCCTGACCCTCAACGCCTGGATCATCCTCACCTCCTGGGTGCGTTTCTTGTGCACCACCAATGAAAACTCTGCCCATTTGAGCGCCGAGGCGATCAAGCGTGGGGTGTATCAGGTGCTGGTGCTGGAGGCCGGGTTTGTCACCCCTCAAGCCAAAGACGCCGTGGATGCATTGTTCAAAGAGTTTTACGTGCCGTTGAATCAGGCATTGGAAGAAGTGAAGTAGGACCTTTCCCGAATCTGTTCACTAGGAGTCCGTCATGCCGCTTGCCCAACTGATCAGCCCCCAGCAACTGGCCGAGCGCCAGAAGGCCGGCGGGGTGGTGATCCTGGATTGCCGTTTTGCCTTGGAAGACCCGGACTACGGGCGTTGCAGCTATGCCGAAGGGCATATCGAAGGCGCGCAATACGCCGACTTGGAGCGACACCTCAGTGGCCCGGTGACCAAGGGCGTCACCGGTCGTCACCCATTGCCAGCGGCGGACACCTTGGTTCAACAATTGCGGGCGTGGGGCATCAGCGCAGATACCGAAATCGTGCTGTACGACGACGGCCCCGGCGCTTATGCCGCTCGCGCCTGGTGGCTGCTGGCCTGGCTGGGCAAGCGCGATGGCGTGTTTATCCTGGATGGCGGCCTCAAGGTCTGGCACGCCGCAGGTTTCCCGCTGAGCCTGGACGCGCCGCTGGTTGAGCCTGGGACGTTCGCTGGTATGCCGGACAACCGCTTGTTGCTGGACGCCGAACACCTGCAAAAACGTCTGGGCCAGCCGGGATTGACGCTGATCGATGCCCGCGCTCAACCACGCTTTCGTGGCGAAGTGGAGCCGATTGACCCGATCGCCGGGCACATCCCAGGCGCGCAATGTGCGGCCTTCAACGAAAACCTGGGCGCGGACGGCCGCTTCCTGCCGGCTGAACAGCTCAAGCAGCGCTTCGCCGCGCAACTGCAAGGTCGCTCGCCGGATGAACTGGTGGCGTATTGCGGTTCCGGCGTGACGGCGTGCCACAACCTGTTCGCCCTGAGCCTGGCGGGTTATCCGTTGGGCAAGTTGTATGCGGGGTCATGGAGCGAGTGGATTACTGATCCAGCGCGGGCAATCGCTACCGGCGACTGAGCAACCAGGCGGGAATACGGCGCTCCAGGTAATAACCGGGGCGCTTGAGGGTGCCATCGACAAAGCCGACATGCCCCCCCTTGGCCAGCAGCTCAAACTCCGTGCACGCCGATAATTCACTCGCCTCGGGCAGGCTATGGGCGAACACAAACGGGTCATCGGCGGCCTGGATGATCAAGGTGGGCGTGCGGATATCGCTCAGGTAATAGCGGCTCGACGCACGGCGGTAATAGTCCTCGGCACTCAGAAACCCGTGGAGCGGTGCGGTGACCCGACCGTCGAAATCCCAGAACGTACGCATCTTTTCCAGTGAGCCCAAGGCTTCCAGGGTTTTGAGCCCATCTGCCTGGCCGTCCTGCAGAAAGCGACGCTGCTTGACGCGGATATACGCCAGCATTTCACGCATGAAGTGCTTCTGATACACCCGCGAAAAGCCCAGGCCGATGCGGTCCGCACATTGGTCCAGGCGAAACGGCACCGACACCGCCGCCGCACCTTGCAACCCCGATGCCGCGCCGGTTTCGCCCAGATGCTTGAGCAGCACATTGCCGCCCAGTGAATAACCCACGGCATACAGCGGCGCCAACGGCCGCTTGGTGCGCAGGTGCGCAATCGCTGCCGCGAGGTCTTCGCTGGCACCGGAGTGATAGCTGCGCGCCAACAGATTCGGTTCGCCCGAGCAGCCACGCCAGTTCAACGCGGCGCTGGCCCAGCCTTGCGCAGCCAGGGCTTTTTGCAGGCCGGCCACGTAAGGCGAGTTGGATGAGCCAGTCAGGCCGTGCAGCACCAGCACCAACGGCGCTTGCGCGTCGTGGGGGCCGTGCCAGTCGAGGTCGAGGAAGTCGCCGTCGTCCAGCCACAGGCGTTCGCGTTGGCGGTCGATGTGGGTGGTGGGACGCCACAGCGGCCCCCACAGTGTTTGCAGGTGGGGGTTGCCGAGGCCGAAGGCGGGGGTGAAGGTATTAGCGCAAAGGTTCATGCAAATCTCTGTGGCGAGCGGGCTTGCCCCGCGTTGGGCTGCGTAGCGGCCCCATCAATAACGCCGCGAATGTTCAGTTAGAACATCGTTGCTGGTTTTGGGGCCGCTTCGCAGCCCAACGCGGGGCAAGCCCGCTCACCACAACAAGCCTGCTCACCACAAAAAGCCCGATCACCACAACACAAGCCCTGCTGCCATAAACGGAGGTCAAGCGACGCTGCGATGCCACAGTGCGTAATACACCCGTCCGGACTTCTGCTCCCGATGCAGGCGCCAGCTTGCCGGCAGGCCCAGGGTCGAAGGCGCGGTCTCGCTTTCAGTGTAGATCCATGCGTCCGGCGCCAGCCACTGACGTTCTTCCAGCAGCGTGCACACGGTCGGCAGCAGGTTCTGGTTGAACGGCGGGTCGAGGAATACCACGTCGAACGGGCTGGCTGGCTGGGTTTCCAAGTACCGCAGCGCGTCGGCGGTTTGCACCTGGCCATTGGTGCAGCGCAGGGTGCCCAGGTGTTCCTTGAGGCTGGAGACTGCAATATTGCTCGCATCCAGCGCCTGAGCCTGGGCGGCGCCACGGGACAGCGACTCCAGGAACAACGCGCCACTGCCAGCAAACGGGTCCAGCACCTTGGCGCCCGCGATGTACGGCGCGAGCCAGTTGAACAGGGTTTCACGCACGCGGTCCGGCGTCGGGCGCAGGCCTACCACGTCGGGGAAGCTCAGCTTGCGGCTGCGCCATTCGCCGCCAATGATGCGCAGCTGGCCCACACCGTTATGCACGTTGTGGACAGGTTTTTTCGGGCGAGATGAACTGGCCATTAATGCTCCGGAACCCCGAGCGGCTGCTCGGCGGGTTTGTCAGTGGGGGGCGGTAGTGGCTTTTGCGCAATCGTCGGGCCGGCGGTCACGATGACCATCTTGTCGGCGCTCAAGTGTTTGTTCATGGCAGCCTTGACCTGCTCTACGGTCAGGGCCTGGGATTGTTTCATGAAATCTTCCAGATAGGTCAGCGGCAGGTTGTAGAAACCCATCGCACCCAGCTGCCCGACGATATCGGCGTTGCTCGCGGTGGACAGTGGGAAGCTGCCAGCCAGCTCACGCTTGGCGTCATCCAGTTCTTTTTGCGTCGGGCCGTTGTCGAGGTAGTCCTTCACCACGTCTTCCACCAGGCGCAGGGTGCCGCCGCTCATTTCGGCGCGGGTCTGCAGCTGGATCATGAACGGGCCGCGCACCTGCATGGGCGAGAAACCGGAGTACACGCCATAGGTGAGGCCGCGTTTTTCACGCACTTCGCTCATCAGGCGGGTGCCGAAACCACCGCCGCCAAGGATCTGGTTACCCAGGGACAAAGCCGCATAGTCCGGGTCGGCGCGGTCGATGCCCAGTTGGGCGAACAACAGGTGCGTCTGCTTGGACGGGAACTCGATGCGGTTCAAGCCTGGCTTGGGTTCGGTCGGCTGGGCGATTTTCGGCAAGGCCGGGCCTTTAGGCAGCGAGGCGGAAATCTTGCCGGTCATGGCTTCGGCCTCGGCGCGGGTCAGGTCACCCACCACCGCGATCACCGCGTTGCCGGCCGCATAGGCCTTGGCATGGAATGCCTGCAACTGCGCCAGGGTAATCTTCGGAACGCTCTCTGGCGTGCCTTCGCTCGGGTGTGCGTAAGGGTGATCGCCGTACAGGCGCTTGAACAACTCAAGGCTCGCCAGCTTGCCGGGGTTCTGCTTCTGGTACTCGAAGCCGGCGAGGATCTGGTTCTTGATCCGCGCCAGGGAGTCGGCGGGGAAGGTTGGCTTGCCGATCACCTGGTCAAACAGGCTCAGGGCGGCGTCACGTTTATCGCTGTCGCTGAGGCTACGCAGGGACACCAGCGCCATGTCGCGGTACGCGCCATTGCCAAAGTCCGCGCCCAGGCCCTCGAAATCACGGGCGATCTGGCTGACATCCTTGCCCGGCACGCCTTCGTTGAGCATGGCGTTGGTCATCAGCGCCAGGCCCGGCACGTTGCCGTCCTGGCTGCTACCGGCGGCGAACAGGATGCGCACGTCGAACATCGGCAGTTCATGGGCTTCGACGAACAGCACCTTGGCGCCTTCGGCGGTGGTCCAGGTTTGTACGTCGAGCTTGCGGTTGGTCGGTGCCTTGTCGTCCAGCTCTGCCAGGGATTGCAGTTTGTTGCTCGACTGGGCTTTTTCCAGCGCCGGGCTGGCGACGGAGTCGCTCGGGCGCAGGAAATACACGGCACTGGCGGCGATCAGGGTGACAACGATCAGGCCGGGGAAAATCAGGCGGCTGCTTTTGCGATCACTCATGAGCGGTCTCCAGAGGCAAGACATGGGCGACGCTGAGACGTTCGCGGGTGAAATAGGTGCGCGCGGCTTTCTGGATATCGTCCGGGGTCACGCTTTGCAGGTCGGCAAGCTCGGTGTCCATCAGTTTCCAGGACAGGCCAACGGTCTCCAGGGAGCCAATGGCCGTGGCCTGGCTGGTGATGGAATCACGCTGGTAGACCAGGCCGGCAATCACCTGGGCACGGATACGTTCCAGTTCTTCGGCGGTCGGCGGCTTGGCCTTCAGCTCTTCCAGCAGGCGCCACAGGCCGGCTTCGGCTTGGGCGACGGTCTTTTTCTTCTGCTGGTTGGGGGTGGCGGTCAGCATGAACAGGGTGTCGCCACGGGTGTAGGCGTCGTAGTTGGTGGAGGCGGCGGACACCAGCTCTTCACCGCGCTCCAACTGTTCGGAGATCCGTGCACTGTAGCCGCCGTCCAGCAACGCCGAGATCAGGCGCAGCGCCTGCACCGACCGTTTGTCTTCTGCGGTGGCCAGGCCTGGCACGTTGAAGCCCAGGATCACGCTCGGCAGTTGGGTCTGCACTTTCATGGTCAGCAGGCGCTCGCCGGGCTCGGCCAGTTCCATCGGGATCTTGGCCGGTGGCACGTCACGCTTGGGAATCGGGCCAAAGTAGCGCTGGGCCAGGCTTTTCACCTCGTCCGGGGTAACGTCACCGACCACAACCAAGGTGGCATTGTTCGGCACGTACCAGGATTGGTACCAGTGGCGCAGCTCTTCGACCTTCATGCGGTCCAGGTCGGCCATCCAGCCGATGGTCGGCGTGTGGTAGCCGCTGGCCGGGAAGGCCATGGCCTTGAAGCGCTCGTAGGCCTTGGACATCGGGTTATCGTCGGTGCGCAGGCGGCGCTCCTCTTTGATGACCTCGATTTCGCGGCTGAACTCGTCGGCCGGCAGGCGCAGGCTGGCCATGCGGTCGGCTTCCAGCTCGAAGGCGACGCCCAGGCGATCACGGGCCAGTACTTGGTAGTAGGCGGTGTAATCGTCGCTGGTGAAGGCGTTCTCTTCGGCGCCCAGGTCGCGCAGGATCAGCGAGGCTTCGCCGGGGCCGACTTTGGCGCTGCCCTTGAACATCATGTGTTCCAGGGCGTGGGACAAACCGGTCTGGCCCGGGGTTTCGTAGCTCGAACCGACCTTGTACCAGACCTGGGAAACCACCACAGGCGCGCGATGATCTTCGCGTACGACCACCTTCAGGCCGTTATCTAGGGTGAATTCATGGGTGGGTTGTGGGTCGGCAGCCAAGGCTGAAAGAGGCAGACAAACTGTGCTGAACAGCAGGCCTGCGGCGCGGCGGGCTAGAGCATTCATTCGTTTTTAAACCTGTTGGGCTGCCCGCTTGGTCTTAGCGTCGGCGGGCGAGGAGGTGCTAGGATACTGATCCGACTGAGTGACGGCCACTGCGGCTGTCTTGTTGAGGCCCTATTTTGGCCTTCAAAATGTTGCGCATGAACGAGCTGGCTAAAAAACAGTCTGTTACGCATCGAATTTTATTTACCGACGCGCCTACTGGCGCGTCGCTACCTTGAGATAGCCGTCTCCATGTTTGGTTCCAACGACGACAAGAAGACCCCAGCTGCGGCTGGCGAGAAAAAAGGCCTGTTCGGATGGCTGCGCAAAAAGCCGCAGGAAACCGTCGACGAACAGCCGCCGGTTCAACCTGAACCCATCCCTGAGCCTATAGTAGAAGCCGAACCGGTCGCGCAAGCTCCGGAACCGGTGGTGTTGCCGATGGCCGAGCCGGTGTTGCAGCCGGTGGTCGAAGCTGAGCCGGAGCCGGAGCCGGAGCCGGAGCCAGAGCCAGAGCCAGAGCCAGAGCCAGAGCCAGAGCACAAGCCGTGGCCGGAACTGCCGGTGGCCGAAGAGCCCGTGGCCCTGGTCGAAGATGTGCAGGCTGAGCACGTGACTCCGCCGATTCCGGCTGTGGTCGAGGTCGCTGCGCCCGCGGTGATCGAGCCAGAACCCGTGGCAGCTGCCGTCGAAGCCAGCAAAACCGGCTTCTTTGCCCGCCTCAAGCAAGGCCTGAGCAAGACCAGCGCCAGCATCGGCGAAGGCATGGCCAGCCTGTTCCTCGGCAAAAAGGTCATTGATGACGAACTGTTGGAAGACATCGAAACCCGTCTGCTCACCGCCGACGTGGGCGTCGAAGCCACCGCCGTGATCATCCAGAGCCTCACCCAGAAGGTCGCGCGCAAGCAGCTGACGGACGCCGATGCGCTGTACAAATCCCTGCAGGCCGAACTGGCCGCCATGCTCAAGCCTGTTGAGGCACCGCTGGTGATCACCCCGAACAAACCGTTCGTGATCCTAGTAGTGGGCGTCAACGGCGCTGGCAAGACCACCACTATTGGCAAGCTGGCCAAGAAGCTGCAATCCGAAGGCAAGAAAGTCATGCTGGCCGCCGGTGACACCTTCCGCGCCGCAGCGGTTGAGCAGTTGCAGGTGTGGGGCGAGCGCAACAAGATCCCGGTGATCGCCCAGCACACTGGCGCGGATTCCGCTTCGGTGATCTTCGACGCCGTGCAAGCCGCCAAGGCCCGCAACATCGACGTGTTGATCGCTGATACCGCCGGTCGCCTGCACACCAAAGACAACCTGATGGAAGAGCTGAAGAAAGTCCGTCGCGTGATCGGCAAGCTCGATGCAGACGCGCCGCACGAGGTTCTGTTGGTGCTTGACGCGGGCACGGGCCAGAACGCCATCAGCCAGGCCAAACAATTCAACCAGACGGTGCAACTGACCGGCCTGGCATTGACTAAGCTCGACGGCACGGCCAAGGGCGGCGTGATCTTCGCCCTGGCCAAACAGTTCGGGTTGCCGATTCGTTATATCGGCGTCGGTGAAGGCATCGACGACCTGCGCACCTTTGAAGCCGAACCCTTTGTACAGGCACTGTTTGCCGAGCGGGAGCGTTCATGATTCGATTCGAACAGGTCGGTAAACGCTATGCCAACGGGCATGTGGGCTTGCATGAGCTGAGCTTTCGAGTGCGTCGCGGCGAGTTTCTGTTTGTAACCGGGCACTCCGGTGCCGGCAAAAGTACCCTGTTGCGCCTGCTGCTGGCCATGGAACGCCCGACTACCGGCAAGTTGTTGCTGGCGGGCCAGGACCTGGCCACCATTAGCAATGCGCAGATTCCGTTCCTGCGCCGCCAGATCGGCGTAGTGTTCCAGAACCACCAGTTGCTGTTCGACCGCACTGTGTTCAATAACGTGGCGTTGCCGTTGCAGATCCTCGGACTGTCCAAGGCCGAGATCGTCAAGCGCGTGGATTCGGCCCTGGAGCGTGTGGCGCTGTCGGACAAGACCGACCTCTATCCCGGCGACCTGTCCACCGGCCAGCAACAGCGCGTCGGCATCGCCCGCGCCATCGTCCATCGCCCGGCCCTGCTGCTGGCGGACGAACCTACCGGTAACCTCGACCCGCGCCTGGCGGCCGAGATCATGGGCGTGTTCGAAGACATCAACCGCCTGGGCACCAGCGTGCTGATCGCCAGTCACGACCTGGCGCTGATCGCGCGTATGCGCCATCGCATGCTCACTTTGCAACGCGGCCGCTTGATCGGTGACGGGGAGGCTGGCGTATGAGTGCGACCCGCAGCCCTAAAGTCTCCGAGCGCGTGGCGCCGAAACCGGCCGATCCGCAGCCGCCGAAGAAAAAACACGATCACGACGATGACGGCCCGGACTTCAGCACCCTGCTGCGCGCCTGGGTCGAAAGCCATCGCGCCAGCCTGGTCGACAGCCTGCGCCGCCTGGGCAAGCAGCCGATCGGCAGCTTTTTCACCTGCCTGGTGATGGCAGTGGCCCTCAGCCTGCCGATGGGTTTGTCGCTGCTGCTCAATAATGTGGAGCGCCTCGGCGGTTCCTGGCAGCGCGCGGCGCAGATCTCGCTGTACCTGAACATCGACGCCAGCGCCAAAGACGGCGAAGCGTTGCGCGACGACATCAAGAACATCCCAGGTGTGGCGGATGCCGAGTACATCAGCCGCGACCAGGCCCTTGAAGAGTTCCAGCAACAATCCGGCCTGGGCGAGGCGCTTAAAGAGCTGCCGCAGAACCCGCTGCCGGGCGTGGTGCTGGTGACGCCGAATGAAGTGGACAAGCCGGCGCTGGAAGCCCTGCGGCAAAAACTCGCAGAGATGCCCAAGGTGCAACAGGCGCAACTTGATCTAGTCTGGGTAGAGCGCCTGGCGGCGATCCTCAAGCTGGGCGACCGCTTTGTGTTCGGTCTGACGGTGCTGTTGGTGTCTGCATTACTTTTGGTGATAGGTAATACCATTCGTCTTCATATTGAAAACCGTCGCACCGAGATAGAAGTGATTAAACTGGTCGGCGGCACGGACAGCTATGTGCGTCGTCCTTTTCTGTACATGGGCGCGCTTTATGGCTTTGGTGCCGGGATTTTGTCCTGGGGCGTGCTGGCTTTTGGCCTGGACTGGCTGAACGACGCGGTGGTCGGGCTGGCCGGACTCTACGGCAGTGATTTTGCGCTGGCCGGTGTGCCGGTAGCCGATGGTCTGAGTCTCTTGCTTGGCGCGGTATTGTTGGGGTATATCGGTGCTTGGATTGCGGTCGCTCGTCATTTACGCGAGTTGGCACCGAAGTAGTTAATGTCAGATTAATGTGGTTTCGTTTGTATTGACCGTATTGGCGGTTTAGGGAACTTGTCCTACGGTTCCCGGTCAATTTTCGCAGTGCTTCACTGCACGAGTTATGTGAGTCGGAGGTTTTTTCGTATGACCACTTCTTTGCAACCTGCTTATGCCTTGGTCCCGGGTGCGAACCTGGAAGCCTATGTGCACACGGTCAACAGCATTCCGTTGCTGACGCCCGAGCAGGAGCGTGAACTGGCCGAGAGTCTCTACTATGAGCAGGATTTGGGGGCGGCTCGGCAGATGGTGCTCGCCCACCTGCGTTTTGTTGTACATATCGCCCGTAGCTATAGCGGCTACGGCCTGGCCCAGGCTGACCTGATCCAGGAAGGCAACGTTGGCCTGATGAAGGCTGTGAAACGCTTCAACCCGGAAATGGGTGTGCGTCTGGTGTCGTTTGCTGTGCACTGGATCAAGGCGGAAATCCACGAGTTCATCCTGCGCAACTGGCGCATCGTGAAAGTGGCGACCACCAAGGCCCAGCGCAAGTTGTTCTTCAACCTGCGTAGCCAGAAAAAACGCCTGGCGTGGCTGAACAACGAGGAAGTCCACCGCGTGGCTGAAAGCCTCGGCGTGGAGCCCCGTGAAGTGCGCGAGATGGAAAGCCGCCTGACCGGCCATGACATGGCCTTCGACCCGGCCGCTGAAGCAGACGATGACAGCGCCTTCCAATCGCCGGCCAACTACCTGGAAGACCACCGGTACGACCCGGCGCGTCAACTGGAAGATGCGGACTGGAGCGACAACTCCAACCACAACCTGCACGAAGCGCTGGAAGTGCTGGACGACCGCAGCCGTGACATCCTCTACCAGCGCTGGCTGGCAGAAGACAAAGCCACGCTGCACGACCTGGCGCAGAAGTATAACGTGTCGGCCGAGCGGATTCGTCAGCTTGAGAAAAGCGCGATGAACAAGCTGAAGTTGTCGATCGCCGCCTAAAACGCAGCGAAAAGACAAAAAAATGCCCCGATCGAAAGATCGGGGCATTTTTTGTTTGGGACTTAGGGTCAGTCAGACCATGGTGCTTTGCGCGAGTTGTTCAGTTCGACCAAATAGCCATCCCCACCCAACTGACTCATCTGCTGCCGAATCCACGCCGCGCGCCGCGCCACATACGCCGTCGGATGACTGGCACTCCACACCCGAGGGTTAGGCAACACTGCCGCCAGATAGCTGGCCTGCTGGCGCGATAACCCCTTGGCACTCACGCCGAAGTGATGCCGAGCCGCCGCTTCCGCGCCAAACACCCCCTCATCCCACTCAACACTGTTGAGATACACCTCAAGAATCCGCTGTTTGGGCCACAACACCTCGATCAAGCCGGTGAACCAGGCTTCCAGGCCTTTGCGCAAATAACTGCGGCCGGCCCACAGGAACAGGTTCTTCGACACCTGCTGGCTCAAGGTACTGGCGCCGCGAATCGAGCCGCCGCGTTCGTTGTGCAGGATCGCCGCCTGGATCGCACCGAAGTCAAAACCCCAATGCTGCGGAAAGCGCTGGTCTTCGCCGGCCATCACCGCCACTTTGAGGTCGTCGGAGATCTCATCCCACGGCACCCAGCTGCGCTGCAGGTCAATGGGTTCGCCGTCGAACCAGGATTCAACCTTGCGTTCCACCATCAGCGCGGTGAACGGCGGCGGGACGACACGAAACAGCAACACCAGCAGCACACTGCCGATGGCAAACCATTTCACGACGTTGAGAAAGCGTTTGAAGAGGAGACGCAGCATAGAGATGGCTTGGCCGAACCCGTTGAGCGGGCCATTATACAGACCCGGCCCTTTGAGTCTGACTGGAGTTCCTCATGTTGCGTGGCTTTCTGATGTTGGCTGCCTTTTTCGGCTTCACCGGTGTCGCGCTCGGCGCGTTCGCCGCCCATGGCCTGAAAAACCGCTTGAGCGCTGAGTACCTGGCGATCTTCCATACCGGCGTGACCTACCAACTGGTGCATACCCTGGCATTGTTCGGTGTGGCGTTGCTGGCGGCGCATATTCCTGGCCGGTTGGTCAGCTGGGCGGGCATCTCGTTTACTGTCGGTATCCTGTTGTTCTCCGGCAGCCTGTATGTGCTGACCCTGACCGGGATCAGTAAACTCGGGATTATCACGCCGTTTGGCGGGCTGGCATTTCTGCTTGGGTGGTTCTTCCTGGGCCTCGCAGCCTGGCGCTTGCAGCTGACCGCTTGACGCTTGGAGCTGACCTTCAGGTCCCAATCGCGCTAGAATGCGGGCCCCTTAAAACGATGGCGGCCCGTGGCATGCGCATTCAGTTGAACGGCGAATCCTTTGAACTGCCCGACGGTGAAACCGTTGCGGCCCTGCTGACCCGTCTGGACCTGACCGGGCGTCGTGTCGCAGTGGAACTCAACCTGGATATCGTCCCGCGTAGCCTGCACGCCGAAACTGCGCTCACCGAAGGTGACCAGGTCGAAGTGGTCCACGCCATCGGCGGCGGCTAGTCGCGCAGCTTCCTGAATTCTGCAGAACCTCACCCCATTTCGAGGATTTCCCATGAGCATCGTTCGTAGCGACAAGCCCTTCGTCCTGGCCGGTCGTACCTTCCAGTCCCGTCTGCTGGTCGGCACCGGCAAGTACCGCGACATGGAAGAAACCCGCCTGGCCATCGAAGCCTCGGGCGCCGAGATCGTCACCTTCGCCGTGCGCCGCACCAACCTCGGCCAGATCGAAGGCGAGCCGAACCTGCTCGAAGTGCTGTCGCCGGATCGCTACACCTTCCTGCCGAACACTGCCGGTTGCTACGACGCCATCGAAGCCGTGCGCACCTGCCGCCTGGCGCGTGAGCTGCTCGACGGCCATAACCTGGTGAAGCTGGAAGTGCTGGCCGACCAGAAAACCCTGTTCCCCAACGTGATCGAAACCCTCAAGGCCGCCGAAACCCTGGTCAAGGAAGGTTTCGACGTGATGGTCTACACCAGCGATGACCCGATCATCGCGCGCCAACTGGCAGAAATCGGCTGCATCGCCGTCATGCCACTGGCCGGCCTGATCGGTTCCGGCCTGGGTATCTGCAACCCGTACAACCTGCAGATCATCCTGGAAGAAGCCAAGATCCCGGTGCTGGTGGATGCGGGCGTGGGCACGGCCTCCGACGCGACCATCGCCATGGAGCTGGGCTGCGACGCGGTGCTGATGAACTCGGCCATCGCCCATGCCCAGCAGCCGATCATGATGGCGCAAGCCATGAACCACGCCATCGTCGCGGGCCGCCTGGCCTACCTCGCCGGTCGTATGCCGAAAAAACTCTACGCCAGCGCCTCCTCGCCGCTGGATGGTCTGATCAAGTAAGAGCCATTGATGACTGAATCAAACGAAACGCCGAATACCCTGGAAGAAGGCGACGAGTCCAAGCACCGCCGCATCAAGAGTTTTGTGATGCGCGCCGGTCGCATGACCGAAGGCCAGCAAAAGGGCCTGGAGCAAGGTACGCCGCTGTTCGTATTGCCCCTGGCCGATGCGCCGGTGGATTACGACCAGGTGTTCGGCCGTTCGGCCCCGCGTTCCCTGGAAATCGGCTTCGGCATGGGCCATTCCCTGCTGGAAATGGCCGCCGCTGCGCCGGACCAGGACTTTATCGGGGTGGAAGTGCACCGCCCAGGTGTGGGCGCGCTGCTCAATGGCGTGCTGACCCAAGGGCTGACCAACCTGCGCGTGTATGACTGCGACGCGATCGAAGTGCTCAACCGCTGCATCGCCGACAACAGCCTCGACCGCCTGATGCTGTTCTTCCCGGACCCATGGCACAAAGCCCGTCACCACAAACGCCGCATCGTCCAGGCCTCCTTCGCGGAGCTGGTACGTAGCAAGCTGAAAGTGGGCGGCATCCTGCACATGGCCACCGACTGGGAACCGTATGCGGAATACATGCTGGAAGTGATGAACGTCGCCCCCGGCTACCGCAACATCGCCGAAGATGGCAAATGCGTGCCACGCCCGGCTGAGCGTCCGATCACTAAGTTCGAGCGTCGCGGCGAGCGGCTGGGGCATGGGGTGTGGGATTTGAAGTTTGAGAAGGTTGACTGACAAGCTATTGGCTTGGAACGCGGTCAAAAATGTGGGAGCGGGCTTGCTCGCGAAAGCGGAGTGTCAGTCACCGGAAATGTTGACTGATGCACCGCATTCGCGAGCAAGCCCGCTCCCACATTTGTATCTGTGTTGGCTTTGGGATCAGCGCCGGTCTGCAACGACGCCAATCAACACCAGCACCACCACCAACACCGGCGCCAGGCTGTAGTTATTGAACTGGCTCAACCCCCGCACAATCCACGGCGTGGCGTAGATCAAGGCGGCGCCGCTGCCGATCATGCACACCAGCGCCATCAGCGGTACGCGCAACGCGCCCGCGATGCTGCCCAAGCGCGCTTCCACCCAGCCTTTGATATCTGCGCCGAACAGCACCAGCAGGCAGCCGACGAGAGCCAGTGAGATTTCCGACAGGTTGCTACGGCTCCAGCGGGACACGGTGGCGAGCAGGTCGAGTACCAAATCCATTCGATTTCCTTAAGAGCGATCAGCTCAAAAACGTCTGCAACAGGTCATTGAGAAAGAGTTGCCCACGGTCGGTCGCCGCCAGGCGTGACGGTTCGACCTGCATTAAGCCACTTTGTTCGGCCTCGCGGCGGCCTTCATCGAGGCTCGCCAGGTCGAGGCCGGTACGCTCGGCGTAGAGCCTGGCCTCGACGCCCTCGGTGAGGCGCAACGCGTTCATCAGGAACTCGAATGGCAGTTCTTCATTGGTCAGTTCCTTCGCGCCGGCCTGAAAGCTTTTGGCCGGGTTGAGGTAGTCCTTTGGTGCTCGGGTCTTCCAGGTGCGCACGATGCGCCCGTCGGGGTGGCTGAGCTTGCCGTGGGCACCGGCGCCGATGCCGATGAAGTCGCCGAAGCTCCAGTAGTTCAGGTTATGCCGCGCCGGGCGACCCGGTTGGGCATAGGCCGACACTTCGTATTGCGCGTAACCGTGTTCGGCAAGCAGCGCCTGGCCGGCTTCCTGGATATCCCACAACGTGTCGTCTTCCGGCAGCGTGGGCGGCTGGTTCCAGAATACGGTGTTGGGTTCCAGGGTCAGCTGGTACCAGGACAAGTGCGTGGGCTTCAACGCGATGGCCTGGCGCAAGTCGCTCAGGGCGTCGTCCAGGGACTGATCGGGCAAACCGTGCATCAGGTCCAGGTTGAAGTTATCAAACCCGGCCTGGCGCGCCATGCCCGCCGCGCGCACGGCTTCATCGCCGTTGTGGATACGCCCCAATGCCTCAAGTTTTTCCTGCTGGAAACTCTGGATGCCGATGGACAGGCGGTTGATCCCCAGCTTGCGATAGGCGACGAACTTCTCTTGCTCGAAGGTGCCGGGGTTGGCTTCCAGGGTGATCTCGATATCACTGGCAAACGGGATGCGCGCTTCCACGCCCTTGAGCAGGCGGCCCAATGCGGTGGCGCTGAACAGGCTTGGCGTACCGCCGCCAAAGAAGATCGAACTCAGCTCGCGACCGTACACAGCGTGCAGATCCTGGTCGAGATCTGCCAGCAAGGCGTCCACATACTCCTCTTCCGGCAGCACCTTGCTGGCGGTGTGGGAGTTGAAGTCGCAATAGGGGCATTTGCGCACGCACCACGGGATGTGGATATACAGCGCCAGGGGCGGCAGTACCGGCAAGGCCGCCCGAGGTGTTTGCGCACCGCCGTGGATCAGCGGCTGCGCAGAGGTGTTCTGGGTCATTTCAGGCTCAGGCGTTGGCGCAGCAAATCCATTGCGCGAGCGCGGTGGCTGATCTGGTTCTTGTCGATCGGGCTCAATTCGGCACTGGAAACATTGCGTTCGGGCACCCAGAACAGCGGGTCATAGCCAAAACCGTGTTCGCCACTGGCGGCATGCAGGATGCGGCCGTGCCACAGGCCTTCGCACAGGATCGGCAGCGGGTCATCGGCGTGGCGTACCAGGGCCAGCACGCAGACGAACTGCGCGCCGCGCTCTTCATCCGGCACGTCCTTGAGCGCGTCCAGCAGCTTGGCGTTGTTGGCCGCGTCGCCCTTGCCGTCGGCATAACGTGCCGAATAGATGCCAGGGGCACCGCCGAGGAAGTCCACCGCCAGGCCCGAGTCGTCCGCCAGCGCCGGCAGGCCGGAGATGCGTGCGGCGTTGCGTGCCTTGAGGATGGCGTTCTCGACGAACGACAAACCGGTCTCTTCCGGCTCCACCTGGCTGAACTCGCCAATGGAGCGCAGGTGCACGGAGTCGCCGAGCATCGCCTGCAGTTCTTTGAGTTTGCCGGCGTTATGGCTGGCCAGTACGAGTTGGGTGAGTTTCATCATTCGGCCGGGAACAGTTCTTGGTTGAATTGGAAGCTATGGGCTTTGCCACCGGTTTCAACGTTGATGGTAAACGTCTTGTATTCCCGCTGGGTCACGGAGTAGGGCGCGAGATAGTTGACGCCGCCTTTCTCGTTGATCTGCTTGAAGGTCAGGATCTCGCTCTTGCCGCCCAAGTCCTTGATGGTGCCGGTGACTTGCGCGGCCACCGGGGTCACGCCCTTGATCACGGTCACGTTGATCAGGCCCTTCTCCTTGCTGCGCACCACGCCGACAGCCTGGGCCGTTTCCGGTTGCAGGAAGCTGGAGGTGAAGGTGTTGTAGTGCACGGTAATGTCACCGAAGTCTTTCTTGCGGTTAGCGTCTATCGCGTCTGCGGCCACGGCGCTGGCGCCCAGGCAGGCGGTCAATAGAAAAATAGCCAAACGACTCATGAGCGTCCCTCTTGAAGATGATTAGACGGCAATCTTGTGGTCGGTCAGGCCAGGACTGCTGACCCGGTAAATACCAATTTCGCCCAACAGGTTGGGCCATAGTTTACTCGCCCAGCCGTGGCGGTGCTGTTGATCGACGGCAAGGCGGTTGATCACCTTGGCTTCACGCTCGCCACACAGGGCTTCGAAGTCTTCGAAGGTGCAGAAGTGGATGTTCGGCGTGTTGTACCAGGTGTAGGGCAGGAAGTCCGACACCGGCATGCGGCCCTTGGTGGCCAGGTACCAGCGGCAGCGCCAGTGGCCGAAATTCGGGAAGGTGATGATGCACTGGCGGCCGACGCGCAGCATTTCGTCGAGGATGCGGTCCGGGTAGTGCACGGCTTGCAGGGCCTGGGTCATCACCACGATGTCGAAGCTGTTGCTGGCAAAGTTGCCCAGGCCCTTGTCCAGGTCCTGCTCGATCACGTTGATGCCCTTGGCCACGCACTGGGCGATGTTATCCGGGTCGTTTTCCAGGCCATAGCCGGTGACTTGCTTGTTGTCGCGCAGCCAGCTCAGCAGTTCGCCATCGCCGCAGCCCAGGTCGAGCACACGGCTGCCGGCGGGGATCCATTCTTGGATGATTTCCAGGTCGGCTCTCATGGCGTTCTCACACAGTAATCCGGTTCATGTAATTGCCGAACGCCTGCAAGTAACGCGGGATCGGAATCAGGAAGGCGTCGTGCCCTTGCGGCGCATCGATTTCCAGGTAGCAGACGTCTTTGCGCGCGGCCATCAGCGCATCCACCAGCTCACGGGAGCGGGCCGGCGAGAAGCGCCAGTCGGTGGTGAACGACATCACGCAGAACTTGGCCGTGGCGCCTTCGAAGGTTTTCGCCAGGTCGTCGTCATGGTTGGCCGCCGGGTCGAAATAGTCCAGCGCCTTGGTCATCAGCAGGTAGGTGTTGGCGTCGAAACGCCCGGAGAACTCCTCACCCTGATAACGCAGGTAGCTTTCCACCTGGAACTCGACGCTGTGGAAGTCGTAGTTGAGCTTCTCACTCTTGAGGCCACGGCCGAATTTCTCGCCCATGGAGTCATCGGACAGGTAGGTGATATGCCCCACCATCCGTGCCAGCATCAGGCCGCGCTTGGGGATCACCCCGGCTTCCTGGAACGAACCGCCGTGGAACTCCGGGTCAGTCAGGATGGCCTGGCGCGCCACTTCGTTGAAGGCGATGTTCTGCGCCGACAACTTGGGCGCCGAGGCGATGGCCAGGCAATGGCGAACGCGGTCCGGGTAAGTGATGGTCCATTGCAGCGCCTGCATGCCACCCAGGCTGCCACCGATCACGGCGGCCCATTGGTGGATGCCGAGCAAGTCGGCGAGGCGGGCCTGGCTGTGCACCCAGTCTTCCACGGTCAGTACCGGGAAATCGGCGCCGAACGGCTTGCCGGTTTCCGGGTTGATACTGCTCGGGCCGGTGGAACCGTTGCAGCCGCCGAGGTTGTTCAGGCTGACCACGAAGAACTTGTTGGTGTCGATGGGCTTGCCGGGGCCGATGCAACTGTCCCACCAGCCGGGCTTGCGCTCGTCGACCGAGTGGAAACCGGCGGCGTGATGATGGCCGGACAAGGCGTGGCAGATCAGCACGGCGTTGCTCGCCGTGGCGTTCAGCTGGCCGTAGGTTTCATAGATCAGGTCATAGGCAGGCAGCGAACGCCCGCAGGCCAGGGCCAGCGGTTCGCTGAAGTGCGCCATTTGGGGCACGACCAGTCCAACAGAATCGGGGGGAAAGGCAGCTGGCATCGACCCTGCTCTCGTTTAAATGAGGCGTAAGTCTAAAGACCGCTGCACCTAGCGGCAAGCAATGGCGAGGGAGGGGCCTCCCTCGCCAGGGAACATCAGATCAGCAGGCGCAGAATCTCTGGCATGCCGGTCATGGCTGCCAGGTTGTTGATCACCAGCATGTCGAGCAACTTGAGCACCATGAACGCCAGGATCGGCGAAATATCAAGGCCGCCCAGGTTCGGCAGCAGGCGGCGGAACGGCGCCAGGGCCGGCTCGCAGATCTGGTTCACCAGTTCGGCGCCAGGGTTGTGGCTGCCGGGGGCGACCCAGGACAGGATCACGCTGATGATCAGGGCGAAGAAGAAGATTTTCAGGAACAGCGCGGTCACGCCGATGATGGCCCAGACCAGCAGTTGCACGAAGTTGCCGGTGGTGCCATAGGTCAGCAGCAGGGTCAGCGCCATCAAGGCCAGCTGTACCAGGATTGCCAGCACCAGCGACGACATGTCCAGGCCGAACAGGCTCGGGATGATCCGACGCAACGGCTTGAGCAGCGGCTGGGTGGCCTTGACGATGAACTGGCAGAGCGGGTTGTAGAAGTTCGCACGCACCAGCTGCAGCACGAAGCGCATCAGGACGATCAGCAGGTACAGACTGCCGAGGGTTTGCAGCACATAGACGGCTGCGGTGTTCAAACCAATCATGTTGGCTCCTTATTTGCCCAGTTGTTCGGCGAGTTCCGCCGAGCGGTGCGCAGCGGCACCCAATGCTTTTTCCACCAGGGCTTCAAAGCCCCCGGCCTGGAACGACTCGATGGCCGCCTGTGTGGTGCCGCCTGGCGAGGTCACGCGACGGCGCAACTCGGCGGCGTCCACATCGCTGGCCACCGCCATATGCGCGGCACCCAGGGCAGTCTGCTCGGCCAGTTGCTCGGCCACGTCCTTGGACAGGCCCAGTTTCACGCCAGCGGCAGTCATGGCCTCGATCAGCAGGAAGAAATACGCCGGGCCGCTGCCGGATACGGCGGTGACCGCGTCCAGTTGCTGCTCCTGCTCCAGCCACAGGGCGAGGCCCACGGCGGACAGCAGCTCCTGCGCCTGGTCACGTTGTTCGGCGCTCACTTGCGCGGTGGCATACAGCCCGCTCACACCTTGGCTGACCAGTGCTGGCGTATTGGGCATGCAGCGCACGATCGGCTGGGCACCGAGCCAGGTGTTCATGCTGGCGCAGGTGATGCCGGCAGCGATGGACACCACCAGTTGCTGCGGCTGCAGGCTCGGACGCAGGCTTTCGCACACGGCTTTCATGGCCTGCGGCTTAACGGCCAGCACGATGACATCGACGCCCTGGATGGCCTCGGCGTTGTCGGCAAAGGTTTCAATGCCGTGCTCGGCGCTGACGCGGGCACGGGTGTCGGCGCCTGGGTCGCTGGCGCGGATCTGCGTGGCGTCCAGGCCCTTGGCCCGCAGGCCACCGATCAGGCTGGCCGCCATGTTACCGGCGCCGATAAAGGCAATACGCGTGTTGCTCATGACAGGTCCTTACTCAGAGGGAAGTCAGCCATTTCATGGCTGGCCGTAGTCGCGGGCACCAAACAGGGCGGTACCGATCCGCACCCAGGTGGCGCCTTGGGCAATGGCCGACTCTAGGTCGTGGCTCATGCCCATGGAAAGTGTGTCCAGCGGCAGGTTCAGGCTGTTTTGCAGGTCGCGTACCGCGGCGAACGCTGCGTCTTGCGCGGTCCGATCTTCAGTCGGCTCCGGAATCGCCATCAGGCCACGCAGTTTCAGGCGCGGCAGGGCGTTGATCGCATGGGCCAGGGCCGGCAGGTCGGCGGGTGTACAGCCGGACTTGCTAGCTTCGCCACTGACATTGACCTGGATGCAGATATTCAGCGGTGGCAGGTCGGCCGGGCGTTGTTCGGACAAGCGTTGAGCGATTTTGAGGCGGTCCACGGAATGCACCCAAGCGAAGTTCTCGGCGATAGCGCGCGTCTTGTTCGATTGAATGGGGCCGATGAAGTGCCAACTCAAGGGCAGGTCGGTTAATTCGGCCTGTTTGCCCAGGGCTTCCTGCAAGTAGTTCTCGCCAAAGTCGCGCATGCCGGCGGCATAGGCTTCGCGCACGGCTTGCGCGGGTTTGGTCTTGCTCACGGCCAGCAGGTGGATGCTGCTTGCGTCACGTTGCACGGCGTCGGCTGCGGCGCGGATGCGCTGGCTAACCTGGCCGATGTTGTCTGCTATCGTCGACATTCAAGATGCGCCCGTGGATATGGAGTCCGCGGCATTCTACTGGAAATGGAAAGCCCTATGGATATCACTGAATTACTCACGGCCAGCGTGCGCCGTGGTGCCTCCGACCTGCATGTGTCTGCCGGCCTGGCGCCGATGCTGCGGCTGGATGGCGAGGTCTGGCCGCTGGAGGGGCCGGTGCTTTCACCTACGCAAGTAGCGGACTTATTGAGCCCTTTGCTCACTCAGCACCAACAAAAGGATTTCGAAACATCTCTTGAAACAGACTTTGCCTTCGAACTGCCCGGCGTGGCGCGGTTCCGGGCCAATGTATTCCGGCAGGATCGCGGCATGAGTGCGGTGTTTCGCACTATCCCTTCTGAGGTCCAAAGCCTGGAAAGCCTCGGTCTTGGCGAAGTGTTCCAGCGTATCGCCCAATTGCCACATGGTCTGGTGCTGGTCACCGGCCCCACCGGCTCGGGCAAGTCTACGACTCTGGCGGCGATGATCGATTTTCTCAATCAGCATCGGCGTCAGCACATCCTCACCCTTGAAGACCCCATCGAATTTATCCACACGCCGAAAATGGCGTTGATCAACCAGCGTCAGGTGCATCGCGACACCCATGGTTTTTCCATTGCCTTGCGCTCGGCACTGCGCGAAGACCCGGACGTGATCCTGGTGGGCGAACTGCGCGACCTGGAAACCATCCGCCTCGCGCTGACGGCGGCTGAGACCGGGCACCTGGTGTTTGGCACCCTGCACACCAGTTCGGCGGCAAAGACTGTCGACCGGCTGGTGGACGTGTTCCCGGCCGGGGAAAAGGCCATGGTCCGCTCGATGCTGTCGGAGTCGTTGCAGGCGGTGGTGTCTCAGGTACTGGTGAAGAAAGTCGGCGGCGGACGCGTGGCGGCTCATGAAATCATGCTGGGCACGCCGGCCATTCGGAATTTGATCCGGGAGGACAAGGTGGCGCAGATGGTTTCAGCGATACAGACGGGTGGGGCGTTGGGGATGAAGACGCTGGATATGAGTTTGAAGGCGCTGGTTGGGGCGGGGGTGATCAGCCGGGAGGATGCGAGGGAGAAGGCGAGGGTGCCAGCAGACATATGAGGCATTAAGAACAATGTAAATCAAATGTGGGAGCGGGCTTGCTCGCGAATGCGGAGTGTCAGTCAACAAATTAATCGACTGATCCACCGCTTTCGCGAGCAAGCCCGCTCCCACATGGGGTACTGCATTTCAGTCTGAAATCAGCGCTGAACGACCCGCAAGTTGTTCTGCTCTTTCGGCAGCACCCGCTTGGCAATCACGTAATTCTTGTCCCAGAACGGCTTCTTCAGGGTGTCGATACTCACCGACTTGCCACGACGCGGTGCGTGGATGAAGCGGTCGTTGCCCAGGTAGATGGCAACATGGTTCACCTGGCGGCTCTTCAGTTTGAAGAACAGCAGGTCGCCGGGTTTCAGGTCCTTGCGATCAACCTTCTGCCCGTGGCCAGCGGCCATGGCGTTGGACGTGCGCGGCAAGTCCACCGCTGCAACATCATTAAACGCATATTTCACCAAGCCACTGCAGTCGAACCCTTTACTTGGGCTGCTGCCGCCCCAACGATAAGGAGTACCGAGCACGTTCACGGCGCGGCTGAGGACGGTGCTGCTTTGCTTGGAGTTGACGCCGACCAGGCCTGGGACTGCTTTGCCGTTGTGGGCCTTGCTCAGTTGAGTCGGGCGGTTGACGGTCAGCTTTACCGATTTGGCGGTGCTTGGGGTGCTGTGGACTTTAGGGGTGAAACCGTTAACGTTAGGAAGTCGTTGCTCACGATTGGTGGCGTGGGCGGCCAGTGGCATTAATAGGCAAATGGTTAGCCATGTCTTGAAAAATGGTCGCATTAGGCGTGGCTCTTATGGGTTTGCGCGCAACTTTATAACAGCTTTTTGTGCCGTTCTCAGGCCGTTTGTCGACTGAACCTTGACGTCAAAATCAGGAAAAACGCGACGATTCGCCGCAATTGTCCTACACAAGTCAGGTGGCATAAGGCTTTCAGGGCAGGGAAGATACCATTTGCCGTACGTCGGGCGCCTGTAAAAAAGTCACAAAGAAAATGAAAAAATTTATCTATCGAGGCAAAAGAGGTACGCGATGAACACCTATCAGCAGATTGGCCCGCAGCAAGACACCCACAGTAAGGTGATCGGTTACCTGCTGTGGATTTTCGGTTTTACCGGGGCGCATCGCTTCTATTACGGCAAACCCGTCACCGGCACGATCTGGTTTTTCACCCTCGGTCTGTTGGGTATTGGCTGGTTGATCGACTTTTTCCTGATTCCGGCCATGGACCGTGAAGCGGACCTGCGTTTTACCGCCGGGCCCATCGAATACAACGTGGCCTGGATCCTGTTGGCGTTTCTGGGGGTATTCGGCGTGCACCGCATGTACCAGGGCAAATGGATCACCGGCTTGATCTACCTGCTGACCGGCGGCTTGTTCCTGGTGGGGGTGCTGTATGACTTCTGGACGTTGAATACGCAGATTTCGATCCGCAATGCCGAACGCAATTCCGGGCGGTAAATAACCGGTAGGAGCGAGCTTGCTCGCTCCTACCGGTTGGTAGCGTCAAGCCTGGTAGCTGATGCGTCCGTCAACCAGGGTGTAACGCACCGTCGCCGGCAGGCTATGCCCAATAAACGGGCAGTTTTCGCCTTTCGACAACCACTGCTCCCCGGCAACCGTGGAGCTGGCCGGATCAAACAGCACCAGATCTGCCGCCGATCCCACCGCCAACTTACCCGCCGGCAGGCGCAATGCCTCGGCCGGGCCGGCGCTCAGGCGTGCCAGCAGTGTCGGCAAGTCCAGCAATCCATCTTCCACCAACGTCATCGCCAACGGCAGCAACAGTTCGACACTGCTGATGCCCGGCTCTGTCGCGCCAAACGGCGCCAGCTTGGCATCCCGCTCATGGGGCTGGTGATGGCTGGAAATTGCCGAGACCACGCCGGACTTGACTGCCGCGCGCAAACCTTCGCGGTCGGCCAGGGTGCGTAGCGGCGGCTGCACGTGGTACAGGCTGGAGAAGTCGATCAGCGCTTCATCCGTCAGAATCAGCTGATACAGCGCCACATCCGCCGTTACCGGCAAACCACGGGCCTGGGCCTGGGCGATCAGGGCGACGCCGCGAGCGCTGGTCAACTGGCTGAAGTGCGCGCGCACGCCGCTTTGTTCCACCAGCAGCAGGTCACGGGCCAGGGCCACCGTCTCGGCGGTTTCCGGAATGCCCGGCAGGCCGAGGAAGCTGGCCACGGCGCCTTCATGGGCCAAGCCGCCTTCGGCCAGGTCGCGGTCCTGGGAATGGAAGATCACCGTCAGGTCGAAGGTGGCCGCGTATTCCAGGGCGCGTAACAGCGTGCGGGTGCTGCGAAAGCTTTCCAGGCCATTGCCGAAGGCCACGCAACCGGCGTCGCGCAGGGCGATCAGTTCGGCGAGTTGTTCGCCCTCCAGGCCTTTGCTCAAGGCGCCGATCGGGAACACCTTGCAATTGCCGGCTTCGCGGGCGCGGTCGAGGATCAGCTCGGTCACGGCCGACGTGTCGAGGATCGGCTTGGTGTGCGGCGGGCAGCACAGGCTGGTCACGCCACCGGCAGCGGCGGCGCGGGTTTCGCTGATGATGTTGCCTTTGCGGCTGTAGCCTGGCTCGCGCAGGGCGACGTTCAGGTCGACCAGGCCCGGCGCGGCCACCAAGCCTTTGGCGTCGAGGGTTTCAGTCGCGCTGAAACCCGCCGGAGCAGCGCCGATGGCGATAAGCTTGCCGGCTTCCAGATGCAAATCGGTGACTTGATCCAGGCCACTGGCCGGATCGATAACGCGAGCGCCAAGAATGCTGAGCTTCACTGGGCGTTCTCCTGCTCGAATTGACGTTGCGCGGTTTGCCCGCTCATGGCCATGGACAGCACGGCCATGCGGACGGCGATGCCGTAGGTGACCTGGTTGAGGATCACCGACTGAGGGCCGTCGGCCACCGCCGACTCAATCTCTACCCCACGGTTGATCGGGCCCGGGTGCATGACGATGGCATCCGGCTTGGCGCCGGCCAGGCGCGCAGTGGTCAGGCCGAACAGGCGGTAGAACTCGCCTTCGCTCGGCAGCAGGCCACCGGCCATGCGCTCGCGTTGCAGGCGCAACATGATCACTACATCCACGTCCTTGAGGCCTGCGGCCATGTCGGTGTAGACCTTCACGCCGTACTGCTCGATGCCGATCGGCAGCAGGGTTTTCGGGGCGATCACACGGATATCCGGGCAACCCAGGGCTTTCAGGGCCAGCATGTTGGAGCGTGCAACCCGCGAGTGCAGGATGTCGCCGACAATGGCCACCGAGAGGTTTTCAAAGCTGCCCTTGTGCCGACGGATGGTGAGCATGTCGAGCATGCCCTGGGTCGGGTGGGCGTGGCGGCCGTCGCCGCCGTTGATGATCGCCACCTGCGGGCACACGTGCTCGGCGATGAAGTGCGCGGCGCCGGAGTCGCCGTGGCGCACCACGAACATGTCGGCGGCCATGGCTTCCAGGTTGCGCAGGGTGTCGAGCAGGGTCTCTCCCTTGCTTGCCGACGAGGTGGACACGTTCAGCGTGATAACGTCGGCCGACAGCCGCTGGGCCGCCAGTTCAAAGGTGGTACGGGTGCGCGTGGAGTTCTCGAAGAACACATTGCAGATGGTCTTGCCGCGCAGCAGCGGGACCTTCTTCACCGCGCGGCCACCGACTTCGAGGAACGAGTCGGCGGTGTCGAGGATTTCGGTGAGCAGTTCGCGGGGCAAACCGTCGAGGGACAAGAAGTGTTGCAACTGGCCCTGAGCATTGAGCTGCAGCGGGCGCTTGGCATCGAGAGGCGTCATCGCGGGGACTCTTTACAAGGCGGTTTAAAGGGCGAGGTCTTGCAGTTCGAGTTCGAGCGGCGTGGGACCGGACAATTTTACCCGCTGGTGGGCTGAAAGCGACAGAGTGGCGCCGACCACATCCGGGCTGATCGGCAGTTCGCCGGCATCCAGGTCGAGCAGGCACACCAAGGTCACGCTGGCCGGGCGGCCGTAGTCGAACAGTTCGTTCATGGCGGCACGGATGGTGCGGCCACTCATCAGCACGTCGTCGATCAGCACCAGGTGCTGGCCTTCGATCTCGAACGGCAGGGCCGACGGGCGCACTTGCGGGTGCAGGCCGTTCTGGCTGAAGTCGTCACGATAGAAGGACACGTCGAGGGTGCCGAGGGGCGAGTCGCTGCCCAGTGCTTCCAGCAATGCCTGGGCCACCCACACACCACCGGTGCGAATGCCGATGAAGCGCGGCTCGCTGATGTTGCGGTGTTGCAGATGGGCCGTGAGGCTTGTGGCCATCTGGCTGATCAGTTCGGCGGGGTTCGGCAGGCTCATGCAGGCTCCTTCAGGACCTTGGCGCAGGCAAGGTCCGGGCTCAAACGTAAAAAGACGCGGCAAGCCGCGTCAGTCAGGATTCAAATAAAGCAGTGTTTTCATCCAACCATCCCTGCAACAACAGGGCGGCGGCGATGGCGTCCACGGGGTTGTCGCGGTAGCTGCCCTTCTGCCCGCCACGGTCACGGCGCTCACCCTTGGCTTCAAAGGTGGTGAGGCGTTCATCGTGGGTATAAAAGGGCAGGTTGTAGCGGCCATTGAGGCGGCGGGCGAATTTTTCGGCGCGCAGGCACATGTCGCTGGGGGTGCCGTCCATGTTCAACGGCAGGCCGACCACGACCGCATCGGGTTTCCACTCTTTAATGAGGGCTTCGACCTGGTTCCAGTCCGGCACGCCGTTCTGGGCTTTCAAGGTGCACAGCTCGCGGGCCTGGCCGGTGATGACCTGGCCGACGGCGACGCCGATCTGTTTGGTGCCGTAGTCAAAACCCAGGATCAGTCGCAAAGCCATCAGGCGTGCCCCGCCTGGCTGGTCAACAGGCTGAGGTTAACCCGCAGCTTGGCGGCAGCCGCTTCCAGGCGCAGTTCGCTGGGCGTGTTGAACAGGATGTCGGCATCGAAGGGGCACGTCAGCCAAGCGTTGCTGGCGAGTTCAGCCTCCAATTGGCCGGCTTCCCAGCCTGCGTAACCGAGGGTGATCACACTCTGCTCAGGGCCCACGCCGTCCGCGATGGCGAACAACACGTCCTGGGAGGTGGACAGTGACACACCGTCCAGATCGACGGTGGCCTGGAACTTCGGCCCCGTCGGGTGCAGCACAAACCCGCGATCGGTCTGTACCGGCCCGCCGATGTAGATCGGCACGCCCTGGCAACGGGCAGGCGGGTCGACTTCCGGGCGCAGCTGTTCAAGGATATCCGCCAGGTTCAGCTCCTGCGGGCGGTTGACCACCAGCCCCATCGCACCATTGGCCGTGTGCTCGACGATGTAAGTCAAGGTCTGCGCAAAGTTCGGGTCGGCCATATGGGGCATGGCGATCAGGAATTGATGCTTGAGGTAGGTCGGGCTGACGTTTTTCATGTTCGATAGTGTGGCGGTGGAGGGGCGAACTGACAAGCTGGTGATGTGCCACAGGGGGCAATTGTCATCAATTGCTCGACAACCGATCGCCCTTGGCGAACTTCCAGGTGCGGATGATTTCCAGGCGATCGACGTCGTTCAAATCACCGCTGAACGGCGCGAAAGGCGCGGCCAGGCGCACGATGCGCTGGGCGGCCTGGTCCAGCAACGGCTGGCCGGACGACTCCAGTACCTGCACTTCATATAACGTGCCGTCGCGGTTGATGGAAACCAATAGACGCAAATTGCCGTAAATCTGCTGGCGCCGGGCTTCTTCCGGGTAGTTGAGGTTGCCGATGCGCTCGACCTTCTTGCGCCACTCGTCTTTGTACCAGGCACCTTTGTCGCGCATGGTCGAGGCGGCGTTGAGCCGGTAGATGCGCGGGCGCTTGGCGTACAGCTGCTGTTCGTTGGCCAGTTCGGCTTCGAGGCTGGAGATTTCGTCGGACAGGGTCGAGCTGTCGAAAGTCGGCGCCGGCTTTACGGGCTCGGGCGTGGGTTCGCTCTTGGTCTTTTCGCGCTGGGTCGGGGCTTTTTGCGGCTTAGGTGCGACGGTGGTCACCGTCGCCTTGGGCGCGGCCTGCTTGACCTCCGGCTTGGGCACCGGCGGCGGGGTGACTTTATTCACCTTGTTGTCCTGGAACGGCGCCACTTCGGTGGTCTTGGGTACGGCTTTCTTGTCGAGGGTGCCGCTGCCTTGTTGGTTGTCCTGGGCGAGAAAGTCGGCTTTTTCCGGCTTTTTCTCGCTTTTGAACGTGGCGAGGGTGATTTCCAGGGTTTTGCTGATCTGCTTGGGCTCGACCATGGTGAAACCCACGCCGAGGATCAGCGCCAGGTGAATCAATGCGGCCAGGAACAGGGTAAATCCGAGCCGATCAGCCGGGCGCACGCCGCTGTGGGAGAGTTCGGGGGGCAGCTCGGACGGGAGTGTCATGACAAAAAAACCAACATCGCGCGTTTCACAGGTGGGGCATGATAGCGCAATGTTGGTGCGTGTCCGGCTGTTCTATATCACTTGGCCTGCAGCTTGCGCTCAATGGCGGCCATCAACATTTCGCCGATGTTGGTGCCAAATGCATTATCGATCTCGCGGATGCAGGTCGGGCTGGTGACGTTGATTTCAGTCAGGTTCTCGCCGATCACGTCCAGGCCGACAAACAGCAAGCCCTTTTCACGCAGCGTCGGGCCGACCTGGGCTGCAATCCAACGGTCCTTGTCCGACAGCGGGCGTGCTTCACCCCGACCACCGGCCGCCAGGTTGCCACGGGTCTCGCCCGCCGCCGGGATGCGCGCCAGGCAGTAATCCACTGGTTCGCCGTCGATCATCAGGATGCGCTTGTCACCGTCCTTGATGGCCGGCAGGTAGGCCTGGCCCATGATCTGCTGGGTGCCCAGGGCAGTCAGGGTTTCCAGGATCACCGACAGGTTCGGGTCGCCTGCGCGGTGACGGAAGATCGAGGTGCCGCCCATGCCGTCCAGCGGCTTGAGGATCACATCACCGTGCTTGGCGGCGAATTCACGCAGCACATCGGCGCGGCGGCTGACCACGGTCGGCGGCGTGCACTGTGGGAACAGGGTGGCGAACAGCTTTTCATTGCAGTCGCGCAGGCTTTGCGGCTTGTTGACGATCAGCACGCCGGCGCGCTCGGCCTGCTCCAGCAGGTAAGTGGAGTAGACGAACTCCATGTCGAACGGCGGGTCCTTGCGCATCAGGATCACGTCCAGATCGCTCAGCGGGCTGTCGATTTCATCTTGCAGTTCGAACCACTTTTCCGGGTTGGCAAACACCTGCAGCGGGCGCATGCGTGCACGGGCCTCGCCGTCGCCCTGGTAAAGATCGCGCTGCTCCATATAGAACAGGGTCCAGCCGCGGGCCTGGGCGGCCAAGAGCATGGCCAGCGAGCTGTCCTTTTTATAGGAAATGCTGGCGATAGGGTCCATGACAATGCCGACGCGAACGCTCATGGGGGATTTCCTCTAGCAAATAAGGGCGCATAAAAGTGGCGTCAGAGTGGCGCTGCGGCTGTTGTGGGTCAAGGAAAAACCACCTGGCCGGTTGCTCGATAGATTGCGCCCGGAGACTGTGCTAAAAAGACTGCCACGGCGCAGCAGCCCTTGAATTCCAAGGCCCGCGGCGCTCATCCTGTGCAACATCAGGCAGTACACACCGAAAACCGATTCGCTGTGGCGATGGCAGAGCAGATATGGAACAGCATTCCAACGCCTTGAGAGTGATGGTGATCGATGATTCGAAGACGATCCGCCGCACCGCTGAGACCTTGTTGAAGAACGTGGGGTGCGATGTCATCACGGCCATCGACGGTTTCGATGCCCTGGCCCGGATTGTTGATCATCACCCGCATATTATTTTTGTCGACATCATGATGCCGCGCCTGGATGGATATCAGACCTGCGCGCTGGTGAAGAACAACCCGGCGTTCAAGTCGATCCCGGTGATCATGTTGTCGTCCAAGGACGGCCTGTTCGACAAGGCCAAGGGGCGCATCGTGGGGGTCGATCAGTTTTTGACCAAGCCTTTCAGCAAGGAAGAACTGCTGGGCGCGATCAAGGCCTACGTGCCGGGGTTCGCCGCAGTAGAACAAGCACACTGACGCCGCCTCACAAGGGCCGGCGTCCACCTATGTAGTGGGGAAAACCATGGCACGTGTTCTGATCGTCGACGATTCGCCGACCGAAATGTACAAACTGACCGGCATGCTGGAAAAGCATGGTCACCAGGTCCTCAAGGCCGAAAACGGCGCGGACGGCGTGGCCCTGGCCCGCCAGGAATTGCCCGACGCCGTGCTGATGGACATCGTGATGCCGGGCCTCAACGGCTTCCAGGCCACCCGCCAGCTGTCCAAGGAGCCGGAAACCAACGGCATCCCGATCATCATCATCACCACCAAGGACCAGGAAACCGACAAGATCTGGGGCGCGCGCCAGGGCGCCAAGGATTACCTGACCAAGCCGGTGGATGAAGAAACCCTGATCGCCACCCTGAACAAGGTGCTGGCCGGCTGACGGTTCGCCATCATGACCGAGTCGCAAACCGCCTTCGAGCTGCTGCTGGACATCGACCGCCGCTGCCGCCTGCTGGCCGCTGACCTGCCGTCCCAGGAAACCCGCCTGCAACGCTGGAGCGGAATCGGCTTTCGCTTGGGCCAGCACTGGTATGTGGCGCCCATGGGCGAAGTCGCCGAAGTCCTGCACGAACCGCGTTGCACTTTGATGCCCGGGGTCAAGGCCTGGGTCAAGGGCGTGGCCAACCTGCGTGGGCGTCTGTTGCCGGTGATGGATTTGGGTGGGTTCCTCGGCCTTGAGCTGTCCAAGGCGCGCAAGCAACGGCGGGTGCTGGTGGTGGAGTTCAACGACGTGTTTGTCGGGCTGCTGGTCGACGAGGTGGTGGGGATGCAGCATTTCGCACAAGACGCCTGGCGGGCGAACACCGCGCCCGACGCAGCGTTTATTCAAGGCCGGTTCGACGGCGACCCGTCGTGGCAGGTGTTCAGCCCCTTCGCTCTGGCCCAAGCCCCTGGCTTCATGGATGTTGCCGCATGACCACCGCTACCGCACTCAAACCCCAGGCCGGCTCGCGCAGCCGCTCGCAGATCATCGTGCTGTTCATCGCACTGATCGTGTTCATCATGTTGCTGTTCGCCAACTTTGCGTACCTCAACACCCAATCCACCTACGACAAACAGTACATCGGCCATGCCGGTGAGTTGCGCGTGCTGTCCCAGCGTATCGCCAAGAACGCCACCGAAGCCGCTGCAGGTAAGGCTGCGGCGTTCAAGCTGCTGGGCGATGCGCGTAACGACTTCGCCCAGCGCTGGGGCTTCCTGAAAAAAGGTGACCCGCAAACCGGCCTGCCCGCCGCGCCCAGCGCAGTGCGTGCCGAAATGCGCGCGGTGCAGACCGACTGGGAAGCACTGCTGAAAAACACCGACGCAATCCTCGCCAGCGAGCAGACCGTGCTGTCGTTGCATCAGGTGGCCGCGACCCTGGCCGAAACCGTGCCGCAACTGCAGATGGAATCGGAAAAGGTCGTCGATATCCTCCTGCAACGCGGCGCTCCGGCCAGCCAGGTGGCGTTGGCCCAACGCCAATCACTGCTGGCCGAACGTATCCTTGGCGCGGTGAACACCGTGCTGGCCGGCGACGAAACCGCCGTGCAGGCCGCCGACGCCTTTGGTCGTGACGCCAACCGTTTCGGCCAAGTGCTTAACGGCATGCTCCAGGGCAACCCCGGTTTGCGTATCACCCAGGTCGAGGACCGCGACGCCCGCGCGCGGTTGGCGGAAATCGCCGAGCTGTTCGAGTTCGTTTCCGGCTCCGTGGATGAGATCCTCGAGACCTCGCCGCAGCTGTTCCAGGTGCGAGCCTCGGCGAGCAATATCTTCAACCTCTCGCAAACCCTGCTCGATGAAGCCTCGCACCTGGCCACCGGGTTCGAAAACCTCGCCAGCGGGCGCAGTTTCGACACCATCGGCGGCTATGTCCTGGGCCTGCTCGCCCTGACCTCGATCATCCTGATCGGCCTGGTGATGGTGCGCGAGACCAACCGCCAGCTGCACGAAACCGCCGAGAAGAACGAGCGCAACCAGAACGCGATCATGCGCCTGCTGGATGAAATCGAAGATCTGGCCGACGGTGACCTCACGGTGACTGCCTCGGTGACTGAAGACTTCACCGGCACCATCGCTGACTCCATCAACTATTCCGTCGACCAGTTGCGCGACCTGGTCGCCACCATCAACCTTACCGCCGGGCAAGTCGCCGGTGCCGTGCAGGACACCCAGGCCACCGCCATGCACTTGGCCCAGGCCTCGGAGCATCAAGCCCAGCAGATCGCCGAGGCGTCCACCGCGATCAACCAGATGGCCCAGTCCATCGACCAGGTCTCGGCCAACGCTGCCGAGTCCTCGGCGGTGGCAGAGCGCTCGGTGGAAATCGCCAACAAGGGCAACGAGGTGGTGCACAACACCATCCACGGCATGGACAACATCCGCGAGCAGATCCAGGACACCGCCAAGCGCATCAAGCGCCTGGGCGAGTCGTCCCAGGAAATTGGCGACATCGTCAGCCTGATCGACGACATTGCCGACCAGACCAATATCCTCGCCCTCAACGCGGCAATTCAGGCAAGCATGGCCGGCGATGCGGGGCGCGGTTTTGCGGTGGTGGCTGACGAAGTGCAGCGCCTGGCCGAGCGCTCATCGGCGGCGACCCGGCAGATTGAAACGTTGGTGCGGGCGATCCAGGCCGACACCAACGAAGCGGTCATTTCCATGGAACAGACCACCACCGAAGTGGTGCGCGGCGCGCGGCTGGCCCAGGACGCCGGGGTGGCGCTGGAAGAGATCGAAGGTGTATCCAAGACCCTGGCGGCGCTGATCCAGAGCATCTCCAACGCGGCGCAGCAACAGACCTCATCGGCCGGGCAGATCTCCCTGACCATGAACGTGATCCAACAGATCACCACCCAGACCTCGTCGGGCTCCACGGCCACCGCCGAAAGCATCGGCAACCTGGCGAAAATGGCCAGCCAGTTGCGGCGGTCGGTGTCGGGCTTCACCTTGCCGCCGGCGCGTCCGGTGGATGAACAGCCCCACAGCCATTCATGATTTCAACGCGGAGCAGTTATGGTTGATCGGCACGACTACGTGGCCCTCGAATGGGTCAAGGGCGACATTGCCGAAACCCTGAAACAGGCTCGCTCGGCGCTCGACGCTTATGTCGAGACTACAGACGCCGAAGCGATCAGCGAGTGCCTGGCGTGTGTCCACCAAGTGCATGGCGCGTTGCAGATGGTCGAGTTCTACGGCGCGGCGCTGCTGGCTGAGGAAATCGAAGAATTGGCCCTGGCCCTGCAAGCCGGGAGTGTCGGTCAGCGCGACGAAAGCATCCGCCTGCTGCAACAGGCCCTGACTCAATTGCCGTTGTACCTGGACCGCGTGCACAGCGCCCGCCGCGACCTGCCACTGGTGGTGTTGCCACTGCTCAATGACCTGCGCAGCGCGCACGGCGAAAGCCTGTTGTCGGAAACCAGCCTGTTCAGCCCGCAACTGCTGACCATCGCGCCACTGCCGGATGAGGCCCTGGCCCAACGCGCGGTACCCGACCTGAAAGAGCAACTGCGCCAGTGGCACCAGCTTTTACAGCAGGCGCTGGCGGGGCTGCTGCGTGAAGACCATGGCCCCAGCAACCTGGAAGACATGGCGCGGGTGTTCGCACGCCTCGAGGCACTGTGCCAAGGCGCGCCGCTGTTGCCGTTGTGGCAAGTCACCTCGGCACTGGTCGAAGGCATGCTCACTGGCGTGATCGCCAACAGTCCGGCGCTGCGCAGCCTGCTCAAGGCCAGTGACAAACAACTCAAGCGCCTGCTGGCCCAAGGCATTGGCGGCATCAACCAGCCGGCGCCGGATGAGCTGCTCAAGAGCCTATTGTTCTATGTCGCCAAGGTCACCCGGCCAACGCCGCGCATGCAAAGCCTGAAGGAGCGCTACGGCCTGGATGAAGCCTTGCCTGACAGCGCGGTGGTCGACGCCGAGCGCGCACGCCTGGCCGGGCCCGATCGCAACGCCATGGGCTCGGTGCTGGGCGCCTTGTGTGAAGAGTTGGTGCGGGTCAAAGAACGCCTCGACTTGTTCGTACGCAGCGACCGCCAGCACACCAGCGACCTTGATGCGCTGCTCGCGCCGCTGCGGCAAATCGCCGACACCCTGGCGGTGCTGGGCTTCGGCCAGCCACGTAAAGTCATCATCGACCAACTCGCCGTGGTGCTGAGCCTGGCCCAGGGCCATCGAGCACCCAACGACGCCGTGCTGATGGATGTCGCCGGCGCCTTGCTCTACGTCGAAGCCACGTTGGCGGGCATGGTCGGCACCGTCGAGCCGGAAAGCCGCGAAGAAAGCCGCCTTCCCACCACCGACCTGACCCAGATCCACCAGTTGGTGATCCGTGAATCCTGCCAGTGCCTCAAGCAAGCCAAGGAACTGGTGATCGACTGCATCGAAGCTGATTGGGACCGCCAGCGCCTGGAGTCCCTGCCGGAGCTGCTCAGCCAGGTGCGCGGCGCCCTGGCGATGATCCCGTTGCCCCGCGCGGCCAGCCTGATGCGTGGCTGCACCGATTACGTCGACGAGCAGCTGATGGGCAACGATGCACCGCCCTCCGAGAGTCAACTGGCGCATTTCGCCGACGTGATCAGCAGCCTGGAGTATTACCTGGAGCGCATGCTCCAGGATCCGGATGCGGCGGGTGAGCGTGTGCTGGAACTGGCCACCCAAGGCTTGGCCGCATTGGGTTACCTGCCCGCCGAAAAACCCTGGCGCCAGGCCCTGGTTGCACCGGATGGCGCGCTCTCGGCCGAGGTTACGCCGAGCCAATCCCAGTTCGACGCACTCGCCAGCCCCACGTCGCGGCTGAACCCGCCGGCCCTGCAACGCCCCGGCAGCCTGTTGCCGCCGCCGGCCGATGAAGAACCCATCGACGATGAACTGCGCGAAGTCTTCCTTGAGGAGACCGACGAAGTCCTCGAGGTGCTGCACCGTTACCTGCCCAACAGCGCGGACAAAACCGCCCAGGCCGAAATGCGCCGCGCCTTCCACACCCTCAAAGGCAGCGGCCGCATGGTGCGCGCCCTGGTCTTGGCCGAGCTGGCCTGGGCGGTGGAAAACCTGCTGAACCGTGTGCTGGAGCGCAGCGTGAACCTTGGCCCCGACGTGCAGCAGGTGCTGGACGAAGCGGTGGCCTTGCTGCCGGAGTTGATCGCTGACTTTGCCATCGACGACCAGCGTCAACGCGATGAAGTCGACGCCCTGGCCGCCCGTGCCCACGCCTTGGCCAGCGGTACACCCGCGCTGACCGCCGAGCCTCATGACCCGATGCTGCTGGAGATTTTCCGCAACGAAGCCCAAAGCCATCTGGACAGCCTCAACCACTTCCTGCAACAGGCCGCCGAGCATGTGCCGCTGCAAGTCAGCGATGAGCTGCAACGCGCCCTGCACACCCTCAAGGGCAGCGCCTACATGGCTGGCGTGTTGCCGATTGCCGAGCTGGCACGCCCGCTCGACCACCTGACCCGCGAATACAAGGCCCACCGCCTGCCGCTGGACCTGGACGAAGTGGAGTTGCTGCTGGAAGCCGAAGGCCTGTTCCAGCGGGGACTGCGCGATCTGGACAACGATCCCCTGGCGCCGATCAACGGCGCAGAGGACCTGATCAACCGCACCCAAAGCCTGCTGGATCAGCAGCTTGAAGCACTGCTCGACGTGCGCTTCAAGCGCGATCCACAGTTGATCGCCAACTTCCTGGCCCAGGGCATGGACATTCTGCTCGACGCCGAAAGCCTGCTACGTCGCTGGCAGCAACACCCCGGCGAACGCCAGGAACTCACCGCGCTGCTGGACGAATTGACCACGCTGGGGGAGGGCGCGCACGTCGCAGACCTGCATGCCATCGACGCACTCTGCGAAGCCTTGCTCGACCTGTACGGCGCCGTTGAGGAAAGCAGCCTGGCGGTCAGCGAGCGGTTTTTCCATGAGGCCGAACAGGCCCATGAAGCGCTGATCAGCATGCTCGACCAACTGGCCGCCGGCCAGGAAATCAGCCCGGCGCCGGCCCGTGTCCAAGCCTTGCGCGAGTTATTGGACGAAGCCCTCGACCCGTCCGCCACCGGCCTGATCAAAAGCGATGGCAGCCGCGCGCTGAGCATTGCCGAACTGGGCGCCGCCACACAGCAGTTGGATCAGCAAACGACGATGGACGACGAGATCGTCGAGATTTTCCTCGAAGAAGCCGTGGACATCCTCGACAGCGCCGGGCAATCGCTCAAGCGCTGGTTGCTGGAGCCTGACAACGCCGCGCCGTTGTCATCGTTGCAACGCGATCTGCACACCCTCAAGGGCGGCGCGCGCATGGCGGAAATCGAGCCGATTGGCGACCTGGCCCACGAGTTGGAATGCCTGTACGAAGGGCTGGTGGACCGCCGCTACAGCTACTCTGCCGAATTGTCCCAGGTGCTGATGGCGAGCCATGAACGCCTGGCCTTGCAGCTTGAAGAACTGCACCATCACCAACCTTTGAGCGACAGCGCCGAGCTGATCGCCAGGGTGCGTGCACTGCGCCAAGGCAGCGCGCCAGCGGCACCGGCCGCCGCGCCGCCTGCGTCTGGTGCCGACCCTGAGCTGTTGGATATCTTCCTCGAAGAGGCCGCCGACATCCTCGACAGCTCCAGTGCTGCACTGTCGCGCTGGCAGGCCGAGCCCGGCAATCGCCAGGAAGTGGAGACCCTGCTGCGCGACCTGCACACCCTCAAGGGTGGCGCGCGCATGGTCGAGATCGCGCCCATCGGCGACCTGGCCCATGAACTGGAATTTCTCTACGAAGGCCTGTCCGCCGGTTTGCTCGCGCCATCCCCGGCGTTGTTCGCATTGCTGCAAGGCTGCCACGACCGCCTGGCGCAGATGATCGACGCGGTGGCGGACGGCTTGCAGGTCGGCTCGGTGGACAAGCTCATCGAGCGCATCAAAAGCCTGGTGCACCCGAGCGATGAGCCGGTGACGCCATTGGCGTTGCCGGCGGGCAAGGTGGAGGCCGTCGTCGATCCGATGGCCGACATGGTGAAGATCTCTGCCGAGCTGCTCGACGACCTGGTCAACCTGGCCGGTGAAACCTCGATCTTCCGTGGCCGTATCGAACAGCAAGTCAACGACGCACGCATCGCCCTGACCGAAGTGGAAACCACCATCGAACGCATGCGCGACCAACTGCGTCGCCTCGACACCGAGACCCAGGGCCGCATCCTCAGCCGCCAGCAAGCCGAGGCCGAGCGCCTGGGCTATGAAGACTTCGACCCGCTGGAAATGGACCGCCATTCGCAGTTGCAGCAACTGTCGCGCGCGTTGTCCGAATCTGCCTCTGACTTGCTCGACCTCAAGGACACCCTTGAGCGCCGCAATGAAGACGCCCACGACCTGTTACAGCAACAGGCGCGTATCAACACCGAGTTGCAGGAAGGCCTGATGCGCACGCGCATGGTGCCGTTCGAACGCATGCTGCCGCGCCTCAAGCGCATCGTGCGCCAGGTGGCGGGCGAGTTGGGCAAGGACGTGGAGTTCATCGTCGGCAACGCCGAAGGCGAGATGGACCGCAACGTGCTGGAACGCATGGCCGCGCCGCTGGAACACATGCTGCGCAACGCCGTCGACCATGGGCTGGAGTCCCGCGATGCGCGGCTGTTGGCCGGTAAGCCGGAGAAAGGCCGCATCACCCTGGACTTGACCCACGAAGGTGGCGACATCGTCTTCGACATGCGCGACGACGGCGCGGGTGTGCCGCTGGAGGCGGTGCGGCGCAAGGCAATCAAGCGCGGTTTGCTCGATCCGAATCAAGAGATCAGCGACCGCGACGTGTTGCAGTTCATCCTGCAACCGGGCTTCTCCACGGCGGAAAAGATCACGCAGATTTCCGGGCGTGGTGTGGGCATGGATGTGGTGCATGAAGAAGTGCGTCAGTTGGGCGGCTCGATGTTCATCGACTCGACGCCGGGTATGGGCGTGCACTTTCGTATTCGCTTGCCGTTCACCGTGTCCGTCAACCGTGCGCTGATGGTGCAATGTGCGGACGATCAATATGCGATCCCGCTCAACACCATCGAAGGCCTGGTGCGTGTGTTGCCCCATGAGTTGGCCGGGCATTACCAGCAGGATCCGCCGCGTTATGAATACGCCGGCCAGCGTTACGAGCTGTTCTACCTGGGCGACCTGTTGCACACCGTCAGCCGCCCGAAACTGTTGGGCCAATATCAACCGGTGCCGGTACTGCTGGTGCAATGCAATGAGCGGCGCGTGGCGATCCATGTGGACGCCATGGCCGGCACGCGAGAGATCGTGGTCAAGGGCCTGGGGCCGCAGTTTGCCGGCGTGCAGGGCCTGTCGGGCGCGACGATTCTGGGCGACGGCCGCGTGGTGTTAATCATCGACTTGCTGGCGCATATCCGTTCGCGCCAACCGGCCTTGCCGGCCCAGTCGGTGGATGCGCCGCTGATCCTCAACGACCCGCTGAAAAAGCGTCCGTTGCTGGTGCTGGTGGTGGACGACTCGGTCACCGTGCGCAAAGTCACCAGCCGCCTGCTGGAACGCAACGGCATGAACGTGCTCACCGCCAAAGACGGCATCGACGCCCTCGCCGTGCTGGAAGAACACACCCCGGACCTGATGCTGCTCGACATCGAAATGCCGCGCATGGATGGCTTCGAAGTCGCCACCCAAGTGCGCAACGACCCTCGACTGATGCGCCTGCCGATCATCATGATCACCTCGCGCACCGGCCAGAAACACCGCGATCGCGCCATGGCCATCGGCGTGAATGACTACCTCGGCAAGCCGTACCAGGAATCGGTGCTGCTCGAAAGCATCGCCTACTGGAGCAAGTCCCATGCTTGACCACCGCGCCAGCCAACTCACCGGGCCTGCTGCTACCCCTGGCCGACCGCCACCTGGTGCTGCCCAACGTCGCCATCGCCGAACTGATCGACTTCCAGCGCGGCGAACCGGCCAGTGATGCACCGCCGTGGTATTTGCGGCAAGTGACCTGGCGCGACCGGCAGATCCCGCTGATCAGCTTTGAAGCGGTGTGCGGCGAAGCCAGCGTGACCGGCGAACGCTCGCGGATCGTGGTGCTGAACGCGTTGGGTGGGCGGCCGACGTTGAAGTTTATTGCGTTGGTGATCCAGGGGATTCCCCGGTCGTACAAGCTCGACAGTGAGTTGAGTTATGTCGACGTGCCGCTGTGCCCGCTGGAGCTGGCGGCGGTGCAGGTGGGGGAGCATGTGGCGAAGGTGCCGGATTTGATGGGGTTGGAAGCCCTGCTGGTCGAATCCGGCCTGGCCTGAGCACTATTCTCCAATTCAGCGGGACCTACTGTGGGAGCGGGCTTGCCTGCGATAGCGGAGTGTCACTCACACATAAGCTAGCTGACCCACCGCCATCGCAGGCAAGCCGGCTCCCACATTTGATCTTCTGTGCCCGCTAGATCGTGCTCGTTATTCAATCCGCGCAAACCGCTCAATCACCGGCTGCTCCCGATGCTCGGCCTGCCACAAGTCATAGGCGCTTTGCATCGACAGCCATAACTGCCCAGTGCTCACACCTGCCCGCTCAAGCCGGACCGCCAAGTCAGGACTGACAGGCGCACGCCCATGCAAAATCCTCGAAAACGTCTCACGGGCGAATCCCAGGCGCCGGGCCATTTCGGTGATGGTGATGTCCAGGGCAGGGATTACATCTTCAAGCAGGATTTCACCTGGGTGAGGGGGGGTGTGCAGGGTCATATCAGGCTTAGTGTTTGGATTCATGACGTTCGCCCGTGGCGGGGTTCGGAAAAAAAATGCTAGAGAAACGGGTTCCGAGCAACAACCTGAAAGCTTTGTCAGGATTGGATGTAATTGCTGTAGGCGACTTCTGCATTTGGATTTGGTGGGTTTTCAGGCCTAAGCGGGGTGGCTAGGTTCCGCGCTTCTCACTACCAAAAAGGAGCCGAAAATGACCGTTCCGTTAAAGTCTCAACTGCGTAATGGCCTACTCGTGGTTTGCCTGATTTATATCGGTGCCAGTTGGTTCCTATCCCCAGGAATGCCGGATCTGGATGAAGTCGTGTTGAAGCATTCCTTGGGCAACGGCAGCTCGATTTATGGAGCACGCGACGGCCAGGGCGGTGCGACAGTGGGGTTCTCCTACAGGTACTACGTTCATAAGGAATTAGGCAGTGATCGGGAGATACTGACAGCGCTGGTTTCGGCACATCCCTTTATGAAAACCAAAGAGCCTGCAGTCCAAGTGAGCCGGGTGGCTGGGCTCATCCACGTCACTGTTCGTGGGGAGGTTTATGAATACCGCAGCTACCCGCTAGAAGGGGTGGGGGCTGTGAGCGTAGACATGAAGTTGTAAGCCGGCAGGCCCTCGGATTTTTCCTGCAAGATTTTGGGCCTTGCATGAACTTGTCGCGTGCCGTCAGCGCGCCTAGTCTTTGTCCTGTCATCGCAAAAAACGGTGACACGGACGTGCAAGTCCGGTTACATATCGGCGCACCAACGCCCATAGCCATCCAACGGGCGTTTTTTATGCCTGCTGTATTTGTTATGGCGGCTGTGCGTGGGAGACCCTTCGGGGTCTGCCGGGGTCCGATATGCCCGGTCTTGCACACCTGCGCACAGCTGCCACCTTTATTCGCGTGCAAGCGGAAGAGGGCAGTCTCCATCACATATCGGAGCTGTAAATCATGGTCAAACCTACCCCCAATCCGCCGCTCTTCACCGTAAACCCGCACGAAAACACCGAAACCCTGCTGGTCAACGCCAGCGAAACCCTGTCTTCGCTCAACGCACTGACCTGCAATCTCGCCTTCGACCTGGACACCTCCCAGCGCGCGATCATGCTCGGGATTCAGCAAATGGTAGAGTTGGGTCAGTTGTTGGTTGATAGAGCGTTGGAGCAAGTCAGCCCATCGCCAGCCTCTTGAAACGGTCCCAAACAGGGACTGATCGTTCCTTGCTTGGGACCGCTCCTTAACGAACGCCACCGAACCCATGTGGGAGCTGGCTTGCCTGCGATGGCGGAGTACCAGTCGACTTATCGCCAGATGACACACCGCTATCGCAGGCAAGCCAGCTCCCACATTTTAATGTGCATCAGGCTCACGATCAGCATTCGCACGGACTTCGTTACTCCAGCCGTAATAATCCGCCGCCGAGCTTGATTGATGGCCCCCTCAATCACTCCTAAGGTACAGCCCACGACAGCAAACCCGTGGAGCGACCATGACAACAACAATCACCCCCGACTCGCGCTGGACGCGGCGGCGCGACGAGAAGCAGCGGCGGCTCGGGCTGGTCAAACAGTTTGCAGACGGTGCGGTACTGCCCAGCGACAAGATCGTCGAGGCGCTCGAAGCGCTGATCCTCCCCGGCGACCGTGTGGTACTGGAAGGCAACAACCAGAAACAGGCCGATTTCCTCTCGCGCTCCCTCGCTAAAACCGACCCCGCCAAGCTCCACGATTTACACATGATCATGCCCAGTGTCGGCCGTTCCGAGCACCTGGACCTGTTTGAAAAAGGCATCGCGCGCAAGCTGGACTTCTCCTTCGCGGGCACCCAATCCCTGCGCATCAGCCAGTTGCTGGAAGACGGCCTGCTGGAAATCGGCGCGATCCACACCTATATCGAACTCTACGCGCGGCTGGTGGTGGACCTGATCCCCAACGTGGTGCTTTCCGCCGGCTTCATGGCCGACCGCGCCGGCAATATCTACACCGGCGCCAGCACCGAAGACACCCCGGCGCTGATCGAACCCGCCGCGTTCAGCGATGGCATCGTGATCGTGCAGGTCAACCAGTTGGTGGACGATGTTACGGACTTACCCCGCGTCGACATCCCTGCGAGCTGGGTGGATTTTGTGGTGGTGGCCGACAAGCCGTTCTACATCGAACCGCTGTTCACCCGCGACCCGCGCCACATCAAGCCAGTGCATGTGCTGATGGCAATGATGGCGATCCGTGGCATCTACGAAAAACACAATGTGCAGTCGCTTAACCATGGCATCGGCTTCAACACCGCAGCCATCGAGTTGATCCTGCCGACCTATGGCGAATCCCTTGGCCTCAAGGGCAAGATCTGCCGCAACTGGACCCTCAACCCGCATCCCACGCTGATCCCCGCCATCGAAAGCGGCTGGGTCGAAAGCGTGCACTGCTTCGGCACTGAACTGGGCATGGAAAACTACATCGCCGCACGGCCGGATGTGTTCTTCACCGGTCGCGACGGCTCGATGCGCTCCAACCGGATGTTCTGCCAACTCGCTGGCCAATACGCGGTGGACCTGTTTATCGGCGCCACTCTGCAAGTCGACGGCGACGGCCATTCCTCCACCGTGACCCGTGGACGCCTCGCCGGGTTTGGCGGCGCACCGAACATGGGCCACGACCCGCGTGGTCGTCGCCATGGCACGCCCGCCTGGCTGGATATGCGCCACGACGATGCTCCGGAAGCGCTGTTGGAGCGCGGCAAAAAACTCGTGGTGCAAATGGTCGAGACCTTCCAGGAAGGTGGTAAACCCACCTTTGTCGACACCCTCGACGCGGTGGAAGTCGCACGCAAAAGCGGCATGCCCTTGGCGCCGATCATGATCTACGGCGACGACGTCACCCACTTGCTCACTGAAGAGGGCATCGCCTATCTGTACAAGGCGCGCTCCCTGGAAGAACGCCAAGCGATGATCGCCGCCGTCGCGGGCGTCACCGCCATCGGTATGCGCCACAACCCCAAGGACACCGCACGTATGCGCCGCGAAGGTTTGATCGCCTTGCCCGAAGACTTAGGGATTCGCCGTACCGACGCCACGCGCGAACTGTTGGCCGCCAAAAGCGTAGCCGACCTGGTGGACTGGTCCGGTGGCCTGTACAACCCGCCCGCCAAGTTCAGGAGCTGGTAAATGCGCGCACTCAAACTGCATGAACTGACCCTCGCCGAACGCCTGGCGGATATGGCCGTCGATGCACTGATCGATGAAGCCGACCTGTCGCCCAAACCGGCCTTGGTAGACCGTCGCGGCAACGGCGCCCATAGCGATTTGCACCTGGGGCTGATGCACGCCTCGGCGTTGTCGCTGTGGCCGATGTTCAAGGAAATGGCCGAAGCCGCGATTGAGTTCGGTGAAGTCGGCTTGCCGCTGCGCGAAGCCCTTGGGCGTATTGGCCGCGAAGGTGAGCAAGCGATGCTCGTCACCACCCACGGCGTGAACACCCATCGCGGCGCCATCTGGGCCCTCGGTTTGCTCACCGCAGCGGCAGCGCTGGAACCGCGCTCTATCACCCTGAACGCCGCCAGATTAGCCCTGCTCAACGACCGCTACGCGCCGCAACCCATGAGTCACGGCGCCCAGGTTGCCCAGCGCTACGGCGCACGCGGCGCCCGTGAAGAAGCGCAACTGGGGTTCCCGTCCGTGGTGCAGCGCGGCCTGCCGCAACTGCACAAAAGCCGCCAGCACAATGCAGGCGAACAGAACGCCCGCCTGGATGCTTTGCTGGCGATCATGACCGAGCTGGCCGATACCTGCGTGCTTTACCGTGCCGGTCCCGAAGGCCTGCTAGCGATGCAGCAGGGTGCTCAAGCGGTACTCGATGCAGGTGGCAGCGCAACGCTGGCCGGGCGTCGCCAATTGCATGGGTTAGACCTTCAACTGCTGGCCCTGAATGCCTCCCCCGGCGGCGCCGCCGACCTGTTGGCCGCCTGCCTGTTTATCGACCGCCTCGACGGAGCGTTGTGATGGAAACCTTATCCTTTGAATTCCCCGCCGGGCAGCCGCCAAAAGGCCGTGCGCTGGTGGGTTGCGTCGGCTCGGGCGACCTGGAGGTGCTGCTGGAACCGGGCACGCCGGGCACGCTGACCATCCAGGTGCAGACCTCGGTGAATGGTGCCGAACAACGCTGGCAGCATCTGTTCGAGCGTATCTTCCAGGAACAGACGCCACCGGCGTTGAACATTGATATCCACGATTTCGGCGCCACCCCCGGCGTGGTGCGCTTGCGCCTGGAGCAGGGTTTCGAGGAGATCGGCCATGACTGACTTACTCGCCAAACACAGCTTCGTTGAACTGGGCGCGCGGCAGCGGGCCAAGGCGTTGCTGGACGCTGGTTCCTACCGCGAATTGATCGACCCGTTCCAGCGCGTCATGTCGCCGTGGCTCAGCCGCCAAGGCGTGGTGCCGCAGGCCGATGATGGGGTGGTGATCGCCAAGGGCAGCATTGATGGAAAACCTGTCGTCATTGCCGCCATCGAAGGCAACTTCCAGGGCGGCAGCCTCGGTGAAGTGGGCGGTGCAAAAATTGCGGGCGCCCTGGAACTTGCGGCCGAGGACAATCGCAAGGGCATTGCGACCCGCGCCGTTTTGTTGCTGGAAACCGGTGGCGTGCGCTTGCAGGAAGCCAACCTGGGCCTGGCAGCCATCGCGGATATCCACTCGGCGATTGTCGATCTGCGCCAATACCAGCCAGTGATCGGCGTGGTGGCGGGCAGTGTCGGTTGCTTTGGCGGCATGTCCATTGCGGCTGGATTGTGCAGTTACCTTGTGGTCACCCGCGAAGCACGCCTGGGCTTGAATGGCCCGCAAGTGATCGAACAGGAAGCTGGGCTTGAGGAGTACGACTCCCGCGACCGGCCTTTCATCTGGAGCCTCACGGGCGGTGAGCAACGCTTCAACAGCGGCTTGGCCGACCGTTATGTCGCTGACGATGTGGCCGAGATTCAACACACCGTCAGCGCTTTGCTGGAGCAAGGCCTGCCCACCCAACAGCGCAGCCGTCAGGCCGAGCATTACCTGGCGCGCCTGGCCGAACTGGACACCACGCCGCAAATCGACCCGGCAACGGTACGCGCGCTGTATCAAGGAGAACGCTCATGAGAGGTTTGCAGTGGTTCAACGCATTGAGCGCCGGAGCGACAGCCGTTGAGGGTTTGCCACGCTCGTTGAAAGTCGCTGAGGGTGTGCTGGGTGAACAGCCCGTGCGCTACATCGCCGTGGTCACCGACGCGCAAAACCGCTTCCCCCGCGCACGCAATGGCGAAGTCGGCCTGCTGGAAGGCTGGGGTCTGGCAAAAGCCGTCGATGAAGCCATCGCCCGTGGCGACAAGCGCCCGATCATCGCCATCGTCGATGTACCGAGCCAAGCCTATGGCCGTCGCGAAGAAGCCCTCGGCATCCACCAGGCCCTGGCTGCCGCCGCCGACAGCTACGCCCGTGCTCGACTGGCCGGGCACCCGGTGATTGCGCTGCTGGTGGGCAAGGCGATGTCCGGTGCGTTTCTCGCCCATGGGTATCAAGCCAACCGCCTGATCGCCCTGCGCGATCCCGGTGTGATGGTGCACGCCATGGGCAAGGCCTCGGCCGCGCGCGTGACGCTGCGCAGCGTTGAAGAGTTGGAAGCCCTGGCCGCCAGTGTGCCGCCCATGGCTTATGACATCGACAGTTACGCCAGCCTGGGGTTGCTGTGGGAAACCTTGTCGGTCAGCCAGATTGAACAGCCTACATCAGAGGATGTGGCGCGGGTCAGCGATTGCCTGGTGAGTGCGATCAAGGATATTGGCAGCACCGACTTGAGCGGCCGCCTTGGTGCGACCAACCGCGCGGCTTCCAGCCACGTACGCCAACTGCTGCGGGAACAATGGTGAACGCCCACGACTTGCTCTGGGGCATGACCCCGGTGCATCTGCCTGCCGAGGCTCCGGCGTGGGCGGTGGAGGCGGTAGGCACGGTGGTGGTGCGTCGCGCAATCGTTGCGCCGGGCTGGATTGCGGTGGGCGTGCGCGGGCGTTTGCGCGAGCAGCGGTTTGCCGCCGAGATGCCGATTGCCGCGGTGCAGCGGCGAGTCACGCCGCAAGCGCTGCGTGAGGTTACCTCGACGCGGGACTTACCGGCTTTGCACGCACTCGATCAACTGCGGCCACTGCTGGCGCTGTTGAATTGGGGCGTCACGGGCAGTGCGGGTTTTGAGCTGGCCACGGGCATTGAAGCGCTGCATGCCCAGAGCGATCTGGACCTGATGCTGCGTACGCCGGAGCCGCTGGATCGCAACGACGCACGTGACTTGCTGGCAACCTTGGACAACGCCGCGTGCGCTGTGGATATGCAACTGCAAACACCTTTCGGCGCCGTCGCCTTGCGCGAATGGGCCGGTTCATCGCGGCGGGTGCTATTGAAAACCGCCCGCGGTGCGCACCTCGTCATTGATCCTTGGCAGGCCGTGGCATGAGCAGCCTTTTGGTGTTCCCAGGGCAAGGCGCCCAACGTCCGGGCATGCTCCAGGCGTTGCCGGCCGACGTGTTGGAACACGCCAGCGATGCCTTGGGCGAAGACGTTCGCGCCTTGGATTCGGCGCACGCCCTGGCGAGTACCCGCGCCGTGCAGCTTTGCCTGCTGATCGCCGGCGTGGCCTACGCGCGCCTGCTGCAACACACGCCGGATTACGTCGCAGGGTTGTCCATCGGTGCTTACCCGGCAGCGGTGATTGCCGGTGCGCTGGATTTCGCCGACGCGATCCGACTGGTCAGCCTGCGCGGCGAGCTGATGCAGAACGCTTATCCACAGGGCTATGGCATGACCGCAATCATCGGCCCCGAGTTATCCACCGTCGAAAACCTGCTGGTCGAAATCCATAGCCGCGAAACCCCGGTATACCTGGCCAATATCAACGCCGATAACCAGACGGTGATCGCCGGCAGCGACCAGGCCATGAAGCTTGTCGCCAGTCGCATCAAAGGCAACGGCATCGCCAAGCGCCTGGCCGTCAGCGTGCCGTCCCATTGCGCATTGCTGGAGCAGCCAGCCCTGGCTTTGGCGCAAGCCTTCGTGCCACTCAAGGCACCGCGCATCACCTACCTGAGCAGCACCCGTGCGCGGCCGATCCATACCCCCGAACAATTGCGCGATGACCTGGCCTTCAACATGTGTCGCATCGTCGACTGGCGCGGCACCGTGCAAAGCGCCTACGAGCGCGGCGTGCGCCTGCAGATCGAACTGCCACCCGGCTCCGTGCTCACCGGCCTGTCACGCCGCGTTTTCGAACAAGGCACGGTGATCGCCTGCGAAGGCGCGCGCCTGGACACCTTGCAGGCCCTGCTGCAAGAGGAGGAGCGCCGCCACCAATAAAGCAGCACCCAAGGCTTTCGAAGCACAACAACAACAATTTCGATCGAGCACTTTGAGGACAACAACAATGATTATCTACGGTGTGGCATTGCTGGCGATCTGCACGCTCGCGGGCGTGATCATGGGCGACATGCTTGGCGTGTTGCTGGGCGTCAAATCCAATGTGGGCGGGGTGGGGATCGCGATGATCCTGCTGATCTGCGCTCGCCTGTGGATGCAGAAACGCGGTGGCATGACCAAGGATTGCGAAATGGGCGTGGGCTTCTGGGGCGCGATGTACATCCCCGTGGTGGTGGCGATGGCTGCGCAACAAAACGTGGTGACCGCTTTGCACGGTGGCCCTGTGGCGGTGCTCGCGGCGATTGGGTCAGTGGTGGTGTGTGGTTGCACCATTGCGCTGATCAGCCGTACCCACAAGGGTGAACCGCTGCCCGATGAAGAACCGCTGATCGTTCCTGCGGGAGGCCGCTGATATGTGGGATCTCATTGAAAAAGGCTTGGAACATAACGGCCTGATCACCGCGTTTGCCTTTGTCGGCGTGGTGATGTGGATTTCCGTGGTGCTGTCCAAGCGGCTGACCTTCGGGCGCATCCATGGCTCGGCGATTGCCATTGTCATCGGCCTGGTCTTGGCCTGGGTCGGCGGCACCATTACCGGTGGCCAGAAAGGCCTGGCGGACCTGGCGCTGTTCTCCGGCATCGGCCTGATGGGCGGCGCAATGCTGCGCGACTTCGCCATCGTCGCCACGGCGTTTGAAGTGCAGGCCACCGAGGCGCGCAAGGCCGGAATGATCGGTGTGATCGCGTTGCTGCTGGGCACGATCCTGCCGTTTATCGTCGGCGCGAGCATGGCCTGGGCCTTTGGTTATCGCGATGCGATCAGCATGACCACCATTGGCGCGGGCGCCGTCACCTACATCGTCGGCCCCGGTGACCGGCGCGGCGATTGGCGCGACGTCGGATGTGATGGCGCTGTCGATTGCCACCGGGTTGATCAAGGCGATCCTGGTGATGGTCGGCACGCCGGTCGCGGCGCGTTGGATGGGGCTGGATAACCCGCGTTCGGCGATGGTGTTTGGTGGGTTGGCCGGCACGGTGAGCGGTGTGACCGCTGGCTTGGCGGCGACAGATCGGCGCTTGGTGCCGTATGGCGCGCTGACGGCGACGTTCCACACTGGGTTAGGCTGCTTGCTCGGGCCGTCGTTGCTGTACTTCATCGTACGCGGCCTGGTCGGTTAATGTGGTGAGCGGGGCAAGCCCGCTCACCACAAGGAATATCTCAAGTTTGGCGGTTGGCGTACATGCGGCACTCCGCCAACAACGCCAGCAAGTTCGGATCACGCTCCTTGGCCTTCAGGAACACCACGCCAATATGCTGCTGCAACCGATACCGGGGTTGCAGCGGTATCAACTTCACGCGGTTCTCATACACCGCCGCAATCCGCCCTGGCAGCAGCGCATAACCCACGCCTGAGCTGACCATGCTCAGCAACGTGAAGATGTCATTGACCTGCATCGCCACCTTCGGCTCGAACCCCGCCTGCTTGAACACACGATTGCCATCCTGGTGCGTGGCGAAGCCTTGGGTGAGGGTGATGAAGGTCGCGTCGCGCACATCTGCCAGGTCGATCTGTTGATCGCGGTCGAACGGTGAGTCCGCCGGGGTGGCGAGGAAGATATCGTCGGAGAACAGCGCGATCTGTTCGCAGTCCGGGTCGTTGGCGTGCTCGTCGAGGGAGATGAGGATCGCGTCCACTTCCATGTTCTTGAGCTTGTAGAGCAGGTCGAAGTTGGAGCCCAGGATCAGGTCGATGTTGAGTTCGCTGCGGCGGATCTTCAGGCCCATGATCAGTTGCGGCACGGTCTTCACCGTCAGCGAATACAGCGAGCCGAGCTTGAAGCGTTCGGCCGAGAAACCAGCGGCTTCGCGGGTGAGGCGCACGCTGTCGACCACATCGGCCACCAGTTTCTGCGCGCGCTCTTCCAGGACGTAGGCGCTTTCCAGCGGCGTGAGGTTGCGCCCTTCGTGTTTGAACAGCGGGCAGCGCAGGGCGTTTTCCAGGGAGTGGATGGCGCGGTGCACACTGACGTTGCTGGTTTGCAGCTCGGCGGCAGCGCGGGCCAGGTTGCCGGTGCGCATGAACGCCAGGAAGATCTCGAGCTTTTTGAGGGTGAATTCTTCGTCGATCAGCATGGCCGTGGCTCTGGTTCGAATGCCGTCGATTGTGCCCCTAAAACCAGTCCGCTCCCAGCCATGCACTGCACAGGCCCAATAGCACGCCGAGGAGGATCAGCCAGATCGCATTCAGCCGCGTGTAATACACCACGGCGGCGCTGGCCAGGGTCAGCACCAGGCTGGTGGCGTTGCTTTCCAGGCTGTTCATGAGGATGTAGCTGGCGGCGAGGATCAGGCCGATGGAAATCGGCAGCAAGCTGCGCTTGACTCGCTGCACCCACGGCGTTTCGGTATGGCGCTCCAGCCAGCCGGCGCCGACGTAGGTGAGCACCGAGCACGGCACCAGCTTGGCCAGCAAGGCCACGATGGCGCCGGGCAGGCCGGCGGCTTGCTGGCCGATAAATACCAACAGCATGCCATTGGGGCCGGGCAACGCCTGGGATAGGGCGAAGAACGCGACGAACTGTGCGTCGGTCAGCCAATTCATGTCGTTGACTGAGTAGCGATGGATATCGCCGATGGCAACCATGTTGCCGCCGATCGACATCAACGACCATAGCGCGCATTGGATCATCAAGTGCAGGAGCGTGCCTTGCATCAGCGGGCTCCCTTGCGTGTATCGATGAAGCCCAGCGCCAGCGAACTGGGGATGCAGATCAACAGTACCATCCACAGCGGCAGCACCAGGATCGCCATCAGCACAAAGGTCATCAGGAACGCGACGTAGTTGGCGACCGTCCTGGGCATGGCCTTGAGCAGGCGCAGGGTGGTGCCCAGAATCAGGCCGGTGGCAATCGGCATGACCGCGCCGAAAATCTGCTGCACCACCTCATGGCTCCACCACTGTGAATAGGCGAATCCGGCAAGCACGGTGATCAGCGAAGGGAACAGGTACAGCCCGCACACGGTCACAACCGCACCGGGCAGGCCATGCAGGCGACGGCCGTAGATGATGCCGACGTTGGCGATATTGGGACCGGGGAAAAACTGGCCGGTGGTCAGCAGCTCATTGAACGCCTGTTCGCTGACCCAGCGCCTGCGGTCGACCATCATCTGCCGCGCCCAGGGCATCACGCCGCCAAAGCCGAACAGGCCGACCATGGCAAAGTTGTAAAACAGCTGCCATAGGCTGGGTTGCGGCGCGTCGGGTTCAAACTCGAGCATGGTCAACACCAATGATTGGGGCGGATGCGCCCCCTGTAGGCGCCGCTGTGAATCATCCAATGGGCGGTAGTGTTCGTGCAAATGAAGAAAGGGTGTTACCTGATAGTGAGTGGGTGGCGTCAGAATGCTCAAGGTGATAACGGTTATTCGAGGTGAGTGACACATGTATCACGGGGAACGATTCAACGCCTGGAGCCATTTGCTTGGGGCGGTTGCGGCCTGTATCGGCGCGGTGTGGATGTTGGTGGTGGCGAGCCTGGACGGCAGCCCCTGGAAGATTGTCAGCGTGGCGATCTATGGCTTTACCCTGATGGTGTTGTACAGCGCCTCGACCGTGTACCACAGCGTGAAGGGGCGGCGAAAAGAGATCATGCAGAAGGTCGATCACTTTTCGATCTACCTGCTGATCGCCGGCAGCTACACGCCGTTTTGCCTGGTGACCTTGAGAGGGCCGTGGGGCTGGACGCTGTTTGGCATCGTGTGGGGGCTGGCGGTGATCGGCATTCTGCAGGAGATCAAGCCGCGCTCCGAGGCGCGCATCCTGTCGATCGTGATTTACGCGGTGATGGGCTGGATTGTGCTGGTGGCGGTCAAGCCGCTGCTTGCCGCATTGGGCACGGCGGGGTTTATCTGGCTGGCGTCGGGCGGCGTTTTATACACCGTCGGCATCATCTTTTTTGCCTTGGAGGATCGCCTGCGCCACTCCCATGGAATCTGGCATTTATTTGTGATCGGCGGGAGTTTGCTGCACTTCGTGGCGATCATGCATTACGTCCTATAAACGCTCCAGAAGCTCACGGGCACGCTGGCCAAAGATCTGCAGCAGATTGGCCAGCATGTGCGGCGGCGGTTCATCGGCGCGGGTGAGGGCGTACAGGGTAATCGGCAGCGGCGGGGTGAGCGGGCGGATGCACGTGGTGGCCGTCGAGGCACCCAGGGCCGTAAAGGGGTCGATGACTGTGAGGCCGGCGCCGGACTCCACCATGGCGCGGGCCAGGGAGTAGGTTTGCACGGCGATTGTCACCCGTGGCGGTGGGTCGACGTTTTCCAGGTAGCTGTCGAGTTTCGCGGCCAGCGGGTCGGCGCTGGACAGGCCAATCAGCGGCGTGCCTGCCAGATTTGCCAGGGGCAATGGCTGGCTCAGCTCGGCGTCGGACCAATAGCCTTTGGACGCCAGCGCCACCAGCACGCCGTTGGCCAGCACCTGCGTGGTCAACCCCGGATGGCCCGAGAAGTTGAGCGTCAGCGCCAGGTCGATCTCACGCATCAGCAGCTTCTGCACCAGCTCGCGGCTATGGTCGCTGGACAGTTCGCAGGCCATGTCCGGGTAGTCGCGCTTCCATTCCAGAATCGCCGGCGGCAGCAGTGACAAGGCCAGCGCCGGGATCGCACCGATGCGTACGCTCTGGCCTGGTGCACGGCGCAGACTCTTGGCCAGGCGTCGCACGCCTTGCAGGCTTTCGGTGACTTTCTCCACTTCGCTTTCCAGCGCCAGGGCTTCCGGGGTGGGCTGCAATTTGCCGCGCACTCGCAGGAACAGCGGGAAGCCCAGCTGCAATTCAGCGTGTTGCAGCACCTTGGTCACCGCCGGTTGCGATACATGCAACAACTGCGCGGCGGCGCTGACGGAGCCGGTCTGGCGGATGGCCTGGAAGATTTCGATATGACGCAAGCGCATGGCACGTCCATAACCTTTGTTTATAGGTGAGCCATCTTTATTCATTGTCAGCGGCCTGTCACCTGCCCCTAGGCTTGAGACCTCTGGATTCAACGGCGGACGGCGCAAATGGTGTGCATTATCGGGGGTGGGGTGATTGGCTTGGCCAGCGCCTATGCGTTGGTGCGTGCCGGTCATGAGGTGACGGTGATCGACGCGCGCGAGACCCTGGGCAGCGAGACCAGCTTCGCCAACGGCGGTCAACTGTCCTATCGCTACGTGGCGCCACTGGCCGATGCGGGTGTGCCGCTGCAAGCCATCGGTTGGCTGTTGCGCGGTGACTCTCCCTTGAAGCTGCGCCCGCGCCTCGACCCGCAGCAGTGGCGCTGGATGGCGGCGTTTCTCGGTGCCTGTCGGGGCTCGGTAAACAAGCGCAATGCCGCGCATCTGCTGCGCCTGGCTTCGCTGAGCCAAGACACCTTGCAGCAATGGCGCGAGGATGATCGCCTGGACGGCTTTGACTGGCGACGCAACGGCAAGCTGGTGACCTTTCGCAGTGGCGCTTCCTTTGAAAAGGCGCGCAGCAAGGTCACCGATATCCTGCAACAGCAAGTGGTCTCAGCCGCCGATTGCGCACGCCTCGAACCCGCGCTGGCGGACGGTGGTTTTGTCGGCGGGATCTACACGCCGAATGAAGAAGTCGCTGATTGTCATGCCTTCTGCCAGCAGTTGGCGGCGCGGCTGGAAGCGTCGGGACGTTGCCGGTTTTTGCTGGGCCGCAAGGTCACCGGCATTCGCCACGCCGCGGGCACAGTGCAGGCCATCGAGTTAGGGGATGAGGTGATGCCCGTTGAGCATCTGGTGCTGGCGGCCGGATATCGTAGCGCCGAGTTGGGTGTGCCGTTGCCGCTGTACCCGCTCAAGGGTTACAGCCTCAGCGTACCGATTGGTGCTCAACACCAGGCGCCGAATGTGAGTATCACCGACTACGACCGCAAGATCGTCTACGCGCGTATTGGTGAGCAACTGCGGGTCGCAGCGATGGTGGATATCGTTGGCTTCGACGCCCGCCTTGAACCCAAGCGCCTTGCGCTGATGAAACGCCAGGCCATGGAGACCTTTCCACTGGCGGGCGATTACACCCATGCGGTGGAGTGGGCCGGTATGCGTCCGGCGACGCCGACCGGCGTACCGCTGATTGGCGCCAGTACCTGCAGCAACCTGTGGCTAAACCTTGGCCACGGCGCGCTGGGTTTTACATTGGCCTGCGGTAGCGCCCAACTGCTGGCCGAGCTGATCAGCCAGCGCGCCCCTTCCATTGATATGCAGGGCCTTGAGCCAGCGCTGATTTGATCGGGTTGCAAAAGAAGGCGTTAGAAGTCGCCCCACAACTGCTGGGCGACCGCCAACGCCACCACCGGCGCAGTCTCGGTACGCAATACACGTGGGCCGAGGCGGGCCGCGTGGTAGCCGGCGGCTTGGGCGGTGTCGACTTCATTGTCGGTCAGCCCACCTTCAGGGCCGATCAGAAAGGCCAGGCTGGAAGGCTTGGCGTGACTGACCATCGGCTCGGCCACCGGGTGCAGCACCAGCTTCAAGTCCGCTTCGGTCTGTTTCAACCAATCCGTCAGCAGCAGCGGTGGGTGAATCACGGGTACCGTGGAGCGCCCGCATTGCTCGCAGGCGCTGATCGCCACCTGGCGCCAGTGCAGCAGGCGTTTGTCGGCGCGTTCGTCCTTGAGCCGCACTTCGCAGCGCTCGCTGAAAATCGGCGTGATGGCGTTGACGCCCAGTTCGGTGGCTTTCTGAATGGCCCAATCCATGCGCTCGCCCCGGGACAAGCCCTGGCCCAGGTGGATGTGCAGCGGCGATTCAGCTTGGCCGGCAAAGCTTTCGACGAGTTGCACGCTAACGCGTTTCTTGCCGACTTCCAGCAGGCTGCCCCGGAACTCCTGGCCGGAACCGTCGAACAATTGCACGGCGTCACCTTCGCCCATGCGCAGCACACGGCTGATGTAGTGCGCCTGGGCTTCCGGCAGTTCGTGATCGCCAAGGCTCAGTGGGGTGTCGGTGAAAAAACGGGACAGTCTCATTTCGGTTCTCTGAAAAAAGGGTGCGGGCCATCAGCCCGGATCACGGAAGCCTGGGTGGAAATCTTTCGGCACGGCAACACTGACGCTGCTGTGGGTGGCGATGTCGATGCCTTCGCTGGCCACTTCGGCGAGGAAGTCGATCTGTTCCGGCGTAATCACATAGGGCGGTAGGAAATACACCACGCTGCCCAGTGGCCGCAACAATGCGCCGCGTTCCAGGGCATGCTCGAACACCTTCAGGCCACGGCGTTCCTGCCAGGGGTAGGCGGTCTTGGTGGCTTTGTCCTGGACCATCTCGATGGCCAGCACCATGCCGGTCTGGCGCACTTCCGACACATGTGGATGGTCCACCAGATGCGCGGTGGCGCTAGCCATCCGCTGGGCCAGGGCCTTGTTGTTTTCGATGACGTTGTCTTCTTCGAAAATATCCAGGGTCGCCAACGCTGCCGCGCACGCCAGCGGATTGCCGGTGTAGCTGTGGGAATGCAGGAAGGCGCGCAGGGTCGGGTAGTCGTCGTAGAACGCGTCGTACACGTCATCGGTGGTGACCACGGCGGCCAACGGCAGGTAACCACCGGTGAGGGCCTTGGACAGGCACAGGAAGTCCGGGCGGATGCCGGCCTGCTCACAGGCAAACATGCTGCCGGTGCGACCGAAGCCTACGGCGATTTCGTCGTGGATCAAATGCACGCCGTAGCGATCGCAGGCTTCGCGCAGCAACTTGAGGTACACCGGGTGGTACATGCGCATGCCGCCGGCGCCCTGGATCAGCGGTTCGATGATCACGGCGGCAACGGTGTCGTGGTGCTCGGCGAGGGTCTGCTCCATTACCTGGGCCATCGTGCGCGAGTGGTCTTCCCAGCTCACGCCTTCGGGGCGCAGGTAGCAATCGGGGCTTGGCACTTTGATCGTGTCGAGCAGCAGCGCCTTGTAGGTCTCGGTGAACAGCGGCACGTCGCCCACCGACATCGCAGCGATGGTTTCGCCGTGGTAGCTGTTGGTCAGGGTGACGAAGCGCTTCTTGTTCGGCAGGCCGCGGTTGAGCCAATAGTGGAAGCTCATCTTCAACGCGACTTCGATGCAGGACGAGCCGTTGTCGGCATAGAAGCAGCGGGTCAGGCCCTCGGGCGTCATCTGCACCAGGCGCTCGGACAGCTCGATCACCGGCTGGTGGCTGAAGCCGGCGAGGATCACATGTTCCAGCTGGTCGACCTGGTCCTTGATGCGTTGGTTGATACGCGGGTTGGCGTGGCCAAACACGTTGACCCACCAGGAACTGACGGCATCGAGGTAGCGCTTGCCTTCGAAGTCTTCCAGCCACACGCCTTCACCGCGCTTGATCGGGATCAGCGGCAGTTGCTGGTGGTCTTTCATCTGGGTACAGGGATGCCACAGCACCGCCAGGTCGCGTTGCATCCACTGGTTGTTCAAGCCCATCGGTGATCTCCTCGAAGCGGTCCTGCGGCGGGCGCAGGTAAAACAATCGCGCAAGCCTATGCAATGGACGGCTATGTCACAAGGCATTACACGTGAATTGACGGTAAAGGCAGGACGGTCTGTCACGTTTCTTAGGAATAGTCTTAATCCCTCGTTAATTTATTATGCATAGGCTATTGATCGTATTTCTCGATATTTCAAAGCGAAATTTTCCGCTTTAATTCGATAGGTAAATCGCTAGTCTTGGGCGCACTACTACGGGATTAAGTACATGCAGTTACGTAATTCACCGGCCCGCTATGGCTGGGTCAGCATGGTTTTGCACTGGGGCGTGGCCCTGGTGGTGTTTGGCTTGTTCGCCCTGGGCCTGTGGATGGTCGGTCTCGACTACTACAGCGCCTGGCGTAAAGACGCGCCGGACCTGCATAAGAGCATTGGCATCACGCTGTTCGCCATCATGCTGGTGCGTATTGTCTGGCGTCTGGTGAGCCCGCCGCCGCCACCGCTGGCCAGCTACAGCCGCATGACCCGTATCGGCGCTGCCTTTGGCCACGGGTTCCTGTATCTCGGGTTGTTTGCCGTGATGATCGCTGGTTACCTGATTTCCACCGCAGACGGTGTCGGTATCCCGGTGTTTGGCCTGTTTGAGATTCCTGCCGTGGTTTCCGGACTACCGGACCAGGCAGATAACGCCGGCCTGGTGCATCTGTACCTCGCTTGGGTGTTGGTGGTCTTCGCCGGCTTGCACGGCGTGGCTGCGTTGAAACACCACTTCATTGACCGTGATGTGACCCTGCTTCGTATGCTGGGCCGCAAAGCCTGATGTTCAACCTCGACTCACAAGGAATAGAACGCATGTTGAAAAAGACCCTCGCCGCTCTGGCAATCGGTACTGCCCTGCTGTCTGCAGGTCAGGTGATGGCTGCTGACTACAAGATCGACAAGGAAGGCCAGCACGCCTTCATCGACTGGAAAATCAGCCACCTGGGCTACAGCTTCATCCACGGTACTTTCAAGGACTGGGATGGCACCTTCAGCTGGGACGCCGCCAAGCCTGAGTCCAGCAAAATCGCGGTCGACGTGAAAACCGCCAGCCTGTGGTCCAACCACGCAGAACGTGACAAGCACATCGCCAGCAAAGACTTCCTGGACGTTGCCAAGTTCGCTGACGCCAAGTTTGTCTCCACTGCCGTCAAGTCCACCGGCGAAAAAACCGCTGACGTGACCGGCGACCTGACCTTCCACGGCGTGACCAAACCGGTGACCTTCAAGGCCACCTTCAACGGTGAGGGCAAAGACCCGTGGGGCGGCGAGCGTGCCGGCTTCAACGCCAAGACCACCGTCAACCTGAACGACTTCGGCATCAAAGGCCCAGGCCCGTCCTCGCAGACTGTGGACCTGGACATCTCGCTGGAAGGTGTTAAGCAGAAGTAATTTCTGCCTGCACAAAAAAATGCCCCGCATCGAAAGATGCGGGGCATTTTTTATTGGGCTACAAAACTCAGCGGTTGCGGGTCAGCAACGCTGGCTTTTCACCACGAGGACGGCCTGGCAGTTGATCCAACTGCTCGGGTGTCGGGAAGCGATCAGCCTTCGACTCCTTGTGGATGATCTTTGGCGCCGGGCCACCGCGTGGGTTCTGCACGGCCGGCTCGGACGAGCGAGGCTGGTCGTCACGGGCCGGGCGACGGTTGTTGCTGCGCGAGTCTTCGCGGCGAGCCTGGCCATCACGCGGCGCGCCGTTACGCGGGCCGTTGCGCTTGGCAGGTGGTGTACCGGTGGTGCCGCCGCTGCTGTTGCGGGGGCCATTCTGACGACCACCTTGTGGCTGACCGCCACGTGGAGCGCCAGCGCCTGCGCCCTGTGCCGGGGCACCTGGACGACGGCCACGGCCTTGGGCCGGTTTGGCCTGTGGCACGTAGTCGACGCGGTTACCGAAGTTATCCACGTCGTCGTCGAGGAATTCGTCCGGCGCACGGTCGGCAGCGGCGCGTGGCGGTTGGCTCGGCTGGCGCTGTTCGCGGGCCGGGGTACCTTCACGGGGTTTCTGCTCACGGGCTGGGCGTTCGCCACGGCCGCTGGTCGCAGATTTTTCCTTGCCTTTATCTTTGCCCTTGTCGCGACGACCACCGCCACCACCGCCGCCGTTCGGGCCATCACCCTTCGGACCGCGTGGGTTGCGCGGATTACGCACGTCTGGACGCTCGCGCGCTTCAGGCTTCTCGGCCTCCACGGTGCTGGCATCGAAGCCCATCAGGTCGCCGTCGGCGATTTTCTGCTTGGTCATGCGTTCGATGCTTTTCAGCAGTTTTTCTTCGTCCGGCGCCACCAGGGAGATGGCTTCACCCGAGCGACCGGCACGGCCAGTACGGCCGATACGGTGCACGTAGTCTTCATCGACGTTCGGCAGCTCGAAGTTGACCACGTGTGGCAACTGGTCGATATCCAGGCCGCGGGCGGCGATATCGGTGGCGACCAGGATGCGTACGGTGCCGGCCTTGAAGTCAGCCAGGGCCTTGGTGCGCGCGTTCTGGCTCTTGTTGCCATGAATGGCGACGGCGGTGAGGCCGTGCTTGTCCAGGTACTCGGCCAGGCGGTTGGCGCCATGCTTAGTGCGGGTGAAGACCAGCACCTGTTCCCACGCGCCGGCGGTGATCAGGTGGGCCAGCAGCGCACGCTTGTGGCTGGCAGGCAGGCGGAACACACGTTGCTCGATACGCTCGACCGTGGTGTTCGGCGGCGTGACTTCGATGCGCTCCGGGTTGTGCAACAGCTTGCCAGCCAGGGCCGTGATGTCCTGGGAGAACGTGGCCGAGAACAGCAGGTTCTGGCGTTTGGCCGGCAGGCGCGCGAGGACCTTTTTCACGTCATGGACAAAGCCCATGTCGAGCATGCGGTCGGCTTCGTCCAGCACGAGGATTTCCACGTGGGACAAATCGACGCTGCCTTGGCCGCACAGGTCGAGCAAGCGACCCGGGCAGGCGACCAGTACGTCCACACCACGGGACATGGCCTGAACCTGTGGGTTCATGCCGACGCCGCCGAAGATGCAGGCGCTGACGAACTTCAAGTCGCGGGCATACAGCTTGAAGCTGTCGTGCACTTGGGCGGCGAGTTCGCGGGTGGGGGTCAGGACCAGTACGCGCGGTTGGCGCGGGCCGTGACGCTGGGATTTGTCCGGGTGACCATTGGGAAACAACCGCTCCAGAATCGGGAGGGCGAAGCCGCCGGTTTTACCAGTACCTGTCTGAGCCGCGACCATCAGGTCGCGACCTTGCAACACGGCGGGAATGGCCCGCTGTTGCACCGGAGTAGGCTCGGTATAGCCCGCTGCCTCGATGGCGCGGACTAAAGCCTCGGAGAGACCGAGGGAAGCAAAGGACATGAGTAATCCTGTTTTAGTTAGGGCTTGGCCCAAAGGGATAATCTTGCCGGGCGTGAATGACGCTTAGGGGAGCGTTATCCCGTCCGGTCCTGCTGCGTCTGGCGGGCACTCCACCGGCTCGCGCGGGCTGAAAGCTGCGCTGTAGCGGGGTTGGGTGCCTTTTTCAAGACATCAGCGGCCGGGCGTGAGCCTGGCGGAAAGGCCGGAGTATAACAGAGCAATCACGGCGCGCTGCTTTCCTGCTGCTCAACGGTGCGTCCAGACCCCGTAATCGCTTGGATTCCACCATATTTGGCGCTCAAAACGCTATAGGGCCGGCTCTTGCTTGAAGCGTTTGAGCTCGGCGGCAAAGCGTTGCACCAACAGATCCATGCCCGCGCCACGGCGTACCGCGAGGAACTGTTGCTGGCGGCTGACCACCACCGGCGCCTGGCTGACCTTGCCTTCCAGGCCCAGCGTATTGATCACATGCTGGCCTACGCGGCGGTCGGTGATCACCAGGTCGATACGCCCGAGCATCAATTTGCCGAAGTTGGCTTCATGGCTGGGGGCGGGCTCACGGTTGAACAGGGGGGAATCGCTGAATGCCGCGCCGTACAGATATCCCGGCGACGTACCGACAGTCAGGCCGCGCACCTCTTCGAGGCTTTGAACGGGATGGGGGCGCTCATTGGCGTAGAACAGCACGAATTCCACCTCCGACAGCGGTTCGCTGGGGTACAGCAGCAAGGCATCGCGCTCATGGCTGTGGAAAATATCCAGCGCCCCGTCGGCATGGCCCTGGTCGAGCATGGCCAGGCAGCGCTTCCAGGGCAGGAACTGCCATTGCACATCCACGCCCAGGCGTTGGAACACGATCACCGTGGTTTCGTAGTCCAGCCCCTGAATGGTGCCCTGTTCTTCATACACATAGGGCGCCCAGGGCTCGGTGACAATGCGCAGTTTCTCGCCGTAAGCGGCCAGGCTCAGGCAAGTCAAAAGGGCAGCGGTCACAAGCTTCAAAATGATGGGCATGCCCTGAGGTTACGACGCTCCTGCCTTAAAGAGAAGCTCTGGCACACGCATCTGCGGGCGATGCTATTTTGCCTCTGAGCTCATCAGGTGGTCATGGATGGCTGCGCGCCGCTCGCCGAGAATCAGGCGTACCAAGGGGTTGGCGAACCAGTGTTCCAATTGGTGCGCATCCACCGGGCATTTCTGGCGTTCTTCCTGGTTCTGCCGGGCTTTGTCCCACCAAACCGGGCCACAGGCCTGGTCGAATTCGTTTTCGTGTTCGTAGCAGCCGTAGAGAATCTCGCGGATGAACTGCTGCTTGCGCTTGGGCAATGCCAGGGTGATCAGCTTGTACATCTGGCGCTGCAGGCGCGGTGGGCGCGGCAGGTGGGCGGAGACTTTGCGTGTGTCGGCCAACGCCTCGGCGTTGATGGGGGCGGCGGCGTGCTTGGTGATCCACGCCTTGACCTTGGCGCGGAACAGCTGCTTGCGGCTCCAATAGTGGTGGATCAGGTCCGGGCACTGGCGCACGTTGACCGTGCGGTAGGCAACTACCGACAGGCAGAACTCCTCAAGGGTATAGGCACCGCCCGCCAGTAAAAACAGCTCGTCCATCAGTTTGATGGAGTGATCCAGCAGGTGCGCGTCCTCTCGGGCCAGGCCCATGACGCCGGAATTGAGCAGAGGCATGTCGTCATCGGCCAAGCCTTTTTCTGCCAATACCTTCGCCAGGGAACCGTACAGCGGGCTTTCGCGGTTATCGCCGTACTTGGCGTGGAACGCATTGCACAGCAAGGTGCCGGGGGCGACGCGTTCGAACAGTGCCATGGGCGAGTCGTGGAAAAACGTGTCCGTGTCGATCAGCAGCGCGCGTTCCGAGGTTTCGAGGACTTGGCGCAACAGCACATGTTTGGTGCGGAAATGGTAGCCGTGGGGCTCGCTCCAGCGTTGGCGCGTGGCGTCGTCCAGTGTGTGGACCTGCACCGGCAGTCCCGCGTAGGGCGTTGGGTTATCGCTGAACACCTGGATGTCCAACGGCATGTTCTGCGTACCGCCCAGATGCGCGAGTGCGCTGGCGATGCTGAATACCGCTTCCTGATGGTAGGTCTCGGCGCCAAATACCAGGTAAACCAGCTGTGGGCGAGGGGTCGGGGACGCTGTATTCATTTACTGCTGGCTTCCATTCCGGGAGTGTGTGAACAAAAAAGCCCCCGTATAAACGAGGGCCTGGGTACTGCTTGAACAACCTCAGCGCGGCAGCTTGAGGTTGTTCCAGATCGCAAGGCTCGGTTCGGCCTGGTTAAGGGTATAGAAATGTAGCCCCGGTGCACCACCGTTCAACAAATCTTCACACATATTTGTGATGACCTGTTCGCCAAACGCTTGGATGCTCTTGACGTCGTCGCCATAGGCTTCCAATTGCTTGCGCACCCAGCGTGGGATCTCGGCACCGCAGGCGTCGGAGAAGCGCGCCAGCTTGCTGTAGTTGGTGATCGGCATGATGCCCGGTACGATGGGGATGTTCACACCCATGGCCCGTACACGTTCGACGAAGTAGAAGTAGCTGTCGGCGTTGAAGAAGTACTGGGTGATCGCGCTGTCGGCGCCGGCGTTGGCCTTGCGCACGAAGTTCTGCAGATCGTCTTCGAAACTGTGTGCCTGGGGGTGCATCTCCGGGTAAGCCGCCACTTCGATGTGGAAGTGATCGCCGGTCTCTTCACGGATAAAGCTCACCAAGTCATTGGCGTGGCGCAGCTCACCGCTGGCCATGCCCATGCCGGACGGAAGGTCGCCGCGCAGGGCGACGATGCGCTTGATGCCAGCGCTCTTGTATTGGGTCAGCAGGCCGCGCAAGTCGGCCTTGCTGTCGCCCACGCACGACAAGTGCGGAGCGGCGGGAACTTTGACTTGGCTTTCCAGCTGTAACACGGTGTTGATCGTGCGGTCACGGGTCGAGCCGCCGGCGCCGTAAGTGCAGGAAAAGAAGTCGGGGTTGTAGCTGGCCAACTGCGTAGCAGTCGCCATCAGTTTTTCATGCCCAGCATCGGTCTTGGTCGGGAAGAACTCGAAGCTGTAGCGACGGTCTTGGGACATGGGGGAGGTCTCCAGCTGCAAGTTGCAAGCTTCAAGCGGCAAGAGCGGCGGTGCGCCTGATCTTGTCGCTTGAAGCTCACATCTCTCAGCTGCTCAAAGAGCAATGAGGTAGCAAGCCCTGTACCACAAGCGCTTTTACTTGCCGCTTGTAGCTGAAAGCTTGCAGCTGCTTAGTACCGATAAGCGTGCGGCTTGAACGGACCTTCGACGGTCACGCCGATGTAGTCGGCCTGGGTCTTGGTCAGTTGAGTCACTACGCCGCCAAAGCCGCGGACCATTTCCAGGGCCACTTCTTCGTCGAGTTTCTTCGGCAATACTTCCACGGTCAGGCGCTCGGCTTTCTGGGCAGGCGACAGGTCGGCGTACTTCTGGCCGAACAGGAAGATCTGCGCCAGTACCTGGTTGGCGAACGAGCCGTCCATGATGCGGCTTGGGTGGCCAGTGGCGTTGCCGAGGTTAACCAGGCGGCCTTCAGCCAGCAGGATCAGGTAGTCGTCGTTCTGCGGGTCGAAATCGCCTGCACCGGTACGGTGAACCTTGTGTACCTGTGGCTTCACTTCTTCCCATGCCCAGTTTTTACGCATGAAAGCCGTGTCGATTTCGTTGTCGAAGTGGCCGATGTTGCAGACAACAGCGCGCTTCTTCAGGGCCTTGAGCATGTTCGCGTCGCAGACATTCACGTTACCGGTGGTGGTCACGATCAGGTCGATCTTGCCCAGCAGGGCCTTGTCGATGCTGGCTTCAGTGCCGTCGTTCTGGCCGTTGATGAACGGCGAAACCACTTCGAAACCGTCCATGCAGGCTTGCATGGCGCAGATCGGGTCAACTTCGGAGACTTTTACGATCATGCCTTCCTGACGCAGGGACTGGGACGAACCCTTGCCCACGTCACCGTAGCCGATCACCAGGGCTTGCTTGCCCGACAGCAGGTGGTCGGTACCGCGCTTGATGGCATCGTTCAGGCTGTGACGGCAGCCGTACTTGTTGTCGTTCTTGCTCTTGGTCACCGAGTCGTTGACGTTGATGGCCGGGATTTTCAGCTCGCCCTTGGCCAGCATGTCCAACAGGCGGTGCACGCCGGTGGTGGTTTCTTCGGTCACACCGTGGACGCGGTCCAGGATCTGCGGGTACTTCTTGTGCAGCAGCTCGGTCAGGTCGCCGCCGTCGTCGAGGATCATGTTGGCATCCCATGGCGCGCCATCCTTGAGGATGGTTTGCTCCAGGCACCACTCGTACTCTTCTTCGGTCTCGCCTTTCCAGGCGAATACAGCGATACCGGCAGCGGCGATAGCGGCAGCGGCCTGGTCTTGAGTCGAGAAGATGTTGCAAGAGGACCAACGCACTTCGGCACCCAGGGCAACCAGGGTTTCGATCAGCACGGCAGTCTGGATGGTCATGTGGATGCAGCCGAGGATCTTCGCGCCTTTGAGCGGTTGCTCAGCGGCGTACTTGCGGCGCAGACCCATCAGGGCAGGCATTTCGGATTCGGCGATAAAGGTTTCGCGACGGCCCCAGGCAGCGAGGGACATGTCGGCGACTTTGTAGTCGTTGAAATCTGCAGGCGTGTTTACAGCGCTCATGAAGAGCCTCCATTCGTAGTGTGCGAATGGGCGCCGTTGTGCGTTTAGTATCCAGCTGGCTAACCAGGCCGGACAACGCCCCATCCGAGCCTGACAGGTTGAACCTGCTGCAGCGCCCCTCGGACAGGTGGCGGGAGAACGGTATCAACTAGAGATGACCGTTTTGAAACGGCGCCGATTATAGCCGTGTGCGCCAGACTTCCCAAGCCTTTCCGTCGGCCATATGAAGATCGCTGATGGGGTTGATAGGCAATGGTGCGTAGAGCTTGGGCCCAGGCTCTGCCATGATGTTGCCCATCATTTCGCAAGACGCTTTGGAGTGACCATGAACTTCCACACCCGCAAATGGGTAAAACCCGAAGACCTCAACCCCAACGGCACCCTGTTCGGCGGCAGCCTGCTGCGCTGGATCGACGAAGAGGCGGCGATCTACGCCATCGTCCAACTGGGCAACCAGCGCGTGGTAACCAAGTACATCTCCGAAATCAACTTCGTCAGCGCTTCGCGCCAGGGCGACATCATCGAACTGGGCATTACCGCTACCGAATTTGGTCGCACCTCCATCACCTTGACCTGTGAAGTGCGCAACAAGATCACCCGAAAAAGTATCCTCACGGTAGAGAAAATGGTCTTCGTCAACCTCGGCGAAGATGGTCTGCCCGCGCCCCACGGCCGCACCGAGATCCGGTACGTGAAGGACCAGTTCAAGGACGATAGCCTTCCCGAGTAACCCTGCTGCGCTGTGATTTGCTTTACCAAATCATTCCGCACGGATCTTTCCCAGGCGCTCTCATCACTCAGGACCACACCCTGTAGAGAGAGCCCATGGATGAAAGTGTTTAACTCGATCACCAAGATTCAACCCTCAGTGACTGAAGAGGCGTATGCCCCGACCCAGCAAGCGGTGGAGACGCCGCTGGTGGAGGGGGTGGGCACGCGCAATGTGACACTCATGCGTGATCAGCAGGGACGGGTGGACGTGTTTTTATCGGCCCCCCCTGTTACCAGCCTGGTACTCAGTGGCGGTGGCGCCAAGGGCATTGCTTTCTCGGGGGTGGTGCGGGCACTTGAGGACGCCCAGAAGCTGCAAGGTATCCAATCGATTTCCGGCTCATCTGCCGGTGCTATTTCAGCAGCACTGATTGCCAGTGGCATGGGGGCTGAAGCGTTCGACAAGTTGTCGGATGGTATCGATTTGCCAAGCCTGCTCAATAGCCAAGACGCCGTGACGGCCTGGATGCAGGATGCCAGTACGACACTGGGCAAGCTGGTCGGGCGCTTGCCCGGCGCCGTCGGCAGTACCTCGCAATTGTTGATGACCTTGCTGCCGCGCCTGCAGACCGAGGCACTTCCCCTTGAAGAACTGATTCGCAATGAGTCGCGCCAGTCGATTCTGGGTCATATCGCGCAAACCCCTCGGGAAACCCGCTCGGCGCAAATCATGCGCATTGCTGACAGGTTGAGTGCCGGAGGCGCTCCTACGTTTGGTGATCTTGAGGTGCTGAGTCGGGATGTACCTGCGATCAAGCAACTCAACATCACCGGCACCGGCATGTTTGCCGACCGTCCACAGCTGGTGGTGTTCAATGCGAGCCTGACGCCGCAGATGGACATCGCCAGGGCGGCGCATATTTCCGGCGCGTTGCCACTGGTGTTCAAGAGCCCCGTGGAACAAGGTCATGGCTTTCAGGCGTCAGCTGAAAGCACCGCATTCAAGGATGGTGGCCTGCTGCTCAATACCCCGGCGCCAGGTGTGGTGGATCGGGCGTTTCCCGAGAGCCCCCTGGCCAAGTCCGAGGCGTTGATCGTCAAGTTCGAGTCAGATGCCTCTGGTGAGCGAGCGCGCAGTGGCAGTTTTTTGAGCCACTTGGCAGATCGCATCACGGGCGTTGCGCATTCGGCTGCTGGTGCCTTCCAGGACAAAAAGCTCGAAGCGTTCGCCGAGCAGATCGTGACATTGCCCCTCAAGACTGAAAAAGGCGATTTTCGAGGCCTGCTCACGGGCACGGTCAACTTCACGATGCAGGATGAGCAGAAGCAACACCTGCAAGCGAAGGCGCGCCAGGCGGTAGACGCGCATTTGGAGCGTCGCACCACCGCACTTGAGCACCACGCTTTCCAATCGCTGGATGACGCCGTGTTGGCCATGGATGATTCAATGCTCGCCAGCGTGCAACCGACGCTGCAAAAAGACCCCGCCGCCTCGGATGTGCTGATGTTTCGGGATAGCGCAAAACAGGCGTTGCAAGTCCTGGATTCTGCGATTACCGAGGCGAACCAGGCGCAAGGCGCGTTGGTGTTCACGCCGAAAATCTTATCGGCTCTGCGCAATCTCGATGTCCTTGCCCAGCGTCCGGAGCACATCGATTGGTTGGGGCGGCGCCTCAATGTCGCCCGTCAGCCCAATTTTCAGCAGTTGTTGCAAGCGGCGGCCAAGCAGATCGCAGGCGGTGCATTGCCGAAGTCCAAGGTCATTGGCCGTGCTGTCGCTGAGATGAGCGTGCGTGATATTGCGACGAAAGCTGAAAACTTCACGCGTGAGGTGATCTACCCGTCGCTGTTCCGACCCGGCCAGCCCGAGTCTAACGTTGAACTGTTGCACCGTGCGGCCCAAGACTTGGCATGGTCCACCACGGCCACCGAATTCAACCGGGTACTCGACACCCTTGAGGACAGTTACAAGGCGCGCAACAAGCCCTGGGACAAGGCCTCCAGTTCTACCACCGTGGAGATGGCCAAGGCCTGGAAGCTAAAGGTTTAGTTGCCTGGCCACTGAACAGCCATCGCGGCGGCGTGTCGTAGCTACAGGCACCCCTTGGACTCCGGATGATCATGGCCACCGACGAATCAGGCAAAACCCCCAACCTGTCGCAGGAAGAGCAGCAGGACGTCGACAAAAACCAGCCACCCCGCGCGGCGGTATTGCATGAAATCATCCGTACCCAGGGCGACCAGGAGTTGGAGCGCAGCGTCGCCGCCTTGTGGTGGTCGGCGTTGGCCGCCGGGTTGACCATGGGACTGTCGCTGATGGCGATGGGGTTGCTCAACTCGCGCCTGCCGGATGGCGAAGCCTTCAAGGTGATCGCCAGCTTCGGTTACTGCGCAGGCTTCCTGGCGGTGATCCTCGCGCGTCAGCAGTTGTTCACCGAAAACACCCTGACGGCGGTGCTGCCGGTGATGAGCAAGCCCACCCTGGGCAACGCCGGGCGACTGTTGCGATTATGGACGGTGGTACTGGTCGGCAACCTGTGCGGCACCCTGCTGGTGGCTTATGTGATGTTGCACTTGCCGATCTTCGATACCCGGACTGACCAGGCCTTCCTCGAAATCGGGCGCAAGATCATGGAAAACGACGCCAGCCAGATGTTCGCCAAAGGCATCATCTCCGGCTGGATGATCGCGACCATGGTGTGGATGATCCCGTCGATGGAAAGCGCCAAGATGTTCATCATCATCCTGATCACTTACCTGATGGCGCTGGGGGACTTTACCCATATCGTGGTGGGTTCGGCGGAGGTGTCATACCTGGTGTTTGCCGGCGAACTGGCGTGGAAGGACTTCTGGCTGGTGTTCGCCGGGCCGACGCTGGCGGGCAATATCATTGGCGGCAGCTTTATCTTTGCGCTGATCAGCCACGCGCAGATTCGCAGCGAAAGCAGCCTGCCAGGCAAGAAGGCTGCGGACCCCAGGCATCCGCAGCGGATCGACAAGGATCAGTGAGTGTCAGGTGCGGCCTGGGGCTCATCCCGGGTCACGCGCTTGACCAGCTTGCCGATGCTCAAGCCCTGCAACAGGATCGACGACAGCACCACGATGTACGTGATGCTCAGCAGCAGGTCACGCTCCGGGCCCAGCGGCAGTGCCAGGGCCAACGCTACCGATACACCACCACGCAAACCGCCCCAAGTGAGGATGCGGATGGTGCCGCGTGGCACCGTGCGCCAGCGCCGTAGCAGCAGGATCGCCGGGGCCACCGTCAACAGGCGCGACAGCAGGATTGCCACGGCCAGCAGGCTGGCGGCGAATACGTGCAACCAGTTGAACGGCAAGAGCAGCAGTTCCATGCCGATCAGGGCGAACAGCAGCGCATTGAGCATGTCGTCGAGCAGCTCCCAGAAGCCATCGAGGTAGCGACGGGTCATGTCATTCATCGCCAGCTTGCGGCCCAGGTTGCCGATGATCAGACCGGCTACCACCATCGCAATCGGTGCCGAGACGTGCAGCTCGGTGGCCATCGCCGAGCCGCCGATCACCAGGGCGAGGGTCAGCATCACTTCGATCTGGTGCTGCTCGATGCTCTTGATCATCAGGTAGACCAAGTAGCCGATCAGACCGCCGAATACCACGCCGCCGATGGCTTCATGGGCGAACAGCAGGGCGGTGGCGCCGACGGTCGGGGTTTCGCCCAGCTGTGCGATGCCCAGCAGCACGGTGAAGACCACGACAGCGGTACCGTCGTTGAACAGTGACTCGCCCACGATGGTGGTTTTCAGCGGTTTCGAGGCATTGGCGGTACGCAGCACGCCCAGTACCGCAATCGGGTCGGTGGGTGAAATCAGCGCACCAAATAGCAGGCAGTAAAGGAAGCTCACGTGCCAGCCAAACAGGGCGAAGATGTAATACGCCAAGCTGCCGATCACCACGGTCGCGATCAATACGCCGAAGGTCGCCAGCAGGCCGATGGGCCAGCGGTAGCTGCGCAGGTCGTTCAGGTTCACGTGCAGGGCGCCGGCGAACAGCAGGAACGACAGCATCCAGTTCATCAGCAAATCGCCGAAGTCGATCTGGCCGATCAATTGCTGGATACGCTCTTCCAGGCCTGGGTAGCCGAGAACGCTCAAGCCTTGCAGGATCAGCGAAAACACCAGGGCCGTGACCATCACACCGATGGTGGGCGGCAGGCCGATAAAACGGAAATTCACATAGGTGAGCAGGGTGGTGAGGCAAATAAAGGCGGCGACAAGTTCAAGCATCCGGGGTCCTTGGAGGTTGGGTGGCAGTGCAGGGTTGGGTGGATGGACCGCGCCAGTGGCACGATGTTGCAAGGCATTGGATAAAACGCCATAGAACCTTTGGGCCAGCCAGGGCTCATAGCGGGTGAGTGCGGTTTGGTATTTTTAGTGCTAAAACTCTAATCGCTGTTTAAAACTACAAAAGGAATGTGTGATGACGGTCGCTTTCTGGTGTGTGTTGATCGCAATTTTTCTACCTTACCTGTGCACAGGTGTGGCCAAGTTCAGCGGCGGCAAGTTCGGCCCACGGCAGAACCACGACCCTCGCGCTTTCCTGGACACCCTTGAAGGGTTTGCCAAGCGTGCCCACAGTGCCCAGCTCAACAGTTTTGAAGTCACCCCGGCCTTCGCGGCGGCAGTGATCATCGCGCACCTGGCGGGTACGGCCGAATTGGTGACCATCAATGTGCTGGCTGTGCTGTTTATCACCAGCCGCCTGCTGTACATCATCTGCTACCTGGCGGATTGGGCGATGTTGCGTTCGCTTGTGTGGTTCGTGGGGATGGCGTTGATTGCGAGTTTCTTCTTTGTCTCGATCTGACGGTTGATAAAGGTCCTTGGGGGAGTGGGCTTGTGTGGTGAGCCCCCTCACCACAGCCCCAATACATTGAGTTGGGCAGAGCGTCTTCAGCTCCCCGCAGGTGCATCCGGCACCTGTGGCAACGCCGCACCCTTTGGCCACAACATCCAGATCTGCCCCTGCTGCTTCATATTGCCCGCCAGTTCACCCGCCGCATCGCCGGTGCCCCAGAACAGATCCGCGCGCACTTCACCCGTGATTGCGCCGCCAGTGTCCTGTGCAGCGACGGGCCGTGCGATCGGCGAACCATCCGGCTTGGTGGTCGACAGCCATAACAAACTGCCCAACGGAATCACTTTGCGATCCACCGCCACGCTGTAGCCAGCGGTCAATGGTACATTCAAGGAGCCGCGCGGGCCTTCATTGCTGTCGGGGCGCGCGCTGAAGAACACATAGCTCGGGTTGCTCGCCAGCAGTTCCGGTATGCGCTGCGGGTGCGCCTTGGCCCAGGCGCTGATGGCGCCCATGGTCACGTCTTCTTTCTTCAACTCGCCTTGTTCAACCAGCCAGCGGCCGATCGGGCGGTAGGGATAGCCGTTCTGGTCGCCATAACCGACGCGCAGTTGACGCCCACCGGCCAGTTGGATGCGGCCCGAGCCCTGGATTTGCAGGAACTGCAGGTCCATCGGGTCCGTCAGCCAGGCAATCGGTTTGGCCGTGGAGCCCTGGCCGTTGATGGCGCTGGCATCGTCGTAAGGCTTGAGCACGCGACCTTCCAGGCGACCGCGCAGGCGCTTGCCCTTGAGTTCGGGGTAGATGCTTTCCAGGTTGACGATGATCAGGTCGTCCGGCACGCCGTATACCGGCACGTTGGCTTTGGCGGTTTTGGTCAGGCTGCCGGGGTAGACCGGCTCGTAATAGCCGGTGATCAAGCCGTTGGGCGTGTTGTCGGCAGAGCGCAGGCCGAATACATCCAGGCGCTCCTTGAGGAAGCCACGCACCGCCGTAGCATTCGTGGGCACGGTCGCGGCGGCTGCACAAGTAGCTCCCCAGATCGGGTCGGCCTTGAGGCGCTGGCAAGCACTGCGCCAGGATTCAAAGCCGGCCAGCAGGTCGCTGTCGGACACCACCGGCAGGGCTTCCCACGGTGCGCTGACATAGGTGGCCACAGCATGGGGCTTCGAAGTTTCATCTTTGGCTGTTTCTTTGCCCGCATCGCAGCCGGCCAGCAGCGCGATCATCGGCAGAGCCCACGCCAGGCGGCGGCTCCAGGGTTTCAACGTGACATGCATACAAACCATTCCTGAAGCGATTGCCCACGCGGTAGTGCAATTGGGCAACCCTTATTATTAATAGGGCTATTGGTCTTTACGGGCGGGGCGAGGATACTGGCCGCCGTTTCCCGTGACCTCGAAGCCACCATGACTTTTAAAAGACTGACCGTTGTATTGCTGGCCTGCCTGACACTGTCCGCCTGTGGCGGCGTGGACCCCAATTCGCCGCTGGGCCAGCGCAAGGCGATCTTCAAGCAGATGCTCAAGACCGGCGAAGACCTGGGCGGCATGCTGCGTGGGCGCATCCCCTTCGACGGCGCTAAATTTGCCGAAGGCGCGGTCAAGCTGGATGCGTTGTCCCATGAGCCGTGGAAGCATTTCCCGAGCGTGCGCGAGGAAGATCACACCAGCGCCAAGGACGATGTCTGGCAGAAACAGGCGCAATTCCAGCAACTGGCCCGCAACCTTGAAGCGGCCACCGGTGAGTTGGTGACCATCAGCCAGGTCCAGCCTTACAAGGCCAGCAACCTGGGGCCGGCGGTGCAGAAAATCGAAGATGCCTGCAGCGCCTGCCATAAACAGTTCCGGGACCACTGACCGGTTTTACTGGTCGAGTTCTTCTACGGCGTCCTGCAGTTCTTTGCGGGACTCGGCGAGTTTGTCTTTGCGTTTGTTTATCTTGTCCGCGTCGCCCTTTTTCATGGCCTTGTCGAGGTCGGCCCTGACGGCGGCTGACTTCATGCTTGGCATCGAGCACCTTGTTTTCCCGCTCCTTCTTCAAGGACGCGTCGGTGCAGTTGGCGGTGACTTCGCTCAGGGCTTTTTCCAGACCAGCTTGTTGCGCACTGTTGCCGGCGGCCTTGGCCTGCTCGATCTGGGTGCTGATGGCTTGGCGCTTGGCGGCGCAGCCGGTGAGCTGTGGTGCTTGTTCGGCGGCCAGCAACGGTGTGGCCATGAAGCTTGCAACGGTCAGGGCAACGGGGGCTAGAAATTTCATGTGGGGCTCCAAAGTCGCAATCTGGTGGTCGGCTTGGGTTTAGAACCCGTCGATGCCGGCCACGCGTAATGTGTCTGCCAAGGCCTGTACTTGCGGGTCGCGGAAAAAAGCGCTCAGTTGCGCCGCGCGACCCGGGCCGATGCCATCGATGGCCAGCCAGGCCTGGGTGTCTCTCGCGACCAGCGTCTGCCAGTCGCCTTCCAGGTTGTTGCGTGCCGCGGGCGGTACGCCCAAGGCTTTGAGCCATTGGGCAAAGGGCCGTTGCCGCGCGCTGTGGAGGCTTTCGACCACGCGTGCGCGGCTGCGATCACCGAAGCCTTCAATGTTAGCAAGCTCTGCCGCATCCAGGGTTAACCAATCGAGAAAGCCTGCGATTAGACCGGCCTGGATCAATACGTTCCAGGTTTCGCGACCTATATGGGGTAGCGCAAGGCCTTGATTGCTGCTCAGCCAGGTGAGGCGTGCGAGTAACTGCTCTTCGCAGCCGGGGTCCAGTTGCCAGCAGCTCAAGGCATGGAAGTCCCGTGGGTCAGGCACTTTCAGGTCTGCCCTGTGGGTGTTTCGCAGAATGACTTCGTCCAGCCGCGGGATCACCTGGCCCGCCAGGCTGATGGATATCTGGTCGCCAGGGCGGATATCCAGCGCTTGCCAACGTTTCAATGAGCCGGCGCTCACCCGGCTGATCTGTCGGTCATCCAGTCGCACCGGTTCCAGCTCCAGCATGGGGGTTATGCGTCCGGTGCGGCCGATCTTGAATTGCACGTTGCGCACCAGTGCCAGGGCCTTGCCTGCCGGGTACTTCCAGGCGGCAGCCCAATAGGGCTCGCTGGCTTGCCAGCGTTCGGCGGGCGCGCGCTGAGCCTGGTGCACCACCACCCCATCGCTGGCGAATGGCAGTGGGTGGTTGTACCAATAGGCGCGCCAGTGCGTGGCTTCGGCGATGTCACGGATGGGTTGGCTGAAGCGACGACTGTCGGTGAAGCCCCAGCGCGCCAGTGTGGCCAGGCGCTCGGTAAAGGAAGCTGGCCCCTTGGGCCACGCCCAGACGAACAGGCCAATGCCGCTGGCATCGGTGTCGCTCAGTTGCAGGCGGTTCATCAGCCCGGCCACTTTGCTGCGGGCATTTAGCCCGCCGTTAGCCGACTGCACATGGTCGTCGAGCCGCAAATAGAGTTCACCTTGCAGCACCAGGTCGATGGGTTCCGGCAACTGTTGGACGATGCCAGGGATCTTGCGTGCGGAGGCGGACCAGTCGTGGCCCATGAGGCCATCGCCCCGGCTGATGACTTGTCGCAGGCGACCTTGTTGATAGATCAGGGTCACCGCCACGCCATCCACCTTGGGCTGAATCCAGACATCTTCGCGTGTTCGCAGCCAGGCGCCGACGGCCTGTTCATCCTGCAGTTTCTCAAGGCCCGTATGGGCAATGGGATGAGGCAGGGTGCCGCGTGAACTCGCCAGTGGCTTGTCGGGTTTCGTGGTGGATTCGGGGAAGCATTGGCGCCAGTGGGCCAGGCGCTGGCGTGCCTGGTCATAGAGTTCATCGCTCACGGGGGATTGGTTGAGGCGATGGTAGCTGTCGTCCCAGAGGCGTATCTGTTCGGCCAGGGTGTTGAACTGTGCCCTGGCGGCGTCTGGGCACTCTTCGGCCCACCCGCTGAGAGGTAAAAGGCTGAGTACAAACGCTATCAGTAAAGGCATCGTGAGCATCCTTGCCCGGAAAGGGTGCCCAGCCTAAATGATCCTCTCGGCCACAAAAAAGCCCCGACGCTGCGGGGCTTTTTACGGGGTGTTTCTATTTACTTGAACAGGCCGCCCAGGGCTTTTACGGCGTCGGGCTTATCGGCCTTGGCCTCCTGTGTTTGCTGCTTGGCGTCGGCTTTGGCCTGGGCTTCAGAAAGTTTGTCACAACCTTTGTTGATCTGGTCCTGGGCGGCTTTGAAGGCCTTTACTTTCAAGGTGTCCTTCTGGGCTTCGGCAGCATCGATCTTGGTTTGCAGATCTGCGGCTTGTTTCTGGCAGTCGCCGGAGTTGCCGCCACCCAGTTGGGCGCTCAGGGCGCCGCTCAGTGCGCTCAGGTCGGCGGCGTTAACCGGCAGGGCGAACAGGCTGAGCAGCAGGGCGGCGGGGGCGAGCGTGGAAATGCGCATGAAAAACCTCAATGTTCGATTGCCTGCGCGCTGATGAATCCCGGGCTGGCGCAGGGCAATATCCAAATAAGGTGAAGGGCCCGAGAGGGCGCGGATTCTAAGGGGCCATCATTGGGCCTGCAAGCTTTGGATCCAAAAACTGTGAAGGTCGTCGCGCCATTCGGGCGGCAATAAAAAGCCCCGCCGGATGAACCCGGCAGGGCTTTTGTGTACCGAGAGCGATTACAGGCCGGCGGCGGTCCGCAGGTCGTTGGCGCGGTCGGTTTTTTCCCAGGTGAAGGTGGTGAAGGTGTCGTTGCCGACAGTCTTCTGCGCAGGGGTACGCCCGAAGTGGCCGTAGGCTGCGGTTTCCTGGTACATCGGGTGCAGCAGGTCGAGCATGGTGGTGATCGCGTAAGGGCGCAGGTCGAAGATCTCGCGCACCAGTTTTACGATCTTGTCATCGCTGATCTTGCCGGTGCCGAAGGTATTCAGCGAGATCGATGTAGGCTGGGCCACGCCAATCGCGTAGGAAACCTGGATCTCGCAACGCTCGGCCAGGCCGGCCGCGACGATGTTCTTGGCCACGTAACGACCGGCGTAGGCAGCCGAACGGTCAACCTTGGATGGATCTTTACCGGAGAACGCGCCACCGCCGTGACGGGCCATGCCGCCGTAGCTGTCGACGATGATCTTGCGACCGGTCAGGCCACAGTCGCCCACCGGGCCGCCGATGATGAACTGGCCAGTCGGGTTGATGTGGAACTGGGTGTCTTTGCTCAGCAGCTCGGCCGGCAGCACGTGTTTGACGATCAGCTCCATCACGCCTTCGCGCAGGTCGGCGTAGGACACGTCCGGGTTGTGCTGGGTCGACAGCACGACAGCGTCGATGCCCACAACCTTGCCGCCTTCATAACGGCAGGTCACCTGGGACTTGGCGTCCGGGCGCAGCCACGGCAGCAAGCCGGATTTACGCGCTTCGGCCTGACGCTGCACCAACTGGTGCGAGAAGGTGATCGGCGCAGGCATGAGCACGTCGGTTTCGTTGCTGGCATAGCCGAACATCAGGCCCTGGTCGCCGGCGCCCTGATCTTCAGGCTTGGCACGGTCGACACCCTGGTTGATGTCCGGGGATTGCTTGCCGATGATGTTCATTACACCGCAGGTCGCGCCGTCGAAGCCGACGTCGGAGCTGGTGTAGCCGATGTCGGTGATCACGTCACGAACGATCTGCTCCAGGTCAACCCAGGCGGTGGTGGTCACTTCGCCGGCGATGATCGCTACACCGGTTTTCACCAGAGTCTCGCACGCCACACGGGCAAACTTGTCTTCAGCAATGATGGCGTCCAGCACCGCGTCAGAAATCTGGTCGGCGATTTTGTCCGGATGCCCTTCAGACACGGACTCGGAGGTGAAAAGGGAGTATTCGCTCATCTCGATGTTTTCCTGATATTTACCGATGGTGAGTGTCGCCAGCCGGCCGCTGAAAATGGCGGACCTGAATCTGGAAACCATTACGTAAACCTACATAGAGGCTTTCCCCGGGAACGAGTCCCGCAGCGGTGGCCCAACGGGCCAGATCGTCCTGTTCAAAACCCAACCAGAGATCACCGCAGGCCTCCCTGGCCCAATTCTGGTTGTGGCTGCATAAATCCGTAACCAATAGGCTACCGCCGGGTTGCAGCAGCCCGGCCATTTGCTTGAGCGCGTCGGCGGGGGCGGCGAAATGGTGCAAGACCATGTTCAGCACCACGCAGTCGGCCTTCAACGTTGTGTTGTTCAGCGCGTCCGCCAACTGCAGGCTGACATTGCCCAGCGACTCGCGTTCACACAGCTGGCGCGCCAGTTCGAGCATCGCCGGGCTGTTGTCCAGCGCGGTGACTTGCTGGAAGCGCCGCGCCAGTTCCGGCAGGAAACCGCCGTCGCCAGGGCCGACTTCCAGTGCTGTGGCCTCTTCACTGAAGCTCAGCTTGTCGAGCAGCGCCAATACACTGTCGCGGTATTGGGCAAGGCCGGCAATCAGGTCTTGCTGGGCGCGAAACTTCTCGGCAACCCGTGCGAAAAAGTCCTGGCTGGCGGCAGCGCGTTGCCCATGGACCTGGCTGATGCGCGACTGTACGTCGCCGGGCAGGCTCAGGTTATCCACTTCCTCAAGCAGCGCTGCGTGCAGCTTGCCGCCCAACAACTCGTTATGAGGCAGGGCGCGGCGGTAGAAAATCGCATTGCCTTCACGGCGGGTCGCCACCAGGTCGGCCTGGGCCAGCACCTTTAAGTGGTGGCTCATGCCGGATTGGCCGATGGCGAAGATCTGCGCCAGTTCCAGTACGCCGAAGGAATCGTTGGCCAGCGCGCGCAACACGTTCAAACGCAACGGATCGCCAGCGGCCTTGCACAAGGCTGCCAGTTCATCGCCGTCGTCGGGGCGCAGTGAGGGCATGGGTAGATTCATAAGGCCAGCAGTCTAGTGACGGGTGGAATGCATCGCAAGGGCAATATCAAAAAGTTTTGATATTGATCGATAAGTGGCGGTTATAAGCACTCGCTATAACCTTTAGACGAACTGGTTAAAGGTTTCTGCAAGGGATTGACGCCCAAAGCACAGGAAAAACGTCCTCAAGTGACTATCTGTCATTGCCCGCAGGCGGTGGCTGAGGGAAAATGCCGGTCCTTTTTTCCGTTTCTTTTCAGCAAACCCCAGGAGATCAGCGATGCCCAGCCGTCGTGAGCGTGCCAACGCCATTCGTGCCCTCAGCATGGATGCCGTGCAAAAAGCCAACAGCGGCCATCCCGGTGCCCCGATGGGCATGGCGGATATCGCCGAGGTGCTTTGGCGTGACTACCTGAAACACAACCCGAGCAACCCGTCGTTTGCCGACCGTGACCGCTTCGTCCTGTCCAACGGCCACGGCTCGATGCTGATCTACTCGCTGCTGCACCTGACCGGCTACGACGTCACTATCGATGACCTGAAAAGCTTCCGCCAGCTGCACAGCCGCACCCCGGGTCACCCGGAATTCGGCTACACCCCAGGCGTCGAGACCACCACCGGTCCCCTGGGCCAAGGCCTGGCCAACGCCGTTGGCTTCGCGCTGGCTGAGAAAGTCCTGGGCGCGCAGTTCAATCGCACAGGCCACAACATCGTCGATCACCACACCTATGTGTTCCTAGGTGATGGCTGCATGATGGAAGGCATTTCCCACGAAGTCGCTTCCTTGGCCGGCACCCTGGGCCTGGGCAAGCTGATCGCCTTCTACGATGACAACGGCATCTCCATCGACGGCGAAGTCGAAGGCTGGTTCACCGATGACACCCCGAAGCGTTTCGAAGCCTACAACTGGCAGGTGATCCGCAACGTCGACGGCCACGATCCGGAAGAGATCAAGACCGCCATCGACACCGCCCGCAAGAGCGCGCAGCCGACCCTGATCTGCTGCAAGACCACCATCGGTTTCGGTTCGCCGAACAAGCAGGGCAAAGAAGACTGCCACGGCGCCCCACTGGGTGACGCGGAAATCGCCTTGACCCGTGAAGCCCTGAAGTGGAACCACGGCCCGTTCGAAATCCCGGCCGACATCTACGCCGAATGGGATGCCAAGGAAAAAGGCCTGGCCACCGAGGCCGAGTGGGACCAGCGTTTCGCCGCCTACTCCGCCGAGTTCCCTGAGTTGGCCAACGAGCTGGTCCGCCGCCTCGCCGGTGACCTGCCTGTCGACTTCTCGGAAAAAGCCTCGGCCTACATCGCCGAAGTCGCGGCCAAGGGCGAGACCATCGCCAGCCGTAAAGCCAGCCAGAACACCCTGAACGCCTTTGGCCCCCTGCTGCCTGAGATCCTCGGCGGTTCTGCCGACCTGGCCGGTTCCAACCTGACCCTGTGGAAAGGCTGCAAAGGTGTGTCGGCTGAAGACGCCAGCGGCAACTACATGTACTACGGCGTACGTGAGTTCGGCATGAGCGCCATCATGAACGGCGTGTCCCTGCACGGTGGCCTGGTGCCTTACGGCGCGACCTTCCTGATGTTCATGGAATACGCCCGCAACGCTGTACGCATGGCCGCGCTGATGAAGAAACGCGTGATCCATGTGTACACCCACGACTCCATCGGCCTCGGTGAAGACGGCCCGACGCACCAGCCTGTCGAGCAACTGACCAGCCTGCGTACCACGCCGAACCTGGATTGCTGGCGCCCTGCCGATGCGGTGGAATCCGCCGTGGCCTGGAAACACGCCATCGAGCGTAAGGACGGCCCTTCGGCGCTGATCTTCTCGCGTCAGAACCTGCAGCACCAAGTGCGTACCGACGCGCAGATCGCCGACATCAGCCGTGGCGGCTACGTGCTCAAGGACTGCATCGGCGAGCCGGAGCTGATCCTGATCTCCACCGGTTCCGAAGTGGGCCTGACCGTTCAGGCGTACGACAAGCTGACTGCCCAAGGCCGCAACGTACGTGTTGTGTCCATGCCGTGCACCAGCGTGTTCGAAGCCCAGGACGCCGGTTACAAGCAGTCGGTGCTGCCGTTGCAGGTCAGCGCGCGTATCGCCATCGAAGCGGCGCACGCCGACTACTGGTACAAGTACGTGGGCCTGGAAGGCCGCGTGATCGGCATGACCACCTACGGTGAGTCGGCGCCGGCGCCAGCGTTGTTCGAAGAGTTCGGTTTCACCCTGGAAAACATCCTGGGTCAGGCTGAAGAGCTGCTGGAAGACTAAGGCTGTAAATTGGGGTGGTTGTACTGACGCCTTCGCGAGCAAGCCCGCTCCCACATTAGATCGCGGTCTAAATGTGGGAGCGGGCTTGCTCGCGAAAGCGGTCTGACAGCCACCCCGTTACCCAAGGTAATCGAGAACCCCATGCCTCAACCGCGTCCCTACAAAGTTGCACTCAACGGCTACGGCCGCATTGGTCGTTGCGTCTTGCGTGCTCTGTTCGAGCGAGGGGCGGCGGCCGGGTTTGAAATTGTCGCGATCAATGATTTGGCCGACATGGCCAGCATCGAATACCTGACACGCTTTGACTCCACCCACGGCCGCTTCCCTGGCGAAGTGCGGGTCGAAGGCGATTGTCTGCACATTAATGGCAACTGCGTGCAGGTCTTGCGCAGTGCCACCCCCGAAGGCATCGACTGGAAAGCACTGGGCGTCGACCTGGTGCTGGAATGCTCCGGTGTCTACCACACCCGTGCCGATGGCCAGCGTTTCCTCGACGCCGGCGCGCCGCGTGTGCTGTTTTCCCAGCCGATGGCCAGCGAGGCGGATGTCGACGCCACCATCGTCTACGGCATCAATCAGGATTGCCTGACGGGCGATGAGCTGCTGGTGTCCAACGCTTCCTGCACCACCAACTGCAGCGTGCCGCTGTTGCGCTTGCTGGATCAGGCGATCGGCCTGGATTACGTGTCGATCACCACGATCCACTCGGCGATGAACGACCAGCCGGTGATCGACGCCTACCACCACGAAGACCTGCGCCGCACGCGCTCGGCGTTCCAGTCAGTGATTCCGGTGTCCACCGGCCTGGCCCGTGGCATCGAGCGACTGTTGCCGGAACTTGCCGGGCGAATCCAGGCCAAAGCCGTACGGGTGCCGACGGTGAACGTGTCCTGCTTGGACATCACCATGCAAACCGTCAGCGACACCGATGCGACGGAGGTCAACCGGATCCTGCGCGACGCCGCCACCAGCGGCCCGCTCAAGGGCCTTTTGGCCTACACCGAATTGCCCCACGCCAGTTGTGATTTCAACCACGACCCGCATTCGGCGATTGTCGATGCCAGCCAGACCCGCGTTTCCGGCCCAAGGCTGGTCAATATCCTGGCCTGGTTCGACAACGAATGGGGTTTTGCCAACCGCATGCTGGATGTTGCGGAACATTATCTGCACATCGCCTCTAAACAACCTCAACAGTAATTCAGGAACTGCGACCCATGACCGTGTTGAAGATGACCGACCTCGATCTGCAAGGTAAGCGCGTACTGATCCGCGAAGACCTCAACGTCCCAGTCAAGGACGGTGTTGTCACCAGCGATGCGCGAATCCTGGCCTCGCTGCCGACCATCAAGCTGGCCCTGGAAAAAGGTGCGGCCGTGATGGTCTGCTCCCACCTGGGTCGCCCGACCGAAGGTGAGTTCTCCGCCGAAAATAGCCTCAAGCCTGTTGCCGATTACCTCAGCAAAGCCCTGGGCCGTGACGTGCCGCTGGTGGCTGACTACCTGGGTGGCGTTGACGTTAAAGCCGGCGACATCGTGCTGTTCGAAAACGTGCGCTTCAACAAGGGCGAGAAAAAGAACAGCGACGAACTGGCCCAGCAATATGCGGCGCTGTGTGACGTGTTCGTGATGGACGCGTTCGGCACCGCTCACCGCGCCGAAGGCTCGACCCACGGCGTGGCCAAGTTCGCCAAGGTCGCCGCCGCTGGCCCGCTGCTGGCTGCTGAACTGGACGCACTGGGCAAGGCGCTGGGCGCTCCGGCTCAGCCAATGGCTGCCATCGTGGCCGGCTCCAAGGTGTCGACCAAGCTGGACGTGCTCAACAGCCTGAGCCAGATCTGCAATCAACTGATCGTTGGCGGCGGCATCGCCAACACCTTCCTGGCCGCCGCCGGTCACCCGGTGGGCAAGTCCCTGTACGAACCGGACCTGCTGGACACCGCCCGCGCCATCGCCGCCAAAGTCAGCGTGCCATTGCCGGTCGACGTGGTGGTCGCCAAGGAATTTGCCGAAAGCGCCGAAGCTACCGTCAAGCTGATCGCTGATGTGGCCGCCGACGACATGATCCTGGATATCGGCCCGCAAACCGCGGCCAACTTCGCCGAACTGCTGAAAGCTTCGCAGACCATCCTGTGGAACGGTCCGGTCGGAGTGTTCGAATTCGACCAATTCGGCAACGGCACCAAAGTGCTGGCCAAGGCCATCGCTGAAAGCTCGGCGTTCTCCATCGCGGGCGGTGGCGACACCCTGGCGGCCATCGATAAATATGGCGTTGCTGACCAAATCTCCTACATTTCTACCGGTGGCGGCGCGTTCCTCGAATTCGTCGAAGGCAAAGTACTGCCCGCCGTTGAAGTGCTGGAAACCCGAGCCAAAGGCTGAGGCTCGTGATCCGGAAAAGGAGTGTTCCCATGATCAAGTCGTTGGCTATGGTGATCGCAGCGGGCCTGTTGGTCGGCTGCGGCAGCACGCCAAGCGCTGAGCCGGACGCTGGCAAGCCTGCAGCGCAGCAAAAAAAGAGCTGCTACCAGGCGGACTGGCAAGCCGAGACCATGCCGGTGATCAACAAGCGCATCGGCAACGAACGGCTGGAGAAATACGACGCCGCGCCCAACGGTCAGGAACAGGGTTGCCCTTGACGGGTCTGATCAACTGGCGGCCATCGGTCGCCTCACGAGGATTGGCAATGAAAGGCGTTTTCGCCCTGGCAGCCCTGGCCCTGTTGGCCGGCTGCAGCAGCATGAACATGTTCAGCAACAAGGCAGAAACTGCCGACAAGTGGACCACCTGGACCTGCGACAGCAAGGCTGAGGTCAACTGGCGCTTTGCCAATGCGGCTAAATCTGAAGTCGATGTGCGCCTCGGCGGCTCCGACCAGGTTTACCGCTTGAAACAGGACGTCGCCGCCTCGGGCGTGTTGTATGCCAACGACCAATTGGCGTTTCACACAAAAGGTGAGGAAGGCCTGGTTTACTGGGTCGCCACCGATGATTTGATCGGGCGCGGCTGCAAAGCGCAGTAAGCCTGACAGCAATAACGATTCAGCAGGCCAGGCCTACAAACCCTGACCTGCAATAACTTGAATAGCAGCCGCCGCTACGGCAGGCTTGCACGATTAACGACCCTCGACCGGGAGAGACAACACAATGGCACTTATCAGCATGCGTCAAATGCTGGACCACGCAGCCGAGTTCGGCTACGGCGTCCCAGCCTTTAACGTCAACAACCTTGAGCAGATGCGCGCCATCATGGAAGCCGCTGACAAGACCGACTCCCCTGTGATCGTCCAGGCTTCGGCCGGTGCGCGCAAATACGCCGGTGCCCCGTTCCTGCGTCACCTGATCCTCGCCGCAATCGAAGAATTCCCGCACATCCCGGTGTGCATGCACCAGGACCACGGCACCAGCCCTGACGTGTGCCAGCGCTCCATCCAGCTGGGCTTCAGCTCGGTGATGATGGACGGCTCCCTCGGCGAAGACGGCAAGACCCCGACCGACTACGAGTACAACGTACGCGTCACCCAACAAACCGTGGCCATGGCCCACGCCTGCGGCGTATCGGTTGAAGGCGAGCTGGGCTGCCTGGGTTCCCTGGAAACCGGCATGGCCGGTGAAGAAGACGGCATCGGCGCCGAAGGCGTGCTGGATCACAGCCAGATGCTGACCGACCCGGAAGAAGCCGCCGACTTCGTCAAGAAGACCCAAGTCGACGCCCTGGCCATCGCCATCGGCACCAGCCACGGCGCCTACAAGTTCACCAAGCCGCCTACCGGCGACGTGCTAGCCATCGACCGCATCAAGGAAATACACAAACGCATCCCCAACACCCACCTGGTGATGCACGGTTCTTCCTCGGTGCCGCAAGAGTGGCTGGCGATCATCAACCAGTACGGCGGCGACATCAAAGAAACCTACGGCGTACCGGTTGAAGAAATCGTCGAAGGCATCAAGCACGGCGTGCGCAAGGTCAACATCGACACCGACCTGCGTTTGGCGTCCACCGGTGCGATGCGTCGCCTGATGGCTACCAATCCGAGCGAGTTTGATCCGCGTAAGTTCTTTGGCGCCACTGTGACCGCCATGCGTGACGTATGTATTGCTCGCTACGAGGCCTTCGGCACCGCCGGCAACGCTTCGAAGATCAAGCCGGTTTCGTTGGAAGCGATGTATCAGCGGTATTTGAAAGGTGAGTTGAACGCGAAGGTCAACTGAGCCCCAGTCGCTTAAGAAAAAGCCCGCAGCGATGCGGGCTTTTTTGTAGTTGAAATTTGTAGGTTGCATCGATTGATATGGAATTTCCAATGCGTGATAGGCGGGCGCTCTTTGAAGCACCAAACAGCTTCGCGCGCCGTTCTAAATGAGTGTGTGGTTATATTTATATTTACTGCTCCGCGAATAGCCTTTCAGTTCGACACCTTTCAACAAGTTAGGAAAATCTGAACGTCGTGTTGATGGACAGTCTAATCACTGTGCCTGTAGCGTCAGTGACTTGTAACGCTATCGTATAGTTAGTGTTGGGCACGTAAGTCTGCGGGTTTGGCAGTTCTGCCGCTAGAACATCACCGGCTCGTCCATTTCTTTTGTAAACATAGGTATGGAACACTGCGGCTGGGTAAGGCGTAGTAGTGGAGGGCTGATTACCGTTTCGTCGGATCGTAGCGGTTACCCTATGACCAGTCATCAAGGTGGCGGCATTCGCAGGAATAAGTGTGGACCATAACAAGGCATAACCGTAGTGTGCCGTTATTGGGTAGGGCGATGAGGTGCTAGTCGGCGGAGGGTGCCCTTGAGCAGTTAGTCTAGGAGAGGTAAAAGTCATAATAGCGCCTTCTTTTGTTGATAGAATGTCAGTGTTAGCGTGCTGATGGGGTGGGCGAGCCTGAAGATTTCATGGCGTAAACTCTGTGTCTAGCGCGTCGAATATGAAGGTCGTGTCGTCACCTACCGAATAAATATCCATAAGAATAAGTTGTTTGCCCGTACCAAGTTTTTTCATTTCACCGACCGTGATCTCCGCTGAGAACGCAGTGTCCCATTGCATGGGACTATTTAAAGTTGACCTGTATGACCCGGCACCCTGAGTGGTGTTAATGATCCTGAATCTCACCAGGTCATTTTTTTTGAAATAGGGTCCATAGACATCGGATACCAGGCTGAAGCCAGAAGTTTTAGAGTGGGTGGCTTGGTTGATGCCCGGATACGTGTAGTCGATGCAGTTCGGACTTGCCCTGTCAATACATATTTTGGGGTTGGCGCGGAGTTGCTTCGCATTGGTTGCGCCATAGGCTGTATAATAATATATTTGAGGTTTACTCATAAGGGTGTAAGAAGGCATGCTAGTTTCTCCTCGGCGGTAAAGTATTATGCCAATTAGGCGCAGGATCTTTGCTGCGGTCGATTGCCTGCTGGGTAGTTTATGTTCCGCAGATAGAATATAACGTGCGGTTGTCCATTGTTCAGGGCCTGATGAGAGCTTGCCGTTACGCTTGAATATGAGATCGTTGAAAGTATCTTAAGGTGATGTCCGGTATAAAGTTGTTCCTGTAGGCTTATGGATAAGAGTAGTTGATCAATCTTTTACAAGCTGATCAGATTAGGTGAGTATCACCGTTAGGTTGATCGATATAGCGATACTTTGGCCAGATGGATCAGTTGTGTCGATTCGCAATATTTGGTTTGTCCCTGTTCTGAAGGGTGCTAAATCACGTAGCTCTAACAATATCTCTTTCATTTGCTTTATGTAGTTGATGCTGGCTTGATCCAGCGGGCGTTGGTGAGCCTGTTGCTTAGGGTAGGCGCCTGAAGGGCTGTTACCCGCCCTTTGTAATGTGACACGGATAATGCATCCAGGTACTAGAGCCTGGATAACCGCTGGTGTTAACGCCCACCCGAGAATAATGCTGTTCCGAGGGAGTGACACTGCGTAGGGCGCGGGCGACGGATTTGGCGTATTTAAAAAATACGGTTTCGACCCGATAAGTGGCAGTGGCATAGGCTGGCCTCCATGATTACATCGTGCACATCATTCGATTTTTTGAGTGAGCGGTAAATTCCGCCACCCTCAATGACACGCTAAGGTATTCTAGCCTTACAGCGTTATTGATAGATTCGTTGAAATTATCTTAACGGTGTTCAGTGTGTCAGTAATGTTTATTCTTAATATGTAGTTTGTGTTTGGAGTAAGAGACTTGAATGTGCAAATTTCTATTCCAATAAAGCCAAAGGTTGCCGCTGTTTGAATTCGCTGATTAGACAGCACTTCAGTGAAAATCTGTTGTGGGGGGTACGGCCCTGAAGGGGTATTACCGTTTCTTTGCAATGTGACAGTTATCTTATCCCCAACAGTGAGCGCTGCGAGTGACGCCGAGTTTGTCGGTGCTTTTACCACTTCGCATGCGCTGGTTGGGTTCACGCGAAACGGTCCTGAAACCGGGGGAGGCTTGTTCGAGAATGTGGGTCTTGGCATTATCAGTGGAATGGTTGGCATAGTAGGCGTTCCTTAAGCTGTCTTTAGGTACCTGGTCAATATGGATGCTGATAATGTTAAATAATCATAATCAAAATATTTGGGGTCAATGCTTTTACCATGCCGCTGCTATCTGTTAGTGTGATTCTTAAAGTGTAGTTCAGATTTTTAATCAGTGTTTTGAACATGCTGACATTTAAGTTGAAATAGTTGGGTGGGGTATTCATTGCGGTATTCATTTTTTGCTGTTCAATACTTTCCAATGAAATAACATTGACAGGATAAGGCCCTGCTGGGCCACTGCCATTACGCTGCACAGATATTCGCCATTGATCAGTTGGTGAGTAAATGGCAAATGTCGCGGGCGTGATTACCATATTCAATGTTTGATTGACTGGGTTCAATGGAATCTTGTAAGGGCCACTTTTTGGTTTGGCCACACCGGGAAAACTAGGAGCAGACGTGATAATAGGTAACGGCATGATAGCCACCTTGATGAGTCTGATAACTCAGGAGTGATCCATTATGAAGGCTAATCTTTCTCTTTCATGCCTCTCTTCTTCAGCAAGCCAATAGGCTACGTCTAAACGTTGAGGCGGAGGTGGTAGTGATGCTCCTGTGGGCGGGTAGTTGGTTTGCTCGTATATGTTAATATTGTGGTTTCCATCTGTGAGCTCTGTGATTTCCACAATAATCGGCACATTAATTGTCACTATCGTGACCGAACTTACCTGAGGGCCTGGACTGGAGAGTGTGGGGTTATTTGAGATCGCTACCGCGCCCTGGTACAAGGGCTCGGCGTATTGGACGCCTTGATAGGTGTAGGCTCGAATACCTGTGTTTTCCAGGGGGAAGCCTATGGCGAATTCTTTGGATTGCTCCACCTTCAAGGGGACAGAACTGCCTGTTGAAGGAGAAGGCTGAGGTATAAGTTTTATGGCCAGTTTCATGCTCTCAATAGCGATCGCTTCCTGTGCGCCTCCGGCTGTTTTTATCAGCGCACTTCCTTGTTGCACCCTAAGCAGGGTGGCGTGGCTATAAAGTTGGTCGTCAGCGGTAAATGAGAAAATTTCCCCTTCTTTAATTGCTATAAATTGTCGGATTTCATTAATAATGCTCATGGTTAAAAAGTTCCTTTTTCATAGAGGGGGCGGTGGATTTGCACATGTCGTCCAGCCCCCCGACCGTTAGAGTTAACGAAGGAACAGTCCGTAGTGAGACCAGCCTGTCAGGTAAGAGATTTTTTGAGCAGCTAATTTCGGTGTTGCTGAAGGAACGTCTAGTGCACTGGATATCGTGACAGGTAGAAGGGGGACAGTATCGTTATAAGGGATCGCTTCAATACCGTTGGCAAGTGATTTGATCGTCAATACATAGTCTTGTTGGTTGTCGTCGTAGGCGGCAGCAACCAGTTCTGCATCACGGTAAATAGTTCCGGCGGAGATGAAGTCGAATTTATCTCCGACCTCGATTTCCACGGCGCTAACGATATATTCTACAAACTTTGGCATTTTATTATTCCTTTTTATCACGTAATAAATATTTTGATTGGCGAGTAACCATACGTTAGCGAACGATAAACGGGCTATGGGCGACAAATGCCCGCGTCGATGCTAGGAATTTTGCTCTGTACGTCGCGCTCCGAGTATATTGGTTGACAGCGTAAACGGGTCCGTTGAAATTGTTATTGATTCCGCCATACTGTCCTGGGTATATGTTGACATTGTTTACAGGGGCGTAGAAAGATATAAAGCGGGCACTTACGTTCGTTGTTGCGCCGGTTTCACCGTCTGCGATAACTGCGGTTTTTCCGTCAGTAGAGATACTGTCCAAAAATCCGGCCACTTCTGTCGCCACGCCCGCGGGATTTAACGTATCAGCGATTACAAACTCACCCACCCTCAAGAACGAGTTGATCGTCAAACCGGGTTTCGATCCAATGGTTTGTATTGGCGCAGGGGCGGTGGGGGTGGGAGAAGTTGAACCGGTGTCGCAACATGGGATCGTCGCAACATTCGGGGGAGACCAGAAAAAATTATTAATAGCCATTTTTATATTCCTCAGCACAATGTGTGAGCCTTCATTGTGTGAGGTTTCATTGGGGGCTGATACTGTCAAGGTTGACAGGTATGCATAATTTTTAGATATATTTAATATTCTGTTTTTGCATAAGGTTTGTGATTTTTTTGCTGACGGGCTTTTATGGGGGGCAGATCTATTTTTGCTTTTGGGGTCTGCCTTGTTCTCGGTTTTTAATTCGTGGGTCTGTAATTTTTTAGAATAAAGTGGGCAGTGTTATATAAGTCTGTCCCTTTTAAGGAGTGATGATTCCTTGGCTTCAGCTCTTCATCTTCAGGCGAAGAAAAAGCCCGCAACATTGCAGGCTCAATCGTATGACTAGAATTGATCACGCGGCGTTAGGCGTATCAAAACCCCGATGCTCGATCACGCGGAAAACATCACTGACGTCCTGCACCAGAATGCGCGCCGTGTTCGTCACATTGTTCAGGTCGCGTTCGCCAAAGTCCGGCAGGCTGGTGCAGGCCATCAGGTTGAGGTGTTCGAGGGCGGCGTTGAGGCGTTCGCGCAGGCAGGCGTGGAGGTCTGGCAGTGGGGCGTCGCTGTCGATCAGTAGGACGGGGTTGTCCGTAGCGTTTTCGGTGCAGGGGTAAAAGCGGCGGGGTGGTAGTTGGTTCTTCATGGCAAATCCTTAACTCAAGAGAAGAATGGCCACCGTTTGCTGCGAAACAAATAGGGTGGCAGTTGTGCGCGGGTTCGCAGACCGAGGAGTTAAGACCCGGCAGACCCGAAGGTCTCCCACGCACAACCGCCATAACAAAGACGGCCGTCGGCAAGAATACCGGGGCTGCTTTGACGGTTGTGGTTTTAACTCTGAAGGGCTGCGAAACCCTATCGCCGTTCAATGCCGGCGACGGGGCGAACTATAAGCGTGGCCCTGATTCACCGCAACGGCCCTGTAGGACGCAGAACCCCTGTGGGAGCCGGGCTTGCCCGCGATGGCGGTGGGCCAGTCGTCGAAAATGTTGCCTGATACACCGCTATCGCGGGCAAGCCCGGCTCCCACAGGGTTTTGTGTTGTTCAGGCGACCGTGTGAATCGCCCAAGGATCTGTGGTGATCATCAGATGAAGCCTACTTGTTGAGGCGCATCACTCAGTCGTGATCAATATCCAGCTTGGCAAACGTCACCCGCGCCCCTTCCTTGCTATCCCCACTGTTGTCCTGCACATACACCCCCGCCTTGAAATACAACGGCTTGGCCCCCCACGCCGCGCCAATGCGCTCGTTCCACTGCCCATCAGCGGCATACACGCTGAGCAGCCCAGCTTTGTTGAGGTTGATCACGTAGGTAAAGCTTTTCTCCAACGGCACATTGGACGCCACGGTAATCACCCGCCCTTCACCATCATCCGGGCGCATCCTCACCTTGGCGACGATATTGCCGGTCTGGGTCTTCTCCTTGAATTGGTACTCCAACTTGATCAGCGGCTTCTGGCTGTCATAGGCATGAATCTGCCCGATCACGACTTTGCCGGAGGACGGCACCTGATTGACCTCCAACGTGGCCCGCAGGAAGTTGTTCGCATCCGGGTAGGTCCAGTTACGCAGGCGCCCATCGGCGTAGGTCTCACGCAGTTCGCTGCGTGGGTAAATGGCGTTTTCCGTGCGGGTGCCGGTGACGGGTGTCCAGAATTGCACGTTGCTGCCTTCGGCCTGGAAGTATTGGTCGTTGAAGCCGCTCATCAATCTGGGGGTTTCGATGGTCGCGGGCGGGGAGCCGACAGGGATGCTGAGGTTCCAAGTAGATAGGTCGATCATGGCGTAGGCCTTTTTACAGAGGGGTGTAGGCTAAGGCCCTTGGGCCAGACAGGTTCTTTATAGGTGGTGTTAACCGTCTTGTTAAACGTTTGCTGGCAATTTATTGGCGTCAAAGAAGTGTCAAAAAGCCATGTTTCCCATGATCCGTGGGCTCCAAGCATTGACCGTTAGTCGGCTTCCTGAAAATTGGCGCAATGATGGCACTGCCATTACTTCTGATTTTCCGGAACCGGGGCTAGAGTGAGGCCTCAGTGTTTGTCCGGGTTTTCTCCCAGAATTGACCGGAGTGGCTCCCAAGGAAGAGACGTAGCATGGAATGCGCTCCACACCACGGCGATGGTCGTTCGGTTCTTCTGGTGGTCGACGACTATCCGGAAAACCTGCTCAGCATGCGCGCGCTCTTGCAGCGCGATGACTGGCAGGTCATCACCGCAGCGTCTGGCCTGGAAGCCCTGGAGCTGTTGCTGCAGCATGATGTCGACCTGGTGCTGCTGGACGTGAAGATGCCCGGCATGGACGGCTTCGAAGTGGCCCGCCTGATGCGCGGCAGCCAGCGCACACGGATGACGCCGATCATCTTCCTCAGCGCTAACGCCCAATCCCCCGCCGCCGTGCTGGAAGGCTACGCCAGCGGCGCCATCGATTACCTGTTCAAACCCTTCGACCCGCATATTCTCAAGCCCAAGGTCCAGGCATTGCTGGAGCACCAGCGCAATCGCCGGGCCTTGCAGCGCCTGAGTCATGACCTGGAGTCCGCCCGCGCGTTCAATGCCTCGGTGCTGGACAACGCCGCCGAGGGCATTCTGGTGGTGGGCGAGGGCAGTGTGATCGAGTACGCCAACCCGGCTATTTCGCGGCTGCTGAATGCCACCATGACGGAGTTGCAGGGTGAGAGCTTCCTGAGTTTCCTGCAAAAACCCCATGTGCCGGCCTGGCTGGGGTTCGCGATGTTCGAGGCGTACCGCAAAGGCGAAACGTGGCGCCAGCACGACGCCATTTTACGCACCGGTCGCGGTCAGCAGGTGCCGGTGGCGCTGTCCTGCGCGCCGTTGCCCGCCGAGCAGAAGGCCATGGTGGTGACGGTGCTGGACATGTCTGAAGTGCGCCATTTGCACCAGCAACTGGAGTTCCAGGCGGTGACCGATCCGTTGACCGGGCTGTTGAACCGGCGTGGTTTCCATCAGGCAGCAGAGAGCACATTGTTGCGCAGCGAGCGGAGCGAGCACTCATTGGTGCTGCTGTACCTGGACCTGGATGGTTTCAAGCGGGTCAATGACTCGTTGGGGCATGACGCAGGCGACCGGGTGTTGCGCTGGGTGTCGGAACAGATGCAGGCCTGCTTGCGGTCCGGCGATATGCTCGGGCGCATGGGCGGGGATGAATTCACGGCGTTGCTGGAGCTGGAGTTTCCGGAGCAAGCCGCGAAGATTGCGGAAAAACTGATCGAACGCGTGTCGGTGTGCCAGCAAATCGACGGTCTGGATGTGATGCTCGGCGTCAGCATCGGCATCGCCACGTTCCCGGATTGTGGTTCGGACTTGAATGGCCTGCTACGCGCCGCAGACATTGCCATGTACGAAGCCAAGCGTGCGGGCCGTCAGCAGTATCGCTATTACGACCAGGAAATGAACGGCCGCGCCCGCTCTCGGCTGATGCTGGAAGACAGTGTGCGCACGGCGATCCAGAACAAGGATTTCACCCTGGTCTATCAGCCTCAAGTTTCTCTGGACGATGGGCGCCTGCGCGGTGTCGAAGCGCTGTTGCGCTGGCAGCACCCGAGTGTTGGCGATGTGCCGCCGGGGCTGTTTCTGCCGTTGCTGGAGGAGGCGCGGTTGATCAGCCAGCTCAGCACCTGGATTTATCAACAGGTCGCCGCGCAACGCCAGGCCTGGAAAACCACGTTTGATGATGAACTGGTGCTAAGCGTGAGCCTGAGCAGCAACCAGTTCAATATGCCCAACCTGGCCAGCCAACTGCAGCAGGTACTGGAGCGACATGGGTTGCAGGGGCGGCAGTTGGAGGTGGAAATCAGTGAAGACTGCCTGATGAGTAACCTCGAAGAGTCGACCAAGCAGCTCAAGTTGTTGCGCCAGATCGGCGTGCGCACCGCGCTGGATGACTTTGGCTTGGGCAATTGCTCCCTGGCGCATCTGCGCGACCTGGCGTTCGATACGCTCAAGCTCGACCCGCAATTGGTCGCGCGCCTGCCGGGTTCCGCGCGGGACGCGGTGATGGCGCGCAGCATCATCGAACTGTGCGGGCATTTTGAGGTTGTGGTGGTGGCGGAGGGCGTCGAAACCCAGCAGCAAGCCCAATGGCTCAAGGCCAACGGTTGCCCGTTTATCCAAGGCCCGTTGGCGGCGCAACCGTTGATGGCCGAGGAAGTGACCGACTGGTGCCGCGCTCGCCTGGGCTGAATTCGTTACACTGGCGGCCATCCGAACCTGTTGCAGACCCCATGACCGCGCTGAAATACCTACAGGCCTATCCCGCCGCCCTCCAGGAACAAGTGCGCCAGCTGATCGCCAAGGACCAGTTGGGTGCCTACCTGGAACAACGTTACCCCGAACGCCACGCCGTGCAGAGCGACAAGGCCCTGTACGCCTACGCCCTGGCCTTGAAGCAGGAGCACTTGCGCAATGCGCCGGCCATCGACAAGGTGTTGTTCGATAACCGCCTGGACTTGACCCACCGCGCCCTCGGCCTGCACACCACGATTTCGCGTGTGCAGGGCGGCAACCTTAAATCCAAGAAAGAGATTCGCATTGCCGCGCTGTTCAAGGAGGCCGCGCCGGAGTTTCTGCGCATGATCGTGGTCCACGAGCTGGCGCACTTCAAGGAATCGGACCACAACAAAGCGTTCTACAAACTCTGTGAGTACATGATGCCGGGCTACCATCAGGTGGAATTCGACCTGCGCGTCTACCTCACGTACCGCGACCTGCAGGGCAAACCCTGACCGCACAAGGCGACCGACCATGGATGTGAGCAAGACCAAGAGCAGCTTCTACCGCCGCCTGTACGTGGCCTACCTGATCGACAGCGGCCAGGCCAGCAGCGTCCCAGCATTGACCGACGCCACCGGCATGCCCCGGCGCACGGCGCAGGACACGATTGCGGCGTTGGCCGACCTGGATATCCTGTGTGAATTCGAGCAGGAGGACGGTGCCCGCAACCACGCCGGGCACTATCGAATTCGCAGCTGGGGGGCGATCGATCGGCGCTGGATCGAGGCCAATCTCGCGCAGATCAAACAGGTGCTGGGTTACCCCTAGTCCTTTCTCATGCCAATGTGCGGAATATCATCTTCCAGGTATTCCTCACCGGCGACGACGAACCCGTAGCGCCCGTAGTAGCCCTGCAAATGCGCCTGGGCTGACAGGAAAATCGGCGTTTGTGGCCAGATATCCTCAATCCGCTTGAGTGTTTCTTCCATCATCCGATGCCCCAGCCCGGTACCACGCGCTACCGGCGCCACAATCACGCGGCCGATTACCACGTCACCACCTTGGGTTTCTGGGTCCAGCAGGCGCAGGTAGGCCACTAACTGATCATCCTGCCAGGCCATCAAATGGTGGGTGTCGCCCGACAGATCCTGCCCGTCGAGGTCCTGGTAAACGCATTTCTGCTCGACAACGAAGACCTCGTTGCGCAGGCGCAGGATGGCGTAGAGCTGCTCCTTGCCCAGGTCATCGTGGTGCTTGCAAACCCATTCAACGGTCATGGCGTGTTCTCTTATAGATGTCTGCTGCGGATAGTAAGCGCGGCAGCCGATTGTGTCTAAATCGACTATTTTTGTGAGTGAAATCAATTTGCCATCATTGAGTGCGTTCGGCGCCGGTTTCTTTGTGTAATCTGAGCTACTGTTAGAACCTCAGGCCCCACCTGAGCTCAGGATAACGCCTGCCTGCCAAGGACTTTGAGCATGCCGCGATTCTCTCGTGCCGTTGCTTTGATTGGAGTGTTGTTGCTGGCCCAGCCGGCCTTCGCACAGCGTCTGCGCCTGGTAGCGGATGCCTGGCCACCCTTTACCGATGCCACCTTGATCAATGGCGGGCTGGCCACCGATATCGTCAGCACCGCCCTTGCCCGTGCGGGATATGCCAGCGATTTCGAACAGGTGCCCTGGGCCAGGGCGTTAATGGGGGTGGGCGACGGGCGTTATGACGTGTTGGTGAACGCCTGGTACGACGATGCGCGTACGCAGCTGGGGCAGTTTTCCGGCGAATACCTGCTCAACCGCGTGCGTTTCATCAAGCGGCGTGACGATCCCATTGCATTTCAGAACCTTGAGCAACTGCACGACTACCCCATCGCCGTGGTGCGCGGGTATGCCTATTCGGCGGCGTTCGATGGCGATGCGCAGTTGCAGAAAGTGCCGGTGCATAACTTCGCCATGGCGGTGCGCATGCTTGCGGCGCAGCGGGTGCGGCTGACCGTGGAGGATGAATATGTGGCGCGTTATTACTTGTCCCGCGAGTCGGCGCGGGTGCGCAATGCGGTGGAGTTTTTACCCAAGCCGTTGAGCGAAAACAGTCTGCATATCTTGGTGAGCTTGAAGAACCCCGAGCATGAACAGATCGTCGCCAGCTTTGACCGGGAGATTGCCAAGATGAAGGCGGATGGCAGTTATGCGCGGTTGATGAAGGCGCATGGTATGTAGTGGGCTTGTTGTGGCAAGCCCGCTCACCACAGGTCAGGCCGCGCTGGTGTCTTTGATCAGATGCGCCGCCAACGTGCGCAACGGCCCCAACTGCCGACAGATCAACGCCAACTGTGTCTGCACCAATCGCTGCCCTTCATCAATCTCATCCGGCATCTGTTCCAGGTCGGCCGCCAACGCTTCCTCGGCGTCGCTCTGAATCGCAATCGGCTGCTTGTTCGCAAGCCCCGTGGCGATCTCATCAATACTCGCCGCCAAGGTATTCCCGGCGCCATCGATCAGATGCTCGCGCACCTCCGCTGGCAACTGGGTTTCGCGGTGCGCGCCGAGGCCTGACAAGTAACTGAGCAAGGTGTGCGACAACACCAGGAAGCGGAAGCCCACATCCGCCTCCTTACGGAAGTGCCCCGGCTCCATCAGCATATTCGCCAGGGTGGTCGACAGCGCCGCATCGGCGTTGTGCGCGTTGCGTCGCGCCAGGCGGTAAGCCAGGTCGTCGCTTTTGCCAGCGGCGTATTGCTGCATGATCTGGCGCAAATAGATGCTGTTGCAGGTCAGGGTGTTGGCCAGCACTTTGTTCAGGCGACGGCCCTGCCAGTCCGGCAGGAACAGGAACACCGCCAGGCCCGCAATCAAGCTGCCCAGCAAGGTATCGAACAGACGCGGCAGGAACAGCCCGTAACCGTCACCCACCTGGTTGAAGCAGAACAGCACCATCAACGTAATCGCGGCGGTGGCCAGGGTGTAGCGCGTGGTGCGGTTGATAAAGAACACCAGGCCGGCGGCGATGGCGAACATCGACTGCACCAGCGGGCTCGGAAACAGGTCGAACAAGGCCCAGGCCACGGTAAGGCCGATAGCGGTGCCGATGATCCGCTGGCCGAGCTTGCGCCGGGTGGCGCCGTAATTCGGCTGGCACACGAACAGCGTGGTCAGGATGATCCAGTAGCCTTGGGAGGCATGAATCGCATGCAACATGCCGTAGCCCACGGTCAGCGCCAGGGACAGGCGCAACGCGTGACGGAACAACAGTGATGTGGGCGTCATCTGCGTGCGCAGGCGCGTCCACATTTCCTTGAGGTTGCGCGGGGCGCGGTCCAGCAGGTTGCTGTCGGTGGCGTCGGCCAGGCTGTCGGGGTTGCTGGCGTCGCCCAGCAGGCGGTCCAGCGTTGACAGGTTGGCCGCCAGCGCGCGCAACGAGCGCAGCAGGCCGCGCCAGGCTGGGTTGCTCTGGATGCGCAGGTGTTCCAGGGAGGCGTTCAAATCGCCCAAGGCTTCGGCGAAGCTGTCGTCATAGATGAACGGCTGGCGCAGCTGGATCGACTCGGCCAGGGTCTGGCACGCCTTGCCCTGTTGACGCAGCAGGCGTTGGCAGCGGAACAGCACGTCACTGTGGAAGAAGGCTTCGGCCAATGCGTTGTAGGGATAGTGGGATGAGCTGGCACGCTCATGGATGTCTTGGGCGAGGAAGTACAGCTTGAGGTAGCGGCTGACTTTCGAGCCAGGGCGGCCATTGCCCACGCGGTGCAGGATGATTTCCTTCGCCGCATTCAGCGCGGCAACCACCCGCCCATTTTGCTGGGCCAGTTCCAGGCGACGCGCTTCCACATCCAGCTGGCGGATCGGCTCGAACAACGACGACTTGAGCTTGAGGTAGCGCCCCAGCTCGCGAAACAACCGCGCCAGGCTTTGCTGCACCGGCTGGTTGGAAAACAACGCCTGCCACAGCACCGACAGCGCGCCGTACCAGGCGGCACCGGCCACCAGCAGCAGCGGCTCATGCCAGAAATCCGAGACGGCACCACCGCGCTGGTCCACGCCGATCATGGTGTACACCGACAGGATCAGCGTCGCGGAGGCAATCGCCCCATAACGTTCGCCCAAGGCGCCGAGCATGGTCAGGCAGAAGGTGGCCAGGGCCAGGGAGATCGCGAAGACCCAGGGATAAGGGAACAGCAGCTCCACCGACAGCGCGGCGATGCTGAAACACACCAGCGTCACCGCCAGGGCGTTTAGACGGCCTTGCCAACTGTCATCGGTCTCGGCCAGGGCGCTGGCGATAATCCCCAGGAACAACGGGATCAGCAGCGTCATTTCATCCTGATACCAGCACAGCGCCATGCTGCCGGTGAGGGCGATGAACACCCGGATGCTGTAACTGAATTTATCCAGCGCCCACAGGCGCCGCATGGACTGCTTGAACGAGGTCGATGACATGAAGTCTGGAGTCTTCCGGGACGATGCCGCTAAATTGAGCTATCAAGGACGCCACGGCAAGCGTGGCGATCACATCCAACAGCAAAATTTATTCCACTGCGCCGATCAGGCGTACTGCGCCGCCGCGTAACCCGAAGCCCAGGCCCATTGGAAGTTGAAGCCGCCCAGGTGACCGGTCACATCCAGCACTTCACCGATAAAGTACAGACCAGGGCTTTTCAGGGATTCCATGGTCTTGGACGACACTTCACGCGTGTCCACACCGCCCAGGGTCACTTCGGCCGTGCGATAGCCTTCGGTACCGGCCGGCACCAATTGCCAACTGCCGAGTTTTTGCGCGATGTCGGCAATTTCAGCGTGGGTGTACTGCTTCATCGGCTTGGACGAAAACCAGGTGTCCGCCAGCAGGTTGGCCATCTTCTTGGTGAAGATCTCGCCCAGCAGGGTTTTCAGCTCGCTGTTCGGGCGTTCGGGCCTGTTGCGCTTGCAGCCACTCGTGGGCGTCATGGTCGGGCAGCAGGTTGATTTCCACCGTGTCGCCGGATTCCCAGTACGAAGAAATCTGCAGGATCGCCGGCCCACTCAGGCCGCGATGAGTGAACAGGATGTTCTCGCGAAAGCTCTGGCCGTTGCAGCTCACCAGGCAATCCACCGAGGTGCCAGACAGCTCGCCGCACAAGTCTTTGAGCTGATCGGTGATGGTGAACGGCACCAGCCCGGCGCGGGTCGGCAGCAGTTCGTGGCCGAACTGCTTGGCCACTTGATAACCAAAACCGGTGGCGCCCAGTGTCGGAATCGACAGGCCACCGGTGGCGATCACCAGGGATTCGCAGCGCAGTTCACCCAAGGTGGTCTGCAACTGGTAGCCGCTGTCGAGCTTGGCGATTTCCTGGATCGAGGTGTCCAGGTGCAGGCTCACGCCGACCTGGATGCACTCGTCCAAGAGCATGCCGAGGATGTCGCTGGACTTGTTATCGCAGAACAGCTGGCCGAGCTTCTTCTCGTGATATGGCACGCCGTGCTTGGCCACCAGCCCGATGAAATCCCACTGGGTATAACGCGCCAGGGCGGATTTGCAGAAGTGCGCATTGTGCGAGAGGAAGTTGGCAGGCTCGGTGTACATATTGGTGAAATTGCAGCGGCCACCGCCGGACATCAGGATCTTCTTGCCGGCCTTGTTCGCATGGTCGATCAACATCACTTTGCGCCCACGCCCGGCGGCGGTCAGTGCGCACATCAAGCCTGCGGCGCCGGCGCCAATGATCACAACTTCGGTCGAGCGCAAAACGGTGTCCTCACAAAAATCTGATTTGAAGCACGTTTAAATGTAGGTGCGGGCTTTTTGTGGCGAGCGAGCTTGCTCGCGCTGGAGTGCGAAGCGCTCCCAAAATCGTGGGGCCGCTGCGCAGCCCAGCGGGAGCAAGCTCCCTCGCCACAACAGCCCGCTCCTACATTAGATCTCCATTGAACGAGAGAGCTTTACAGGATCCGCACGCGCAACGAACGGCCTTTGATCTTGCCGTCGTTCAAACGCTGCAACGCCTGCTTGGCGATCCCACGTTCCACGGCCACGAAGGCCTGGAAGTCAAAGATTGCGATCTTGCCGACCTGGGCGCCCGGAATCCCGGCTTCACCGGTCAGCGCACCAAGGATATCGCCTGGGCGAACCTTGTCCTTGCGGCCGGCAGCGATACACAGGGTGCTCATCTGTGGCAGCAACGGGCCACCGCTTTGCGGCTTGAGGTTGTCCAGTTGGTCCCAGTTCAGCGGCGACTTCTGCAGTTGCTCGATGGCCTGGGCGCGGTGCGCTTCGGACGGCGCCACCAGGCTGATGGCAATGCCGGTCTCACCGGCACGACCGGTACGGCCGACGCGGTGGATGTGGATTTCTGAGTCGCGGGCCAGTTCGACGTTGATCACCATGTCCAGCGAGTCGATGTCCAGACCACGGGCAGCCACGTCGGTGGCAACCAGCACTGAGGTGCTGCGGTTGGCGAACATGGCCAGCACCTGGTCACGGTCGCGCTGTTCCAGGTCGCCGTGCAGGCCGACGGCGGAAATGCCCTTGGCCGTCAGGTGATCCACGGTTTCCTGCACTTGCTGCTTGGTAAAGCAGAAGGCTACGCAAGACGCTGGGCGAAAGTGCGCCAATACCTTGGTCACTGCGTCCATGCGCTCTTCCGGCGAGATCTCGAAGAAACGCTGCTCGATCTGGTCATCGGAGTGGAAGGCTTCGGCTTTCACTTGCTGCGGCGCGCGCATGAACTTGGAGGCCAACTGCTTGATGCTCACCGGGTAGGTGGCCGAGAACAGCAGGGTCTGGCGGCGCGGCGGGGTCTTGCTGATGATGTCTTCGATGGCGTCGTAGAAGCCCATGTCGAGCATGCGGTCAGCTTCATCGAGGATCAGCGTGTTCAGGCCGTCGAGGACCAGCGAACCTTTGCGCAGGTGCTGCTGGATACGGCCCGGCGTGCCGACGATGACGTGGGCGCCGTGTTCCAGGGAGGCGATCTGCGGGCCGAGGGACACGCCGCCGCACAGGGTCAGCACCTTGATGTTGTCTTCGGCACGGGCCAGGCGGCGGATTTCCTTGGCGACCTGGTCGGCCAGCTCACGGGTCGGGCACATCACCAGGGCCTGGCAGCCGAAGTAGCGCGGGTTGATCGGGTTCAACAGACCGATGCCGAAGGCGGCGGTCTTGCCGCTGCCGGTCTTGGCCTGGGCAATCAGGTCCAGCCCCTTGAGGATCACCGGCAAGCTTTGCGCCTGGATCTGCGTCATCTCGACATAACCCAGCGAGTCGAGGTTAGCCAGCATGGCGGCGGACAGGGGCAAAGTATTAAAAGCGGTGGCGATGGTAGTCACGGGACTGGCTCTGCAAAACAAAATGTCGCGCAGTGTACCAGTCTCGTGGGAATTTCCCCGCAAGTTCTAGACGAGAAGCCTGTTAATGCTCGATATGCTGCTCGGGGCTGACGGCACGCTTGCCGTCTTTTGGCGACAGTTGCAGGAAGATCGCGGCCGCCAGCATCGCCATGATGCCCACCGTGAGGAAGGTCAGCTGGAATGCGCCGAGTACCGTGCTGACGCCGTCGTTGCCGGTTTCGGCGGTAAACCCGCCGAGCAGCGCGCCGGCGCAGGCGACCCCGAGGCTCAACGACAATTGCGCCACCACCGACAGCAAACTGTTGCCGCTGCTGGCTTGGGCGTCATCGAGGTCGATCAGGGTGACGGTGTTCATCGCGGTAAATTGCAGCGAGTTGATCGCCCCCAGCACCGCCAGCATTCCCAGCAGCAGCGGGTAGGGCGTGTGTTCCGTGACCAATCCCATGCTCGCCAGCATGATGCCCAGGGCCAGAGTGTTGCCAGTCAACACGATGCGGTAGCCCAGGCGTTCGATCAGCGGGCGTGCCACGGACTTGGCAAACATCGCCGCCGCCGCCAGGGGCAACATGCTCATGCCGGCTTCCGACGGTGAGTACCCCAGCGCCACCTGTAACAGCAACGGCACCAGGAACGGCAGGGCGCCGCTGCCCAACCGCGCGAACAAGTTGCCGAGGATGCCCACGGCAAAGGTGCGGGTTTTGAACAGCACCGGTGAAAACAGTGGATTATCGATGTGCCCGGCCCGCAACCAATACGCCGCCAGGCACGCGAGCCCGCCGAACAGCAGCAACATCACCCTCAAGTGCGGCAAGTGCAGCTCGCCCAGGCCTTCCATGGCGATAGTGATCAGCACCATCGCGGCGCCAAACAGCAGGAAGCCGATCCCATCGAAGCGCGTGCGCTCGCTGCCGCGCAGGTCGGGGATGAATTTCCACACGGCGTAGCAGCCAATCATGCCCACCGGCAGGTTGATCAGGAAGATCCAGTGCCAGGTCAGGTATTGCACCATCCAGCCGCCCATGGTCGGGCCGAGCAATGGGCCGAGTAAACCGGGGATGGTGATGAAACCCATGATGCGCACCAGTTCGGAGCGCGGGTAGGCGCGCAGCACCACCAGTCGTCCGACGGGCAGCATCAATGCACCGCCCAGGCCTTGGATCACCCGTGCGCCCACCAGCATGGTCAAGCTGCTGGACAGGGCGCACAGCAGCGAGCCAATGCTGAACAGCATGATTGCGCCAAAGAAGATTTTCTTGGTGCCGAAGCGGTCGGCGATCCAGCCCGACGCCGGGATCAGCAAGGCGACGGTGAGCATGTAGGCGATCACCACCCCTTGCATACGCAGCGGGTTTTCCGCGAGGTCCCGGGCCATCGCCGGTAATGCCGTGTTGAGGATCGTCCCGTCGAGCGACTGCATGAAGAAGGCAATCGCGACCACCCAGGGGAGCCAGCGGGCGGTCTTGGCATCGAGCGGGACGCGGTTCGGCATGGAAACCCTTTTGGTTAGCAGGCTATGTGTTGGCGATTATGCGCCATTCGTCGCGCGTTTTCCCACCAGGAAATCCAGCAGTTCACGGTGCACCGCCACCGCGGCTTCGTTGGATTCAAGATCGAGCAAGTGGCCAGTGTGTTCGGCGACGGCAAAGCTGCTACGCCCCACGTACTGCTTGAACAACTGGGCCTCGGCGGCGGGGGTGTATTCGTCGAGGGCACCGTTGAGAAAGTGCACCGGCGTTTCAATTTGCTTGAGTGCCGGCAGGTAGTTGCCGTCACCCAAGGCCAGCACTTGGTGGATATGAAACCGCGCCTGGCGGTATTCGGTGGTGGCCATGGTCGACAGGTGACGGTGGTTGTTGCGTTTGAGCCGGGGCGACAAATATTGGCCGACGGTTTCATTGAGCAAGTGGCCGACGGCGGACTTGTCATCGGCCTCGATCAATACACGTACGCGTTCCACATAATCGAGCATGGCTTGGTTGAGGTTGGGTGCCAGGGCCATCACCACTGAGCTTTCGATGGAGGGTGGGTTGTGCGCCAGGGTCAGCAACGTCGAGATGCCGCCCCAGGAGGCCGATACCAGGTGGTTGACCTGAAAGCGCTCGACCAGCGCGCGCAGCATCTGCACTTCGTCGTCCTTGGTCACCAGGTCCAGCTCAGTGTTGTGTTCGCGGGAGTAGCCGGAGAACGGCAGATCGAACAGCACCACATTGAAATGCTCCGCCAGGCATTTGCTGGTGCGGGCGAAGGAGCGCGTGGTGGACAGCGCGCCGTTGACCATCAAGACGGTCTTCTTTCCAGAATCGTTTCCTAGCTGCTCAACATGAACGTTGTAGTGCTTGAACAGCTTCTCAATGACAAAACTTCCATGGTTCATGTCAACGCTCCAGCTTGCCCTTCCCGGGCAAGGTCGTGCTCTCGTGGGTGGGGGTGGCGGGATGCCATTAACCCTTATAACGAGGATTCTGGAGGAAAGGAAGGTGTCCTACGGTGGAGGAGAAACGCCTGTAGGAGTGCCTCTGCCTACAGGCGTAAGACGCTTACAGAGTAAGTGTCAGGCGTTTTACCAACGCTCCTGGCAGCAGATTTGAGGCGGTATTGCGCTGACTGTAAGTGCTGGCAGAAAGCAGCAACTCCCGATCAGAGGTCAGGGCTTCGAGCTGCGAACCGAGCAGGCTGTAGACACTGTCATCAAAGCGCATGGTGCTGACCGGCGCCTTGATCTCGCCGTCTTCCACCCAGAAGGTGGCGAAGCGCGTCATGCCGGTCAGGCGTGCCGCCGGCAGGTCCGAATAGTTCAGGTACCACAGGTTGCTGATATACAACCCGGTGCCCAACTGCTTGAGGATATCGGCCTGGGCCAGGCTGCCGCCGGCCATCTGCAAGGCGCTGGGCGATTCATCGCTGCTTGCGCCGTTGGTGCTTAAGCCATATTCGGCCGCGCTGCGCGAGTTGATCAATTGGCCCTCGGCGCTTCCCGCCTTGATCAGGGTGACGTCGCCGCGCGGGTAACCTTCGGTGGAAAAAGCCTGGCTCAGGGAACCGCTGATCTGTTCCGTCAGCGTCACCAGCGGGCTCAGGGACTGTTCGCCGGCGTACAGCTTTTGCAGCGAACTGCCCTTGCTGGCGATGGCCTGGGCTGAAAAACCACCCCAAGTGATGATGCTGATGATCTCTTCAATCGCCGCCGGGGCGAGGTAGGCGCGGTATTGCCCAGGCGCCAGTGTGTGCAGTGGCCGGCCGAGGAACTCCAGCTGTTCGCGGGCCTGCTGGAAGCGCGCGGCAAACTCGGCGCTGTCCCAGGTGTGCCCGGCGTAGCTGGCTTTCACCGCTTCGCCATTGGCGTGAAACAGGCTGAAATCGAAGTTGAAGCTATTGGCCTGGTGCCAGCCGAAGGCGCCCGACGAACTGGCAAAGCCCCGGCTGATGGGGCCGGCCGCATAGAAACCGACCAGGTCGACGCCGTGGGCGGCCTGGCTGATGTCTTCCAGTACCTGGGCCAGTTCCGGCAGCGGGCGGGTTTGTTCGTTGCTGCTTTGCCAGGCATTGTGGTTCAGCAGCAGGTACGGATCCTGGGGCAGCAGCGGCAGGGTTTCACGCAACTGTTGTAGGCCGTCGGCCAAGCGTTGGCGGTCCAGTTCGGGCTCGCCGGCCAGGGTGATGCCGAGGTCGGCGTGGCGGCCGTCGTTGATCAGTTTCAGGTTGAGGCTGGCCTGTTGCACCTGGCCGGGCCTGGCGCACCTTGGCGTGATTGAAACGCACGAATTCGGACGCTTCATCCGCATAGCCCAGGTGGAATTGTTCGTTGTCGGTGATGGCGTGCTTGAGCCAGTCCACCAATGCCTTGAAGTTGTTCATCAGGCGTCTCCCCCAAATACGTCGACATCACTGAATACGCAGGCCGGCGACGCATGGCCGACGCGGATCACCTGGTTGGGTTCGCCTTTGCCGCAGTTCGGCGTGCCCAAGACCTTGAAGGTGCTGGCGTCACCGACCGCGCTGAGGTTGCGCCAGAAGTTGGCAGAAATGGCGCGGTAGTTGGGGTTCTTCACCACACCTTTCAGCTCGCCGTTCTCGATCAATTGGCCCCATTCGCAGCCGAACTGGAATTTGTTGCGCGCATCGTCGATGGACCATGAACGGTTGGTCGACATCAGCACACCGTTTTCGATACCGCCGATCAGTTGCGCCAGGCTCTTGTCGCCCGCCTCAATGTTCAGGTTGGCCATGCGGTCGATGGGCGCGCGGTTCCAACTGCTGGCCCGGCTGTTGGCTACGCCGCTCATACCCGAACGGAATTGCGACAGCGCACCGCCCAGCGGTTTGAGCAGCAGCCCTTCGCGGATCAGGAACTGCTTGCTGGCGGGCGTGCCGTCGTCGTCATGGCTGTAGCTGGCGAGTTGCTCGGGGATGTCCGGGTCGAACGTTACGTTGAGCAACTGGGAGCCATAGTGCAGATGGCCGAAGTCGCTGGCCTTCACAAAACTGGTGCCGGCGTAATTGCGCTCGTCACCCAGGATGCGGTCCAGCTCCAGCGGGTGGCCGATGGATTCGTGGATCTGCAGGATCATCTGGTCGGGCATCAGCAGCAGGTCGCGCGGGCCGTTGGGCGTGTTGGGCGCGAGCAGCAATTGCAGGGCTTCGTCGGCAATGCGTGGCGCGGCACCGACCAGGCCGAAGCGGCTGATCACATCAAAGCCGCCTTGCTGGCCGAAGTTGCTGCCACCCAGGGTACGGCTCTGGCTATCGTTGCCGTCGTAGGCGGTCACGTTGACGCCGGGGAACACGAAGCGCTGGGCCTGGCGCAGTTCGGCGCCAGCGTTGTTGAGGTAGATCTGCTCGACGTGGGTCAGGCCGAGGCTGACTTCCCAGCTCACCAGGCGCTCGTCCTTCGGCACAGCGGCGGATTCGTCGCCCAGCAGCTGGTAGCAGTCGCTCAAGGACGGGAAGGCTTGGTTGAGTTCAGGGGATAAATAGTCGGCCACATCACTGGAGACATGCTGGTCGCGCAGGTCGAGCAGGGCGTGGGGCTTGATCAACCGGGCTTGCTGTTCGGCCCGCTCAAGGGCGGCTTGCAGGCCAGGCAGGGAAATGTCGTTGGTTGCCGCGTAGGCTTCCACACCGTTGAGACGCACGGTGAGCATGGCGCCTTCGTCGTGGTTCAGGTGCGGTGGTTCGGCGACGTTCTTGCGTACGGCCAGATATTGGCCGGATTCGCGTACGTAGCGCAGGGAGAAGAATTCGGCGGTGGTGCGCAGGGCACTGAAGTGTTTTTTGAGTGTGGCGTGGTGGTCGAACATGGGGCCTTCCTTGTGGGCGGCTCGTCGCGGGCAGGCAAACAGAGTAGGCCTGGGCTGGGAGCTGATCAAGGAAAGGCAACCATTTGTGGCAGGTGAACTATTGTGGCGAGCGGGCTTGCCCCGCGTTGGGCTGCGCAGCGGCCCCAAAAACCTTGGGAGCGCTACGCACTCCAACGCGGGGCAAGCCCGCTCGCCACAAGGGTGTATCAGTTACTGCGCAGTCGGACCCACTTCACGCATCGGCTTGCCACGCACCGGCGCATCGCCCGCCACGTAGTAGTCGGCGGTGCTGCGCGGCAGTGGCTGGCGGCCACGGATCTTGTCGGCGATTTTCTCGGCGATCATGATCGTCGGCGCGTTCAGGTTGCCGGTGGTGATGATCGGCATGATCGACGCATCCACAACGCGCAGACCCTGCATGCCATGCACGCGGCCTTCGCCGTCCACTACGGCCATCTCGTCGGTGCCCATCTTGCACGAGCAGGACGGGTGGAACGCAGTCTCGGCGTGCTCACGGATGAACGTGTCGAGCTGCTCATCGGTTTGCACGTCAATGCCGGGGCTGATCTCGCGGCCACGGTACTGGTCTAGAGCAGGCTGTTGCATGATTTCACGGGTCAGGCGGATGCCATCGCGGAATTCCTGCCAGTCCTGTTCGGTGGCCATGTAGTTGAAGAGGATGCTCGGGTAGTCCCGTGGGTTCTTCGACTTCAGCTGGATGCGACCACGGCTCGGCGAACGCATGGAACCCATGTGCGCCTGGAAACCGTGCTCTTTCACACCGTTGCTGCCGTTGTAGTTAATTGCCACCGGCAGGAAGTGGTATTGGATGTTCGGCCACTCGAATTCTTCACGGGTACGGATGAAACCGCCCGCTTCGAACTGGTTGCTGGCGCCGATACCGGTGCCGTTGAACAGCCATTCGGCACCAATGGCCGGCTGGTTGTACCAGAGCAGCGACGGGTACAGCGAGACCGGCTGAGTGCACGCGTATTGCAGGTACAGCTCAAGGTGGTCCTGCAGGTTTTCGCCGACGCCGGGCAGGTCGTGGACCACTGGGATGTCCAGGCTTTCCAGCAGTTTGGCCGGGCCCACGCCGGAGCGTTGCAGCAGTTGCGGCGAAGCGATTGCGCCGCTGCACACCAGCACTTCTTTACGGGCGCGGGCTTCAACGCGCTCTTCAGCGGCGCCGATCAGGTAACGCACGCCCACGGCACGCTTGCCTTCGAACAAGACTTTGTCGGTAAGGGCGTGGGTGACGATGGTCAGGGTCGAACGCTTTTTGGCAGTGTCCAGGTAACCACGCGCGGTGCTGGCGCGACGGCCTTTAGGCGTGACGGTACGGTCCATCGGGCCGAAGCCTTCCTGCTGGTAGCCGTTCAGGTCGACGGTGCGCGGGTAACCGGCCTGTACGCCGGCTTCAACCATGGCGTGGAACAGCGGGTTGTTGCCGGCTTTTGGCGTGGTCACGCTGACCGGGCCATCGCCACCGTGCCAGTCGTTCGGGCCGATGTCGCGGGTTTCGGCCTTGCGGAAATACGGCAGGCAGTCCAGGTAGGTCCAGTTTTCCAGGCCTGGCAATTTCGCCCAGTTGTCGTAGTCCATGGCGTTGCCACGGATGTAGCACATGCCGTTGATCAGCGAAGAACCACCCAGGCCCTTACCGCGACCGCATTCCATGCGACGGCCGTCCATGTGTGGCTCTGGATCGGTCTCGTAGGCCCAGTTGTAGCGGCGGCCTTGCAGTGGGAAGGCCAGGGCGGCTGGCATTTGCGTGCGGAAGTCGAAACGGTAGTCGGGACCACCGGCTTCCAGCAGCAGGACGGTGACGCCTTCGTCTTCGGTCAGACGGGTCGCCAGGGTGTTACCGGCGGAGCCGGCACCCACAATGATGTAATCGTATTCTTGGGACATTGGATGCACCCTCTTTTGAGATAGTCAGGTCGGGCCTCATCGCGGGCAAGCCCGGCTCCCACAGGGGAACGCATTCCAACTGTGGGAGCTGGCTTGCCTGCGATAGGGCACTCACAGGCAATACAAGGCTCGGGTCTTAGAACACCGAGGCGTAATCGCCCAGCTCAACCTGTACCGATTTGATGCGGGTGAAGTTGTTCAGCGAGCTGATGCCGTTCTCACGGCCCACACCCGACTGCTTGTAGCCACCGACCGGCATCTTCGCGTCGGATTCGCCCCAGGCGTTGATCCAGCAGATACCCGCTTCCAGCTGATGAATCACACGGTGGGCGCGGTTCAGGTCCTTGGTCACCAAGCCTGCGGCCAGGCCGAAGTCGGTGTCGTTGGCGCGGCGGATCACTTCTTCTTCGGTTTCGTAGGTGAGGATGCTCATCACTGGTCCGAAGATTTCTTCACGCACGATGACCATGTCGTCGGTGCAGTCGGTGAACACGGTCGGAGCCACGAAGGCGCCTTTGGCGAAGTCGCCGTCGGTCAGGCGGTCGCCGCCGCACAGCAGGCGGGCGCCTTGCTCTTTGCCCTTGGCGATGTAGCCCAGCACGCTTTCCATGTGGGCAAAGCTGACCAGCGGACCGAAGTTGGTGTTTTCGTCTTCCGGGTTGCCAACGCGAATGCGCGCGACACGCTCAACGATCTTGGCTTCGAACGCCGCTTGCAGGTGCTTGGGTACGAATACACGAGTGCCGTTGGTGCAGACCTGGCCGGAGCTGTAGAAGTTGGCCATCATCGCGGTGTCGGCGGCGCGGTCGAGGTCGGCGTCGTCGAAGATGATCAGCGGGGACTTGCCGCCCAGTTCCATGGTCACGTCTTTGAGCGACGAGCTGGAAGCGCTGGCCATGACTTTCTTGCCGGTGTCGGTGCCGCCGGTGAACGAGACTTTCTCGATGCGCGGGTGTTCGGTCAGCCAGGTGCCGACTTCACGGCCGCTGCCGGTCAGTACGTTGAACACGCCCGCCGGAACGCCGGCTTCGGTGTAGATCTCGGCCAGTTTCAGGGTGGTCAGCGAGGTGACTTCGCTCGGCTTGAAGATCATCGCGTTACCGGCAGCCAGGGCCGGTGCGGATTTCCACAGGGCGATCTGGATCGGGTAGTTCCACGCGCCGATACCGGCGACCACGCCCAGCGGCTCGCGGCGGGTGTAGACGAACGAAGTGTCGCGCAGTGGGATCTGCTCGCCTTCGATGGCCGGCACCAGGCCTGCGTAGTATTCCAGCACGTCAGCGCCGGTAACGATGTCGACGTACTTGGTTTCGGAGAAGGATTTACCGGTGTCCAGGGTTTCCAGGGCGGCCAGCTCGTCGTTGCGCTCGCGCAGGATGTCGACGGCACGACGCAGGATGCGCGAACGCTCCATGGCGGTCATGGCGGCCCAGATTTTCTGGCCTTTTTCGGCGCTGACCACGGCACGTTCAACGTCTTCTTTAGTCGCGCGTTGCACTTGGGCGAGAACTTCACCGTTAGCCGGGTTGATGGCTTCGAAGGTGGCATCGCTGCCAGCGTCGCTGTAGCCGCCGTCAATGTAGAGTTTTTGCAGGTCGAAACGGGCCATAAAGTCCTCGCAAGTGCATAAGTGGTTGGCGTTAACCGCCGAACAGTGAGCCATAAGGGTGTGGCAACACTGAGCGACAGCAGTTCAGGGGTTGAGCGGTTATGTGTGCTCTAACTCACCTGCTTGGCCAATTGGAAATCCATGTATTCGTAAGCGATCCGTTGCGCCTGCGCCGTGTCGAAAGCGTCTCCCGACAGGGCGCCGCGCAACCATAAACCGTCGATCAGGGCCGCCAGGCCTCGGGCTGCTTTGCGTGCGTGCGGCAGCGGCAGCACTCGGCGGAACTGGCAGCACAGGTTGGAATACAGACGTTGATCGTTGATCCGCTGCAACCTGTGCAATGACGGGTGATGCATGCTGGTGGCCCAGAAGGCCAGCCAGGTTTTCATTGCCGGGCCGTTGACCTGGCTGGCATCGAAGTTGCCCTCGATGATCACCTGAAGGTGTGCCCGTGGGCTGTCGTCCTTCAGTGCGAGCCTGCGTTCGTGGACGTTCTCGATCAGCGCATTCATCAAGTACCGCATCGTCGCGGCGATCAGGCCGTTCTTGTCCTGAAAGTAGTGACTGATGATGCCGTTCGAAACGCCGGCCAAACGGGCGATCAGCGCAATGCTGGCATCTCCCATTCCGACCTGATCGATGGCCGTCAGCGTGGCTTCGATCAACTGCTGGCGGCGTATGGGTTGCATACCGACCTTGGGCATGTAGCACCTCTCCTTAGGCCTGCCGATGGGCGATCAACGTCCGTCGGCTTGAGGGCCAGTCTATTTTGTTTTGATTGAACGTTCAATCAACAAAGAATAAGATCTGCGACAAATGGTCGCGTCCTACAGGTGTTTCCTACATGTAGGCGCGACATCTGGCACCTGGTTAAACCCCTGAAACGTCCCTGGGCACTGCGCTCATGGGGTGCAGGGATTTAAGGGGTGTCTTTATAACACCCGTCCGTCGACTGCCGAAAAATCGATGTCCCGGGATAACCGTTGCCTTGTGTTTCTCTCTCGCACTGCCCGGAGCATCTGCGCCATGAGTTCTGCCTCTCTTATAAAGACCCCACCGGAAAAGGTGCGGGTCAACGGTTGGGTGTTCTACACCTCCACCGCGTTGATTCTGTTGTTGACTGCCATCCTGATCATCGCCCCGCAGGAGGCCGGGCGCATGCTCGGTGTCGCCCAGGCGTGGCTGTCGAAAAGCTTCGGCTGGTACTACATGGTGGTCATCGCCGCCTACCTGGTGTTCGTGGTCGGCCTGGCGTTTTCTTCCTATGGCAAATTGAAACTGGGCAGCAAGGACGACACCCCGGACTTCAGCTACGGCGCCTGGGCCGGCATGTTGTTCTCGTCGGGCATCGGCATTTCGCTGCTGTACTTCGGTGCTTCCGAGCCGCTGGACCACTACTTCAACCCGCCCGAAGGCGCTGCCGCCAGCAATGGCGCCGCACGCCAGGCGCTGCAATTGACCTTCCTGCACTGGGGCCTGCACGGCTGGGCGATCTACGCCCTGGTCGGCCTGGCCGTGGCGTATTTCGCGTACCGTCATAACCAGCCGCTGGCCCTGCGTTCGGCGCTGTACCCGCTGGTGGGCGAGCGTTGGGTGAAAGGCGCGGCCGGCCATGCGGTGGACGGTTTCGGCATGTTCGTGACCCTGTTGGGCCTGGTGACGAACCTGGGGATTGGTTCGATGCAGGTGTCGTCCGGGTTGGAAAACCTGTTCGGCATGGAGCACAGCAACACCAACCTGCTGATCGTGATCATCGTGATGAGCACCGTGGCGACCATCGCCGCCGTGTCGGGCGTGGAGAATGGCATTCGTCGCCTGTCCAACCTCAACATCGTGTTGTTCAGCGGCCTGCTGATCTTTGTACTGTTGTTTGGCCCGACGTTGCACTTGCTCAACGGCTTTGTGCAGAACATCGGCGACTACATGAACGGTCTGGTGCTGAAAACCTTCGACCTCTATGTGTACGAAGGCGACGCCGACAAAACCGAGCGCTGGATGGGCCTGTGGACCCTGTTCTACTGGGCCTGGTGGATTTCCTGGGCGCCATTCGTGGGCATGTTCATCGCGCGTATTTCCCGTGGTCGCACGGTGCGTGAACTGGTGGCCGGCGTGCTGCTGATCCCGCTGGGCTTTACCCTGGCGTGGTTGTCGATCTTCGGGAACTCGGCCTTGGACCTGGTGCTGAACCACGGCGCGGTGGAGTTGGGCAAGACCGCACTGGAACAGCCGTCCATGGCGATCTACCAGTTGCTTGAGCATTACCCGGCGTCGAAAGTCGTCATCGGCGTGTCGATCTTCGTGGGCTTCGTGCTGTTCCTGACCCCGGCGGATTCCGGCGCGGTGATGATGGCCAACCTGTCGTGCAAAGGCGGCAATGTGGATGAAGATGCGCCGCACTGGCTGCGGATCTTCTGGTCGGCGGTGATCACCCTGGTGACCATCGGCCTGTTGTTCGCCGGCAACTTCGAAGCCATGCAGACCATGGTGGTGCTGGCGGGGCTGCCGTTCTCGGTGGTGTTGATCTTCTTCATGTTCGGCTTGCACAAGGCGATGCGCCAGGACGTGGCTATCGAACAGGAGCAGGCGCAACTGGCCGAGCGTGGCCGCCGTGGTTTCAGCGAGCGTTTGACCGCGCTGGACCTGCAACCGAGCCAAGGCACCGTGCAACGCTTCATGGACAAGCACGTCACGCCGGCGTTGGAAGAAGCGGCGACGGCCTTGCGTGAACAGGGGCTGGAAGTGCAGACGCTGCTGGGTAAATCCAAGCGCTGCATCGGTGTGCGCATCGAGATGGAAGAGGGCAACCCGTTTGTCTACGAAGTGAGCCTGGATGCTTACTCGTCGGCACCGAGCGACCTGCCCGAGGAAGAGCGCACGCGTTACTACCGCGCTGAGGTCTACCTGCACAACGGACCTCAGGAATACGACCTGATGGGCTTCGCCCAGGAACAGATCACCCGGGACGTGCTCGATCAGTTTGAAAGCCATCGGCAGCTCCTTGGCCGTGTCTATAGCTGAAGGTTGATCATCCATCTGTAAAACAAAACGCCGCGATCCTCGCGGCGTTTTTGTACCTGGGGGATTACCCCAGGTTCTTGCCCAGCAGGGCGTGGTACAACTCGCTGTCTCCGAGAATCCCCACCACCTGGTTGTTGTCATGCAACACCAGCTTGTTCCCGGTGTGATAACGAATCTGCAACGCGTCGCGCATGCCGATATTCGAATCCACCAGCGTAGGCAACCGGCCCAGGCCTTCCACCGCTTGGCCTGGCGCCCAGTTCTGCAGGTTCATCACCGCGCCATTCTGGCGGGCACCTTTGATGGTGTTGCCTTCGGCCAGGTCCAGCCATGAGTCGCCGCCTGGGTCCAGGCACACTGAACCGTTCACACGCTTGCAGTTGTCCAGGGTGCGCATCAGGCTGCGGCCGCACAGTACGTTCAGCGGGTTGGTATGCGCGACGAAGGTGCGCACATAGTCGTCCGCCGGGTTCAGCACGATCTCTTCCGGCACGCTGTACTGGATGATCTTGCCGTCTTTCATGATTGCGATGCGGCTGCCCAGTTTGAGCGCCTCGTCGAGGTCGTGGCTCACGAAGACGATGGTCTTGCTCAGCTTGCGTTGCAGTTCCAGCAACTCATCCTGCAGGCCTTGGCGGATCAGCGGGTCGAGGGCGGAGAAGGGTTCGTCCATCAGCAGGATGTCGGCGTCCATCGCCAACGCGCGGGCCAGGCCGACCCGCTGCTGCATGCCGCCGGAGAGTTCGTCCGGCTTCTTGTTGCGCCATTGGGTCAGGCCTACCAGTTCGAGCTTTTCATCCACCAGCTTGCGTCGGTCTTTCTCCGGACGGCCCTGCATTTCCAGGCCGAAGCTGATGTTTTCGCGCACCGTTAGCCAAGGCATCAGGGCGAACTTCTGGAACACCATGGCGATGCGTTTGGTGCGCATCATTTTCAGCTCGGCGGGTGTGCAGGAGGCGATGTCGATCTGGCGACCTTCATGCTCCACGAACAACTGGCCACGGCTGACGGTGTTGAGGCCGTTGATGCAGCGCAACAGACTGGATTTGCCGGAGCCCGACAGGCCCATCAGCACACAGATCTCGCCTTTCTGGACATCCAGGCTGGCCTTTTCTACGCCGACAATCTGCCCGGTCTTTTTCAGGATTTCATTACGGCTCATGCCTTGGTCCAGCAGCTTGAGCGCCTCGCGTGGGTCTTTGGAAAAGATCACGTCGACATTGTCGAATCGGATAATGCTCATGCATCACCCCCTACTTTAGCGTCGGGTTGTTTGCAGATGCGGTCGAGCATGATGGCCAGCAGCACGATCGCGAGACCGGCTTCAAAGCCCAAGGCGATATCGGCGGTGTTCAGCGCGTTGACCACCGGTTTGCCGAGGCCGTCGGCGCCCACCAGGGCCGCGATCACTACCATCGACAACGACAGCATGATGCATTGGGTAATGCCGGCGGCAATGCTCGGCATGGCGTGGGGCAGTTCAATGCGCGAGAGCAACTGACGGCGCGAGCAGCCAAAGGCCTTGCCGGCGTCCATCAACTCTTGCGGTACATCACGGATACCCAGGTAGGTCAGGCGGATCGGCGCGGCAATCGCGAACACCACCGTAGAGATCAAACCAGGCACCACACCCAGCCCGAAGAGGGTCAGGGTAGGGATGAGGTAGACGAAGGTCGGTACGGTCTGCATCAGATCGAGCACCGGCCGCATCATGGTGTAGAACAACGGTTTGTGCGCGGCAACAATGCCCAGCGGCACACCGATGACCACGCAGACCAGGGTGGCGAACAGCACTTGCGCCAGGGTCTCCATGGTTTCCTGCCAATACCCCAGGTTGAGGATCAGCAGGAAGGAGGCGATGACAAAAACAGTCAGTCCCCATTTACGTTGGATAAAGTGAGCCAGCAGCGCAATCAGACCGATCAATGCCAGCGGATTGAACCAGGTCAGCGCGAACGTCACGCCGTGGATCATCGTTTCCAGTGTCGATGCGATTGCGTCGAAGTAGTTGGCGCCGTGTTGGGTCAACCATTCGACGAAGGCAGCGATGTACTGGCCTAGTGGGATTTTCTGTTCAGTCAGCATGGTAGTGAATGTCCACATGCGAAGAGGGAAAACATCCCGGGGCAGCGCACCGCCCCGGGGACAACATTACTTGGCGAGGTAGGCTTTAACGGCGTCGAGTCCTGGTTTGCCATCTACGGTGGTGACACCGGCGAGCCAGGTGTCGAGGACTTGCGGGTTGGCTTTCAGCCAGGCCTTGGCGGCGGCGTCAGGCTTTTGTTTGTCGTCCAGGACTTTACCCATCAGGGTGCTTTCCATATCCAGGGTGAACACCAGGTTTTTCAGCAACTGGCCGACGTTGCTGCATTCCTGGGTATAACCCTTGCGGGTGTTGGTGTAGATGGTGGCCTGGCCGTAGTTGGGGCCGAACGAGTCGTCACCGCCGGTCAGGTACTTCATCTTGAAGCGGGTGTTCATCGGGTGCGGTTCCCAGCCGAGGAACACGATGGCCTGGTCACGCTTGGAGGCGCGTTCGACCTGGGAGAGCATGCCGGCTTCGCTGGATTCGACGACTTTGAAACCGGCGGTTTTCAGGCCGAAGGCGTCTTTGTCGATCAGCGTCTGGATGGTGCGGTTGCCGTCGTTGCCTGGCTCGATGCCGTAGATCTTGCCGCCCAGCTCATCCTTGAATTTGGCGATGTCGGCGAAGTCCTTGAGGCCTTTGTTGTACAGCGCTTCCGGGACGGCCAGGGTGTACTTGGCGTTCTCCAGGTTGGCGCGCACGGTTTCCACGGTGCCGGCATCACGGTACTGCTTGATGTCGTTTTCCATGGTCGGCATCCAGTTGCCGAGGAAGATGTCCATGTTCTTGCCGTCGGCCAGTGACTTGTAGGTCACGGGTACCGAAATCATCGTGGTGCGCGGCTTGTAGCCCAGGCCCTTGAGGATCTCGCTGGTGGTCGCGGTGGTGACGGTGATGTCGGTCCAGCCGACATCGGAGAAGTTGACGGTCTGACATTGTGCCGGTTCTGCGGCGTGCGCCATGACTGGCAGACTCAGCATGGCGGCCAACAACAACGAGGGTGAACCTTTCATCTGGGTAGACTCCTGTGTTTTTTCTGGCGGCATTCGCCGCGCTTTATAAGTGTTGCGGTTGGTGCGTGCGACAACAGCTCTGGCACGGTGCCTTGCAAACGAGTCGAGACTGATCATGTACCAGTGAAAATCTGACGCCTACAGGGGGCGTCGTATCCAGTACAGGGATGGTCGTATCCAGTGTCGGTGACGTCGCTTACAGATTTTTCCAGAGGCGAAACTGCAGTTTTCGTCCATCTGCACCGCTAAAAACGGCCAAAACAGGTGATCGTACGCAAGCGACGCTGGTGAGCATGGTTACGTCGGTGTGAGACGCCGTGGCGGTCAGCAAAAGCTTGATGATGCCGCCATCTGGGCGATTTGAGCGTAGCAGCTCCTTGGTGCCCGGTTTGCTCACCTGCGGAGTTCCACGGCAATGGCTATCAGTGTTTTCGACCTGTTCAAGATCGGCATCGGGCCTTCGAGTTCTCACACCGTCGGCCCCATGCGCGCCGCGGCGTTGTTCGTTCAAGGCTTGCGTGAACGTGAACTGTTGGAACAAGTGCGGCGCGTCGAAGTTCAGCTTTACGGCTCCTTGTCCGCCACCGGCATTGGCCACGGCAGCGACACCGCGACCATCATGGGGCTGATGGGCGAGTGGCCGGACGCAATCGATCCATCGCAAATCGGCCTGCGCATTCACACCCTGCGCGAGACCGACACCTTGCTGCTGGACGGGCGTTTGCCGGTGCCCTTCGTCTGGGCGCGGGACATGCGCCTGCTCGACGAAAACCTGCCGTTCCACCCCAACGCCATGACGCTGGTGGTGTACGGCGACAGCGCTGAACTGCACCGCGACACCTACTATTCAGTGGGTGGCGGTTTCGTAGTGGATGAAGCCCAGGCGCAAAGCGGCGTGGCCGATATGGACCGCACCGAGTTGCCTTACGATTTTTCCAGCGCGGTGGAGCTGTTGCAGCTGTGCAAGACCCACAACCTGCGCGTGGCCGAGTTGATGCTGGCCAATGAAAAGGTCTGGCGCTCCGAAGAAGAAATCCGCAGTGGCCTGATGAAGCTCTGGCGCGCCATGCAGGATTGCGTGGAGCAAGGCCTCAAGCACGAAGGCATCCTGCCTGGCGGTTTGAACGTGCGCCGGCGTGCGGCCAAGTTGCACCGCAGCCTGCAGGAATTGAACAAGCCCAATGTGATCGGCTCGACCTTGAGCGCCATGGAATGGGTCAATCTGTTCGCGCTGGCGGTCAATGAAGAAAACGCCGCGGGTGGACGTATGGTCACCGCGCCTACCAACGGCGCGGCGGGGATTATTCCGGCGGTGTTGCACTACTTCATGAAGTTCAGCGAGGAAGTGACTGAAGCCAACGTCGTCGACTACCTGCTGGGTGCGGCGGCGGTGGGGATCCTGTGCAAGAAGAACGCCTCGATCTCCGGTGCCGAAGTCGGTTGCCAGGGCGAAGTGGGTTCGGCGTGCGCCATGGCCGCCGCCGGCTTGGCCGAGATCCTCGGTGCTACGCCGGAGCAGCTGTGCAACGCCGCCGAGATCGGCCTGGAACATAACCTGGGCCTTACCTGCGACCCGGTGGGTGGGCTAGTACAAGTGCCGTGCATCGAGCGCAATGCGATTGCGGCGGTGAAGGCGATCAACGCTGCGCAAATGGCGCTGCGTGGCGATGGCCAGCACTTTATCTCCCTGGACCGGGTGATCCGCACCATGCGCGATACCGGGGCGGATATGCATGACAAATACAAAGAGACATCGCGGGGTGGGTTGGCCGTGAGTGCTGTGGAGTGTTGAGTGGCACTCCTGCTCATTAAGTGAACACCCGGATCCAAACGCGCCACCTTTTAGCGCGTCGCAAACAGATAAGTAGCTACCGAACGATTTCCCGCCTGACCACCGGTCACCCGTGCTTGGGGTGACAGACTTCTCCCACACCCGCAAAGCGCCTTCCCACAAGTGCTACCGATCTGCTCACGCCTCGTGGGCAGGCTCGTTCCTACAGCCGATTCCGGCTATATCCGTACTCGCGGCGCGGGCTTATCTAGACGCGTCATCAGGTCGTTTTTAGGAGTTATTGGACGGCCATTCAATTTTAGGCATGGCATTTGCTCTATCAATTCAAAGCCTCTCTCCTGGCTGGATGAAGAGCGCAATAACAAGAGCCTCGCCTGAGGCCATCACCCGCTTTGTGTGAGGAGATACCGCGATGACGTCGTTCAACTCCGGGGCCCAACCCCAGAACCGTGCGCCTCAATCCATCGGCTTTTTGCTGCTGGACAATTTCACGCTGATTTCCCTGGCCTCCGCAGTCGAACCCCTGCGCATGGCCAACCAGCTCTCCGGTCGCGAGTTGTATCGCTGGACGACCTTGAGTGTCGACGGAAACCAGGTGTGGGCCAGCGACGGTCTGCAAATCACCCCCGATGCTTCCATGCACAAAGCCCCAGCCCTGGACACCGTGATCGTGTGCGGCGGCGTGGGTATCCAGCGCACCGTTACCCGTGAACATGTGTCGTGGCTGCAAAGCCAGGCGCGCCAATCGCGCCGCTTGGGCGCAGTGTGCACCGGCAGTTGGGCACTGGCCTGCGCCGGTTTGCTCGATGGGTTTGATTGCAGCGTGCACTGGGAATGCCTGGCCTCGATGCAGGAAGCCTTCCCCCGCGTGGCCATGAGCACACGCCTGTTCACCCTCGACCGCAACCGCTTCACTAGCTCCGGCGGCACCGCGCCACTGGACATGATGCTGCACCTGATCAGCCGCGACCACGGCCGTGAACTGTCGGCCGCCATCTCCGAGATGTTCGTGTACGAACGCATCCGCAACGAACAGGATCACCAGCGTGTGCCGCTCAAGCACATGCTCGGCACCAACCAGCCGAAGCTGCAGGAAATCGTCGCGCTGATGGAGGCCAACCTGGAAGAACCGATCGACCTGGACGAACTGGCGGTGTACGTCGCCGTGTCCCGCCGCCAACTGGAGCGTCTGTTCCAGAAATACCTGCACTGTTCGCCGTCGCGCTACTACCTCAAGCTGCGCCTGATCCGCGCACGGCAGTTGCTCAAGCAAACGCCGATGTCGATCATCGAAGTGGCGTCGGTGTGCGGGTTTGTCTCCACGCCGCACTTCTCCAAGTGCTACCGCGAATACTTCGGCATTCCGCCACGGGATGAGCGTGTGGGCTCCAACACCACCCAACAAGTGGCGATGATGCCGATTCCGCAGGCGCTGGTGTTGTCACCGTTGTCGGGGCCGATGTCGGCGTTGAGTCAGGCGCGTAACGAATCGACGTTTGCCAGCGTAAGGCTCTAGACCCTGTGGGAGCAGGCTTGTTGTGGTTGTGGTTGTGGTTATGGTTGTGGCGAGCGGGCTTGCCCCGCGTTGGAGTGCGAAGCGCTCCCAAGATTTTGGGGCCGCTGCGCAGCCCAACGCGGGGCAAGCCCGCTCGCCACAGTGATCTATTCAGGCGCCGGAGTTCTGTTTGAACTGCACCAACGCCGGCAATAGCTGCTTGTCGATTGCCTGCCGCACCGCCGGCAGGATCGTCGCGCTGCCGGTGTACATCTGTTCAACCATCCCTTTGAGCGCCTTGGCCCGCGCCTCGCTCAACCCACGCACCGCACACTCGCAGGCCTGCTCGGCGGTGGCGCCGCTGGACACTTCAAAACCCAGTGAGCGCAGTTGGCCCAGCAGGTCATCCTGGTCAATCAAATCCGCGTGCATCATGACGTTTATCCTGGTGAAGGGAACGGGGTTTGACCTCGATTCTGGTAGCCGCCCAAGCGGTCGGCAAGGGCAGATTGCACGAATGCCTCAGATGGCTATGAGCATGTCGTTTTCGGGCCGTTTACCGAACGCATTAATGGGCACACTGAACTCAGGCACTCAGCTTGAAGGTTTGGTCACCCTCAGGATGTCACGCTCACACAAGGCACTCTGCCCCGATCCAGTCACGGCTGGATCGGGGCTTTTTTTAACGCTGCAATACCAAAATTCGCGAGAGCAACTCATCCCGATCGATGTAGCAACCCTGGAAGTGCCGCGCCCCGGAAGCCGGGTCAAAAGCATTACGCGCATGCAAGGTGCGGCGGTTATCGAAGCACCACAGTTCCCCCGGATTCAGGCGCTTGACCACACGAAAACGATCCTCCCGCGTCATGGCGATAAAACGTCGATACGCGCGATACAGCAACGGCATCTGCGCAACGCTGGCCTCGAACGGCCCACGCAAAAAGTTGGCCAAGCGAATCTCCGCCACATCCCCCAGCGCATCCAGTGCAATGATCGGCGCCAGGCGGCGATAGTCGCTGTGCCGGTCCTTGTTGCGAAACTCCACCGGGATCTCACACAGTGCCCGGAACGCTTCGGGCTCTTCCGTGCGCAAAGCGTTGGCGATGGCAAACCCGTCGACAAAAATGCTCTCGCCACCGCTGGCATCGTTCACCAGGCAATGCAGGAATTGCAGGCCGGGTTGCAGCTCCCGCGTGGGCAGATCGGTGTGTAAGGGCAGGTTGAAAGCGGTGTAGGCATTGCTGTCGGCATCGGCCTTGGATTGCACATTGAACAGCACGCCGAAGTTGCTCTCGCGGATGAAGGATATGCGCTTGGCGATCAGCGCCAGGGAGCCGGGCTCGGTAGGAACGCCTCGGATTTGCGTCAGGCCTGAATCGCGCAGCGCCAGCAACCATTGCAGCAGCGTGTTCGGGTCTTCCATGACCGCCGAGTAGTCGAACACCGGCAGTTGGAAGCGACTGTCCCACAACTGGGGTTGGGGCTTCGCCGCACGGCGTTCGGCACGGGATTCATCGTCGTAGGCATGAGCCCGCAACCAGCCGGGATCGTACTGGCTGCGGTGGCCGCCGTTCCATTCCACCCACAGATTGCCTTGATCAAGACGGGCCGAGGCAGCCCCGAGATTGGCGTCTACGTCGACAATCTCCAGTACTTGTTCGCGGGTTACGCTGTACACGCATTCTGCACAGGGGCAGTTGTCCCGCAGCCATTGATGATGAAACGGGCTGACCCGCCCATCGGCCCAATGCACGAGGATTTGATCGTCCAGCACCCGCACGTCCGCGATGTCGCAGATCTTCGGGTAGGTACGGAAATCGGCGACAGCGGCGGCGGCTTGCATGGTGGCTCCTTATTGCTTCTTGGGGGGCAGTCCAATCACTCGGCCGAGCAGGGCGGGGCGCGGCAGGTCGGCCTGTTCCGCACTGATAACCGTCAGTTTTTCCAGCGTGGCCTTGGTGAACGGCGCCGAATTCGGGCCGGCCAGATCAACGTGCAGCAGCATCTGCTCGTTGCCCGCCAGCTCCTTTTCATCGCCCACTAGATGCAGGCTGTGATAGAGGTGCAGGCGCTTGGCATCAAAGGCGATCAGTTGGGTATGCACCTCCACGTCGGCGCCGAGTTTCACTTCGTGCAGGTAGTTGAGGTGCAGCTCCAGGGTGAACAGTGAATGGCCGCTGGCTTCGCGGTTTTCACTGTCCAGGCCGAGGGTGTCCATCAGCGCGTCGGTGGCGTAGCTGAAGATCAGCAGGTAGAACGCGTCGCGCAGGTGGCCGTTGTAGTCCACCCAGTCGGGGTGGACCTGGGTGCTGTAGGTGGTGAGTGCGGGCATGTCAGGGGTTCCGTTATTCGGCGAAGGTCATGCCGTGCTTGGCCTTGGTGGTTTTCACCGCTTCCAGCACCGCCAGCAGGCAATCATCACGATAGCGCTCCAGCGCCGAAATGCTGTGTTTGCCCAGCTGATCGCTGGTGCCGTCGACTACATCGTCGATCAGCTTGTCGGTCAGCTCCGGCGCCGGCAGGTAGGTCCACGGCAATTGCAGCGCCGGGCCGAACTGCGCCATGAAATGACGCATGCCGGCGTCGCCACCTGCCAGGGTGTAGGTCAGGAAGGTGCCCATGAACGACCAGCGCAAGCCCGCGCCAAAGCGGATCGCGTCGTCGATTTCGCCGGTGGTGGCCACGCCGTCATTGACCAGATGCAGGGCCTCACGCCACAGCGCTTCAAGCAGACGGTCGGCGATAAAGCCGGGGACTTCCTTGCGCACGTGCAGGGGGCGCATGCCGAGGGATTCGTACACCTTGATCGCGGCCTGGATTGCCTCTGGTGCGGTGTTCTTGCCACCGACCACTTCCACCAGCGGCAGCAGGTAAACCGGGTTGAACGGGTGGCCGACCACGCAGCGCTCAGGGTGGGTCGAACCTTCGTAGAACTCGCTCGGCAACAGGCCGGACGTGCTCGACCCTATCAACGCATTCGGTTTCGCCGCTGCGCTGATCTTGCTGTGCAGGTCGAGTTTCAGTTCCAGGCGCTCCGGGGCGCTTTCCTGGATGAAGTCGGCGTCTTTCACACACTCTTCAATGGTGGCGACAAAGCGCAGGCGGTCCTGGGACGCGCCCGGCGCCAAGCCTTGTTTTTCCAAGGCGCCCCAGGCATTGGCAACCCGCTTGCGCAGTGCGGCTTCGGCACCGGGCGCCGGGTCCCAGGCGACCACATCCAGGCCATGGGCCAGCGCGCGGGACACCCAGCCGCTGCCGATGACACCGCTGCCGAGGGCGGCGAAGGTTTTGATTTCGGTGATAAAGCTCATGGCAAATTCCTAAAAAAAGTGGTGGCTACGATCAACCGCGCTTGGTCAAACCCATCTTGATTCGACCTTCCGCCGGGGTCATGACCCGTGCACCCAGGCGGCTGAGTATTTCACTGGCGCGCTCCACCAACTGGCCGTTGGTGGCGAGCACGCCTTTGTCCAGCCACAGGTTGTCTTCCAGGCCGACCCGCACGTTGCCGCCCAGCAGCACCGCTTGCGCCGCCATCGGCATTTGCATGCGGCCGATGCCAAAGCCCGCCCACACCGCGTCGGCGGGCAGGTTGTCGACCATGGCTTTCATGGTGGTGGTGTCTGCCGGTGCGCCCCATGGGATGCCCAGGCACAGTTGGAACAGTGGGTTGTCGAGCAGGCCTTCCTTGATCATCTGCTTGGCGAACCACAGGTGACCGGTGTCGAAGATTTCCAGCTCAGGCTTAACGCCCAGTTCCTGGATGCGCTTAGCGCCGGCCCGCAGTTGCGCCGGGGTGGAGACGTAAATAGTGTCGCCATCGCCAAAGTTCAGGGTGCCGCAGTCCAGGGTGCAGATTTCCGGAAGCAGCTCCTCGACGTGAGCCAGGCGGGTCAACGGGCCGACCAGGTCGGTGTTGGGGCCGAACTCCATTGGATTCTCGCCGCCGCCGATCTCCAGGTCGCCGCCCATGCCGGCGGTGAGGTTGACGATAATGTCGATGTCGGCCTCGCGGATGCGCTCCATCACTTCGCGGTACAGGGCGACGTCGCGGCTGAACTTGCCGGTTTCAGGATCACGCACATGGCAGTGCACAACGGTGGCGCCGGCCTTGGCCGCTTCCACGGCGGCGGCGGCGATTTGTTTGGGGGTGACCGGCACGTGGGGGCTGCGGCTGGTCGTGTCGCCAGCACCGGTGAGTGCGCAGGTGATGATGACGTCGTGGTTCATTTGGCGGTTCCTTACAGGCGTGGGGGTGCCGTTCGCAGCCCGGTTGAGCTGCGAAACGGTGGTTCAGAAAAGGTTATTGGCTGGTCAATTGCAGGTTGGCCGCGGCCGGCTTGCCGTCGAAGGTAGTCACCCCTTCCAGCCAGCGCGCCTGGTCTTGCGGGTGATCCTTGAGCCACTGCTTGGCGGACTCGATGGCGTCCTTGTGATCCAGCAATGGCTGCATCATCCGGCTCTCGTCGGCGGCGGTGAAGGTCAGGTTGGTCAGCAGCTTGTGCACGTTCGGGCATTGCTCGGCGTAGTTCGGCGCGGTGACGCTCCACACGGTGGCCATGCCTTCGTTCGGGCCCAGGGCGTCGTCGCTGCCGGTGAGGTAGGTCATGGCGACGTTGACGTTCATCGGGTGCGGCGCCCAGCCGAAGAACACCACGGCTTCCTTGCGGCGCACCGCGCGGTCGACGGCGGCGAGCATGCCGGCTTCACTGGATTCCACCAGCTGGAACTTGCCCAGGCCGAACTGGTTCTTGGCGATCATCGCCTTGATCTGGGTGTTGGCGCCCGAGCCTGGCTCGATGCCGTAGATCTTGCCGCCCAGCTCTTTTTCGAACTTGGCGATGTCAGCGAAGGTTTTCAGGCCCTTGTCCGCCAGGTAAGTCGGCACGGCGAGGGTGGCGCGCGCGTCTTCGAGGCTGGGTTTGTCGAGGACCTTGACTTGCTTGGCGTCGACGAACGGCGTGATGGTCTGGGTCATCAGCGGGTTCCAGTAGCCCAGGAACAAATCCAGGCGCTGGTCGCGGATGCCGGCGAAGATGATTTGCTGGGAGGCGCTGGTCTGTTTGGTCTTGTAGCCGAGGCCGTCGAGCAACACTTGGGTCATGGCGCTGGTGGCGATTACGTCGGTCCAGTTCACCACGCCCATGCGCACGTTCTGGCAAGATGCCGCGTCGGCAGCCAGTACGTTCGTGCTCAAGATGGCGCTGGCGCTGAGTGCAAGCACACAGCGGCTGATCAGTCGGTTCATGGTGGATCCCTCGGCAGGTCGTTATTGTGGGGTCCGGCGTCTTTGTGCGCCGTGGGATCAAGTTACGCAGCTTGAGGGCCTATAAAACGCACGGCGGCGACCAGCTCTTGCACTGCAGCGACCTGCCCCCTTGAATCCACCCGAGAACGGGAGTATCACAGTGCCACGCTGCCCGTCCGACGAGAGCGCCACCATGTCCCAGGATTTCTACTTTCTGCTGATGCCGGGCTTCTCGGCCATCGGCTTTATCTCCGCGCTGGAACCGCTGCGGGTGGCCAACCGCTTTCGTGGCGAGCTGTACCGCTGGCACGTGCTGAGCGCCGATGGCGGCGCGGTGCTGGCGAGCAATGGCATGTCGGTCAACGCCGACGCCGCGCTGGAACCGTTGAAAAAAGGCGCGACCTTGCTGGTGGTCGCGGGCTTCGAACCGCTGCAATTCGCCACCCCCGCGCTGGAACACTGGCTGCGCCGCCTCGACCACGACGGCGTGACCCTCGGCGCCATCGACACCGGCGCCTGCGTACTCGCCGAAGCAGGCCTGCTCGATGGCCATCGCCTGACCCTGCACTGGGAAGCCATCGACGCTTTCAAGGAATCTTATCCACAGCTCACCGTGACCCAGGAACTGTTCGAGATCGACCGCCGCCGCATCACCTGCGCTGGCGGTACGGCCTCCATCGACCTGATGCTTGACCTGATCGCCCAGGCCCACGGCCCCGAACTGGCGATCCAGGTCTCCGAACAATTCGTGCTCGGCCGCATCCGCCCACGCAAAGACCACCAGCGCATGCAGATCGCCACGCGCTACGGCATCAACAACAAGAAGTTGGTGCAAGTGATCGGCGAGATGGAGCAGCACACCGAGCCGCCGCTGAGCACATTGGCGCTGGCCGAAGCGATCAAAGTGACGCGTCGCCAACTGGAGCGCCTGTTCCGCCTGCACCTGAACGACACCCCCAGCAACTTCTACCTCGGCCTGCGCCTGGAGAAAGCCCGGCAGCTGCTGCGCCAGAGCGACATGAGTGTGCTGGAAGTGAGCATTGCCTGTGGGTTTGAATCGCCGTCGTATTTCACCCGCAGTTATCGGGCACGGTTTGCGAAGTGCCCGAGGGAGGATCGGCGAAGGGAAGTGGTTTGACGGCCAATTATAGTAAATTATACTCGTTACTATAATTTATAGTTCTTTCCATAATTGAGTATAAAACCATGTCCAAGCACAGCGGCTTTGTATTCCGCCGTCCCGCGCTGGCAAGCAGCATTGCCGACGGCCTGGTGGGGGCCGGTATCCAGGATTTCACCTCTGGCCTGTTTCTCGCGGCACCGCGTCGCACGGGAAAAAGTACTTTTTTGCGTGAAGACCTGATCCCGGAGTGTCAGCTGCGAGGGTGGCTGGCGGTGTACGTCGATCTGTGGGCCGACAAAGAGAAAGACCCTGCGGAGTTGATTGCCAGCGCCATTGGCGCAGCGCTGGTGCCCTATGAAAAGGGCATTCGCAAGCTCGCCAAGAACCTTGGGATCGAGAAACTGAGTTTTCTGCGCACGCTGTCCTGGGACTTCAGCAAGCCTCAATTGCCCGTCGGCGCGACCTTGACCCAAGCCTTGGAGTTATTGCATCACGCGGCGGAAAAAACCGTCGTCCTGGTGATTGACGAGGCGCAGCACGCCTTGACCAGCGATTCAGGCATCAATGCGATGTTTGCGCTGAAGGCCGCCCGGGATCAGCTCAACCAGGGGCGTGACGAGGAAGGCAGCGGTTTGCATCTGGTGTTCACTGGCTCCAATCGCGACAAGCTGGCCCACCTGGTATTGGGTAAAAGCCAGCCTTTCTTCGGATCCAGCATTACGCCGTTCCCGTTGCTGGGCAAAGCGTTCACCCAGGCCTATACCGCGCACCTCAACGCGCACTTGGCGAAAACCAACCAATTCAACCCGGCCGATATTGATGAGGCGTTTGAGCTGGTTGGCCGTCGGCCCGAGATGTTGCGCACGATCATCGGCGAAGTGGCGCTGGAGCTGGGTGAGGCGAGCAATTTGGGCCAACTGCTGCACAGTCGCGCCGAACTGTTGCGCGCAGGCGTGTGGACCGAATTCGAAAGCGCCTGGAACACGCTCACCATCCCCCAGCGCGCGGTGCTGCAAGTGATGGTAGAGCGCTCTCAAACCAACGAACCCTTCGCGCCGTTCACCGACAGCACCCTCGCTGCGGTCAGCAAAGCGCTGGAAGACATGGGCAGCGACGTGGTGCCGGGCACCCAGACGATTCAGGCTTGCATCGATGCCCTGCGCGACAAGGAACTGGTGTGGAAGTCGAGCCGGGGCGGTTATGCCCTGGAGGACAAGACCTTTGGCGATTGGCTGCAACACAGGGGGCGTACAGCCAGCTCCCACAGTGAATAGGGGGTTTCTTATTTCTTTAGCAGGGCCGAGCAGGCTGCCTTGTAGGCCTCATGTTGATACTTGTTCAGCGTCGCCGGCAGTTCAAAATTGTGCTTCTTGTTCTGCGCATTGAGGGTCTGCGGTGACAGCAGCGTCACCTCAACCGCATCCAGCAACTGAAACACCCCTTCAATCTTGAACGTGGTCGGGCCGCCGGCGAATTCACCCTTCTTGCTGCGTTTCTTGATGGCGATACGGGTGACGGCGTTTTCCTGCACAAACGCTTTCACTTGAGCGGCGAAGGCTTTGACGTTGGCGGCCTCATCGTCGTCTTCAAGTGCGATCTTCTTGGTCGCGAGGGCGACATGGCTCAACGCCTGATTGTCCAGGGAGGCGACAGCGATGATGGCTTCGCTGCCTTTGATTTCGATGCCGCAGGTTTTCATGGTTTGGCCTTGAAGGAGGTGAGATGGCGCAGATGGTCGCTTACCTTTCGATGGGGGTCAAAGGCACTGGAGATCAGATCGAAGAGATTATGAAATAAGGGTCAATATATTATCCGTTATGTCGATAATCATCGTTTTATGGATAACCCGTTATCCATTATTTAATATGATTGTAGGGTAGCCTGCTACACTTGCTAACACTCCTCTGAGGTCGAACCATGGCCCTTACGCATATTCTCTACGCCCCTGGAGAGATTGCCTTGCAGATCGCCGGTAATGCCAAGGCTCTGCGGCTGAGCAAGAACCTTTCTCGCCGAGCCTTGGCAGCCCAGTCCGGAGTGGCTGAATCCACACTCAAGCGTTTTGAAACGACCGGCAAGGTATCCCTCGATGCGCTGCTGCTGATCGCCATGAGCCTGGGGGTAGGAGAGCAAATGGCGAATCTGTTCAGTGCACCACCGCCACTCAGTCTTCAGGAACTGAAAAGCCAAACCAGGCTGCGAGGACGCCGATGAAAACAGTCTCTGCACTGCACGTGATGTTGCAGGGCTCACGCGTCGGTGAGCTGGTAGATGCGCCTGGCCGGGGCATTTATTTTTCGTATGATCCGAGTTGGCTGGCTAACGGCTTCAACCTGGCGCCGTTGTACATGGACTTTTCTTCGGCGCCTCAGTTGGCGGCAGACGCATTGCTGTTCGGTGGCCTGCAAGGGGCGTTCAGCGATTCGTTGCCCGATGGCTGGGGGCTCTTGTTGATGGACCGCTTCTTTCGCACGCAATTGGGCATGGAGCGTCGTGCGATCGGCCCATTGGAGCGGCTCGCCTATATGGATAATCGGGGTATGGGGGCACTGGAATACAAGCCAGCGTTCGAAAAGAGGCCAGAACAGAACGAGCTTGACCTGGCCTCTCTTTACCAGGCTTCACAAGAGGTGCTGTCGGGTGAGTCGAAAGACGTGATTGAGTCACTGCGCCTCGCGGGCGGCTCCCCTGGCGGTGCACGTCCTAAGGCAGTCATGGGTCTTTCATCCGACAAGACGCAGGCTATCTCTTCATTTGGTGAGATGCCTGAAGGTTACGAACATTGGTTGATCAAGTTCCGTAGCCAGGAAGAGCATCCGGACAGTGGCGCTATCGAACAGGCCTACGCCTTGATGGCCCGTATCGCGGGGGTCGAAATTTCAGACTCGGCGTTACTTGAGGTAGAGACAGCTACCGCAATAGAGCGGTTTTTCGTCACACGGCGCTTTGACCGCGTGGGTCTTACGAAGCGTCATATGCTCACCGCTGCGGCGATTCTGTATGCCGACTACCGTATGCCCAGCCTGGACTATGGCGATTTGTTGCGCCTGACCTTCGCGATCACCAAAAATGCCAGGGAGGTGGAAAAAATGGCCCGGCTGATGGTGTTCAATGCACTGACCCATAACCGTGACGACCACGCAAAAAACTTCTCGTTCTTTGGCTCATCGACAGGCTGGCAGATGGCGCCGGCCTATGACCTGACGTTTGCCAATACCAGCGGTCGGGGGAATGAGAACACCAGTGCTTTTGCAGGTGCAGGCCAGCCATCACGCACGGCAATCAAGAAGGTCTGTGCACCCTTCAGCTTTCTTGAACCTGACCTCTACATCGAGCAGACGATGGAGGCTCTATCCCGGTGGCATCAGCATTGCGCTGACCTCAATATCGACAAAGCCCAGCGGGATCAGGTGCAAATGGCCTTCAATTCAATCGGGAAAGCCTTCTAGCCGTTACTCCTGCCCAATCGACTCCAAAAACTCCGACCGCTCATCGCTCATTCGTGCCAGACAATCATTCTGCGCAATCGCATACGCCTTGGTGCCGTTGACTGCCGGGAAGGTGTCCACGGCGCAATCAGCATCCCGTAACTTTTCCCACTTCTGCTGGGCATCCTTCAGACGAGCGGTAATGTCCGCCAGCTTGGTCTTGTCGCTGCCATAGGTCGAAGCCATGCGTTCCAGCAGACCTTGATAGTTGTCTTTGAGCAGTTGTTCGGCGGTGGTTTTGTTGTAGGAGGCGCATTCCAGGGTTTGCTTGTCGTTTTCGATGCCGTCGCACGGCGTGCTGTCGGTGTCTTCGGCCGCGTGGACGCCGGTTGCGATGAGTGCCAAAGCCAGGAAAATCGATTTCATTGCGCCGTCTCATATCAGGTGATGCGGGAATTCTGGCTCAAGCGTAAGACAAAGAACAGCCGCCAGTCAGACCTCTCATAACAGGCTTTGTCGTGGATTGACGCTTTCGGCAATTCCCCTGTCGTTTTTGCACCCGGCTCTGTCGGCCCCTGGGCATATGCTGGCCCCAAAGCGCCGGCAGACGATTCGGCGCATGAATCGCCAATAAGGGGACGCCTGATGAGCCCAGCCGAATTGCACGCCGACAGCATCGTTATCGACGGGCTGATTATTGCCAAGTGGAACCGCGACCTGTTCGAGGACATGCGCAAAGGCGGCCTCACCGCTGCCAACTGCACCGTGTCGGTGTGGGAAGGGTTCCAGGCCACCATCAACAATATCGTGGCCAGCCAGACCCTGATCCGTGAAAACAGCGACCTGGTGATCCCGGTGAAAACCACCGCCGACATCCGCCGCGCCAAGGAGCAGGGCAAGACCGGCATCATCTTCGGCTTCCAGAACGCCCATGCCTTCGAAGACCAGCTTGGCTATGTCGAGATCTTCAAGCAGCTCGGCGTCGGTGTGGTGCAGATGTGCTACAACACCCAGAACCTGGTCGGCACCGGTTGCTACGAGCGTGATGGCGGCCTGTCGGGTTTTGGCCGTGAAATCGTCGCTGAGATGAACCGCGTCTGCATCATGTGCGACCTCTCACACGTCGGCTCCAAGACTTCCGAAGAAGTCATCCTCGAATCGAAAAAACCGGTGTGCTACTCCCACTGCCTGCCGTCCGGGCTCAAAGAGCACCCGCGCAACAAGTCCGATGAAGAACTCAAGTTCATTGCCGACCACGGTGGTTTTGTCGGCGTGACCATGTTCGCGCCGTTCCTGGCCAAAGGCATCGATTCGACCATCGACGACTACGCCGAAGCCATCGAATACACCATGAATATCGTCGGCGAAGACGCCATCGGCATCGGCACCGACTTCACCCAGGGCCATGGCCAGGATTTCTTTGAAATGCTGACCCATGACAAGGGCTACGCCCGCCGCCTGACCAGCTTCGGCAAGATCATCAACCCGCTGGGCATCCGCACCGTGGGCGAGTTCCCCAACCTCACCGAGACCCTGCTCAAGCGCGGCCACCCTGAGCGCGTGGTACGCAAGATCATGGGTGAAAACTGGGTGAACGTCCTCAAGGACGTCTGGGGCGAATAAGCCACCGCCACCGCATCTTTTCCCCCCGGCCATTCGCGCCGGGGGCATCAACAAGAATTTTTCTGGAGTTAAGTTTCCATGGCCAAGATCGCCCCGCAATTGCCTATCGAAGTCGACAGCGAAACCGGTGTCTGGACCTCCGACGCCCTGCCAATGCTGTACGTGCCACGCCATTTCTTCGTCAACAACCACATTGGTATTGAAGAAGTGTTGGGCGCCGACGCCTACGCCGAAATCCTCTACAAGGCCGGCTACAAATCCGCGTGGCACTGGTGTGAAAAAGAAGCCGAATGCCACGGCCTGGAAGGCGTCGCGGTGTTCGAGCACTACATGAAGCGCCTGTCGCAACGCGGCTGGGGCCTGTTCAAGATCCAGGATATCGACCTCGACAAGGGCACCTGCAGCGTCAAGCTGGAACACTCCGCGTTTGTGTACGTGTACGGCAAGGTCGGGCGTAAGGTGGACTACATGTTCACCGGCTGGTTTGCCGGCGCCATGGACCAGATCCTGCAAGCCCGCGGCAGCCAGATCCGCACTGTCGCCGAACAAGTCTACGGAGGCTCCGAAGAGGGCCACGATGACGGCCTGTTCACCGTCAAGCCGTTGTAAGCCGAGGACCGTGCCATGGCTTTCGAAGCAATGTTCCAGCCGATCCAGATCGGCAAACTGACCATCCGCAACCGCGTGCTCAGTACCGCCCACGCCGAGGTCTACGCGACCGACGGCGGCATGACCACCGACCGCTATGTGAAGTACTACGAAGAGAAAGCCAAGGGCGGTATCGGCCTGGCGATCTGCGGCGGTTCCTCGGTCGTGGCTATCGACAGCCCGCAGGAATGGTGGAGTTCGGTCAACCTGTCCACCGACCGCATCATCCCGCACTTCCAGAACCTGGCCGACGCGATGCACAAGCATGGCGCCAAGATCATGATCCAGATTACCCACATGGGCCGTCGCTCGCGTTGGGACGGCTTCAACTGGCCCACGCTGATGTCGCCGTCTGGCGTGCGTGAGCCGGTGCACCGTGCGACCTGCAAGACCATCGAGCCGGAAGAAATCTGGCGCGTGATCGGCAACTACGCCAGCGCAGCCAAACGCGCCAAGGCCGGCGGCCTGGACGGTGTGGAACTGTCCGCCGTGCACCAGCACATGATCGACCAGTTCTGGAGCCCGCGGGTCAACAAGCGTACCGACGAGTGGGGCGGCACCTTCGAAGGCCGCATGAAGTTCGGCCTGGAAGTGCTGAAAGCCGTGCGCGCCGAAGTCGGTGACGACTTCTGCGTTGGCATGCGCCTGTGCGGTGATGAATTCCACCCGGACGGCTTGTCCCATGAGGACATGAAGCAGATCGCCAAGTACTACGACGACACCGGCATGCTGGATTTCATCGGCGTAGTGGGCTCGGGTTGTGACACGCACAACACCTTGGCCAACGTGATCCCCAACATGAGTTATCCACCGGAGCCGTTCCTGCATTTGGCCGCCGGTATCAAGGAAGTGGTCAAGGTCCCGGTGCTGCATGCGCAGAACATCAAGGACCCAAACCAGGCCACGCGCATCCTGGAAGGCGGTTATGTGGACATGGTCGGTATGACCCGTGCGCACATCGCCGACCCGCACCTGATCGCCAAGATCAAGATGGGCCAGATCGACCAGATCAAGCAGTGCGTCGGTGCCAACTACTGCATCGACCGCCAGTACCAGGGCCTGGATGTGTTGTGCATCCAGAACGCCGCGACCTCCCGTGAATACATGGGCGTGCCGCACATCATCGAAAAAACCACCGGCGTCAAACGCAAAGTTGTAGTGGTCGGTGCCGGCCCGGCCGGGATGGAAGCTGCACGCGTGGCTGCCGAACGTGGCCACGACGTGACCCTGTTCGAAAAGAAAGAGTTTATTGGTGGGCAGATCACCACGGCGTCCAAGGCGCCTCAGCGTGACCAGATCGCCGGTATCACCCGCTGGTACCAGCTGGAGCTGGCGCGGTTGAAGGTCGACCTGCGCCTGGGCGTGGCCGCCGATGCCGACACTATCCTGGACGTGCGTCCGGACGTAGTGGTGCTGGCGGTAGGCGGACATCCGAACGTGGAACAGAACGAACACTGGGGCGCGGCCGAAGGCCTGGTGGTGAGCAGCTGGGATGTGCTCGACGGCAAAGTCGCGCCGGGCAAGAACGTGCTGGTGTACGACACCATCTGCGAATTCACCGGCATGTCGGTGGCGGATTTCCTCGCGGACAAGGGCAGCCAGGTCGAGATCGTCACCGACGACATCAAACCGGGCGTAGCCATCGGCGGTACGTCGTTCCCGACCTACTACCGCAGCATGTACCCCAAGGAAGTGATCATGACCGGCGACATGATGCTGGAAAAGGTCTACCGCGAAGGCGACAAGCTGGTGGCGGTGCTGGAGAACGAATACACCGGCGCTAAAGAGGAGCGGGTGGTGGACCAGGTGGTCGTCGAGAACGGCGTGCGTCCGGATGAAGCTATCTACTACGCACTCAAGGAAGGCTCGCGCAACAAGGGCCAGATCGACGTCGAAGCCTTGTTCGCGATCAAGCCGCAGCCGTGCTTGAGCGAGGCGGGTGACGGGTACTTGCTGTTCCGCATCGGTGATTGTGTGGCGCAGCGTAATACCCATGCTGCGATCTATGACGCCCTGCGCCTTTGCAAGGATTTTTAAGAACAGTCGCAAGTCACAAGCTTCAAGCTGCAAGAAAGAGCGATGTGTGACCGGCTTTGACTTGCCGCTTGTAGCTTGAGGCTTGCCGCTTGAGGTCACCTCAATGTTGAACACCTTGCTGCCTATTCTCTTGTTTGCCGCCCTGGGCCTTGCCGTCCTCGGCGCCCTGCGCCGGGTGAACATGTGGCGCCGTGGCCGCGCGTCCAAGGTTGACCTTTTGGGCGGCCTGCTCGCCATGCCCAAACGCTACATGGTCGACCTGCACCACGTGGTCGCCCGCGACAAATACATCGCCAACACCCACGTCGCCACCGCGCTGGGTTTTGTGCTGTCGGCGTTGCTCGCCATTCTGGTCCACGGCTTCGGCCTGCAGAATCGCATCCTCGGCTACGCCTTGCTGCTGGCCTCGGTACTGATGTTTGTCGGCGCCACCTTCGTTTACCTGCGCCGTCGCAATCCGCCTGCACGTCTTTCGAAAGGCCCATGGATGCGCTTGCCGAAAAGCCTGATGGCGTTCTCGGTCAGCTTCTTTCTGGTGACCCTGCCGGTGGCCGGGATTCTGCCAGCGGATTTCGGCGGCTGGTTGCTTGCCGCGTTGCTCGGGGTGGGTGTGTTGTGGGGCGTGTCCGAGATGTTCTTCGGCATGACCTGGGGCGGCCCGATGAAGCACGCCTTCGCCGGTGCCTTGCACCTGGCCTGGCACCGTCGCGCCGAGCGCTTTGGCGGCGGCCGTTCCACCGGTTTGAAACCACTGGACCTCAGCGATAAATCCGCGCCGCTGGGCGTGGAGAAACCCAAGGATTTCACGTGGAACCAACTGCTGGGCTTCGACGCCTGCGTACAGTGCGGCAAGTGCGAAGCCGCGTGCCCGGCCTTCGCCGCCGGCCAGCCACTGAACCCGAAAAAGCTGATCCAGGACATGGTGGTCGGCCTGGCCGGTGGCACCGATGCCAAGTTCGCCGGCAGCCCGTATCCGGGCAAAGCCATCGGCGAACACAGCGGCAACCCGCATCAGCCGATCGTCAACGGCCTGGTGGACGCCGAGACCCTGTGGTCCTGCACCACCTGCCGCGCTTGCGTGGAAGAGTGCCCGATGATGATCGAGCACGTGGACGCCATCGTCGACATGCGCCGTCACCTCACCCTGGAAAAAGGCGCCACGCCGAACAAAGGCGCGGAAGTCCTGGAAAACCTGATCGCCACCGACAACCCCGGCGGTTTCGCACCGGGTGGTCGCCTGAACTGGGCGGCAGACCTGAACCTGCCGCTGCTCAGCGAGAAAGGCAGTGCCGACGTGCTGTTCTGGGTCGGCGACGGTGCCTTCGACATGCGTAACCAACGTACTCTGCGCGCCTTCGTCAAAGTGCTCAAGGCGGCCAAGGTCGACTTTGCCGTGCTCGGCCTGGAAGAGCGTGACAGCGGCGACGTGGCGCGTCGTCTGGGCGATGAAGCGACCTTCCAGTTGCTGGCTTCGCGCAATATCCAGACCCTGGCCAAGTACAGCTTCAAGCGCATCGTCACCTGCGATCCGCACAGCTTCCATGTGCTGAAAAACGAATACGGCGCCTTCAACGGCAACTATCGGGTGCAACATCACAGCACCTTCATGGCCGAGCTGATCGGCGAGGGCGCGCTGAACCTGGGCCAGCACAAGGGCAACAGCGTGACCTACCACGACCCTTGTTACCTGGGCCGCTACAACGGCGAATACGAGGCGCCGCGCCAAGTGCTGCGGGCGTTGGGCATCGAGGTCAAGGAGATGCAACGCTCGGGCTTCCGTTCACGCTGCTGCGGTGGCGGGGGCGGTGCGCCGATTACCGACATTCCCGGCAAGCAACGCATACCGGATATGCGCATGGAAGACATCCGCGAAACCGGCGCCGAGCTGGTGGCCGTGGGTTGTCCACAGTGCACGGCGATGCTTGAGGGTGTGGTTGAGCCACGTCCGCTGATCAAGGATATCGCCGAACTGGTAGCCGACGCTCTGCTGGAAGACGCAGCCCCGACCAAGGCTCCCATCAAACGCCCGGTCCAACAAAAGTCTGCGGAGGTGCACTGATGAGCGACATTATCCGCCGCGACCCACGCGCTGAGTGGATCGCCCGCAACCGTCTGCACCCGCTGCATGCGGCTATGCAACCGGTGCAACACAGTTGGATGGGCCCCAATGGCGTCATCCGCAAAAATGTACATGGTGTTGGCTTCATCGGCCCCAATGGCATCAAGCGCATCGACCGCAGTGGCGCCCAGCAGGGCGGCGCGGCCAAGCGTACAGCGGCGGTGGAAGTGCAGTTGCCGCTGCATCAGGTGGCGGCGCCTGCGTTCTACATCAACGTGGTGCCGGACATGGTCGGCGGCCGCTTGAGCAGCCACGACCGTGACTTGCTCGGCCTGGCCCGACAACTGGCGGGCAGCGACGGCGCGGTGCTGGCGGTGGTGTTTGGCGAACACAAGGAAGGTGCATTTGCCACCGCAGGCGTCGATCGCCTGCTGGTGCTGGAAGGTCACGAATTCGACGGTTATTCACCGGAACAACGGGTGCAAGGTTTGCGCGCTGTGGATCACCAGTTCAATCCGCGTCACTGGTTGCTGCCAGACAGCCGCAGCGGTGGTGGCGAACTGGGCCGGCGTTTTGCCGCCAGCCTCAAGGAACGCCCGGCTACGCGGGTTTGGCAGATCAAGGGCGACGAGTGCATCGGCCGCGCCGGTGCGGGCCAGGAAGACTTGGCCCGTCCGCTGCCACGCCTGATTCTGGCCGCCGCTGAATGCGCCGATCCTGTCAGTGAGACACGGCATGAAGTGCTCCCCGTGGAGTTATCCACAGCCCTGGCACGCAGCCTGCCGCGCATCGAAGACCTCGGTGCAGTGGCGGTGGATCCGGCGGCGATTCCCATGGCCGAGGCAGAATTCATTTTCTCTGGCGGCAACGGCGTGAAGGACTGGGCCCTGTTCCACCAGACCGCTGCGGCCCTGGGCGCCACCGAAGGCGCCTCGCGGGTGGCGGTGGACGATGGCTTCATGGCGCGTGATCGCCAGGTCGGCGCCAGCGGCACCTGGGTGACGGCGCGGGTCTACGTGGCCGTGGGTATTTCCGGGGCGATCCAGCACCTGCAAGGCATCGGTGCCTGCGACAAGGTGGTGGCGATCAACCTCGACCCTGGTTGCGACATGATCAAGCGGGCCGATCTCTCGGTCATCGGCGAAAGCGCCGCGATTCTGCATGCCTTGATCGCTGCGGTAGAGGCCTACCGCAACGGCGCCAAGCGCGATGCGGCTTGAGGATATGAGCATGAACACGAATGTTATCAGCCTGGTATCCATCGGCGCCCACCCGACCTCCGGTCGCCCGCGCCGCGCCGAGCAAGACGCGCGCGCAGTGGAATTGGGCCTGCAAATGGCTGGGGATAAGTTGCAGGTGCTGCACGCCGGCAACATTGCTGAGCCGACCCTGCGCAGCTACCTGGGCATGGGGTTGCCGCAATTGCATGTGCTGGAGCAACCGGCGGGCAGCGATGCCTTGCCGGTGCTCAGCGAATACCTGCGCGACGCCGGTGCCCAGGTGGTGCTTGCTGGCAGCCAGGCCGAAACCGGTGAAGGCTCGGGCATGTTGCCGTACCTGCTGGCCGAGCAATTGGGCTGGCCGCTGATTGTCGGGCTGGCGCAGGTCGAATCCATCGATGGCGGCGTGGCCCATGTGCTGCAAGCCTTGCCACGCGGCCAGCGGCGACGCCTGAAGGTGCGCCTGCCGTTTCTGGCGACAGTGGATAACGCCGCGCCCAAGCCTCGGCAGAGTGCTTACGGCCCGGCGCAGCGCGGTGAGCTGGCGGCCCATGAAGTCGAAATCGAACAAGACGAGTTATTCACAGGCGCCGTGCTGCAACCGGCCAAGCCACGCCCCAAGCGCCTCAAGGTAATCAAGGCCAAGAGCGGTGCTGACCGCATGAAAGCCGCCACGGCCAAGGCCAGTGGTGGTGGCGGGCAAGTGCTCAAGGGCCTGAGCCCGGAAGCGGGCGCCGAAGCTATCCTCAAGCTGCTGGTTGAGGAAGGTGTGGTTCGCTGAAGCTGAACAGGGAATGTGGCTTACCCACAATCCCTGTTGACCCGTCTGTGGATAACCTGTTCGCGGTTGTCCACACCCCCTGTGAATCAAGCCCTCCAGCCCTCTGTACGAAAAACAACCAAGCTAACTTGCGGTTTTTACTTGGGTTTTTCGCTGCTCCTGTGCATTTCTCCGGCCCGACTTGCCCCCATAGTCTGTTGGCGCTTCTGTGGATAACATGTTCGCTGTCGGCTGAAGCCCTTATTAATCAAGGCTTTCATCGGATTGATCAAAATGTGATCGATTTGGTTTTTTTACCGACTAAAAACCCTGTAAACCCCGATTTGTGAAGGTTTGAGGTGGTTTTCCACAGCACTCTCCAAGTTGCCCCCAAAGTCTGTTGGTGCTTCTGTGGATAAGGTGTTCGCGTTCCGCTACAGGCCACGTAAGTCGTGGCTTGCGCTGGTTTGGTCAATAAATGAACAAAGCCGGTTCAAACCGACTGGCTTGAATAAGTCACGGATTTTCTTCATTTAATTTCAGGCAGGAAGCGTAGTTGCCCACAATTGCTGTGGGTGGCTTTGTGGATAAGTTGTTGGGGAAAGGCTGGAGGGCAGGGGAATCAAGGGTTATCAGGGGGTTGGGTGTTTTTTGTACAGCCCAGCCCCCCGAAGATCAACAGGTTATTCGTGAACCGCAACGCCCTTGAGGTACGGCGCTGGAGCGGCCCCCAGGTTGCTCAACAGGCGCTCGCTGTACCAGTCCACGAAGTTCACCACGCCGAACTCATAAGTCTTGGAGTACGGGCCAGGCTGGTAGGCGGTGGAGTTGATGCCGCGCTGGTTTTCTTCGGCCAGGCGACGGTCCTGGTCGTTGGTGGCGTCCCACACCTGGCGCATGCGCTCCACGTCGTAGTCCACGCCTTCCACGGCGTCCTTGTGCACCAGCCATTTGGTGGTGACCATGGTTTCCTGGGCGCTGATTGGCCACACGGTGAACACAATGATGTGATCGCCCATGCAGTGGTTCCAGGAGTGCGGCAGGTGCAGGATGCGCATCGAGCCCAGGTCCGGGTTCTTGATGCGGCCCATGAGCTTGGCGCAGCCTTGCTTGCCGTCGAGGGTCATCGACACGGTGCCCTTGAGCAGCGGCATGCGCACGATACGGTTGCGCAGGCCGAAACTGGCGTGGGCGTACGGGATTTTCTCGGCATCCCAGGCGGCGGCGGAGGCGGCCACGTGGTCCTTGAACGCCTGGTCGGCGCGCGGGTCGGTGACGTCGTCCCACTCCAGCAGGGTTTTCAGCAGTTCCGGGTGCGACGCGTTGCAGTGGTAGCACTCGCGGTTGTTTTCCAGCACCAGCTTCCAGTTGGCTTTCTCCATCAAGGTGGTGGTAATCGCCACCTTGGTGTTCTCCATGTCGTAGGGTTCCATGTAATGGTTCAGCGTCGACAGGAAGTCATCGATGGCCGGCGGGTTGTCCGCCAGGCTGATGAAGATGTAGCCACCGGCCGTCTTCACGTTGACCGGCTTGAGGCCGTACTGCTTCATGTCGAAGTCGGCGCCCATTTCGGTGCCAGCGAACAGCAGGCGGCCATCGAGTTCGTAGGTCCACTGGTGGTAGTGGCAGACCAGTTTGGCGACCTTGCCCTTGTCGCTGGTGCACAAGCGCGAGCCACGGTGACGGCACACGTTGTGGAACGCGTGAACCACGCCTTCGGCGCCCCGGATCACGATGATCGGGTTTTTGCCGATTTGTAGGGTCAGGTAGTTGCCCTTGGCGGGGATTTCGCAGGTCATGCCGGCGATCAACCACTCTTTCTGGAAGATCTCCTGCATGTCGATATCAAACAGCCGCTCATCAGAGTAGAACGGCTGCGGCAGCGAGAAAGTGCGCTCGCGCTCTTGCAGCATTTGCGCGGTGGCCTTGCGTGCGGGTTCCAGCGGATCGCCCAAGCTTAAGGTTGCGGTGACGTCCATCGTGTGTGTCCTCATGGCCATTCTGTGTGGCCGAGATAAGTGGCTAATCAGGTTTGCAGCAAGGCGTAAAGAAAGCGTCTGTGTTGGGAGCGAGTGTGGGGCCGCCGATGCGCCGAACCTTATCCATGGGCGACATGGCCCAATCTGTTCCCGACGCGCAACCCTAGGTCGTTGGGGGCTGGTCGCGATAAGTATGTGAATGTCGCAGATAGGTAAATGGGTGGTTCTGGCGTTACGCAGAATCGCCACCATAAGGCCGATGTCGGCGGTGGAGAACAACATGTCCAATAATTTCCTGAATCCGGTAACCACCCAGACCTGGGCCAATGGTCGGCACATTGTCCGTTGCGTCAAAGTCATCCAGGAAACCTGGGACGTGCGCACCTTCTGTTTCATGGCCGACCAGCCGATCCTGTTCTTTTTCAAGCCGGGGCAATTCGTCACCCTGGAGCTGGAGATCGAAGGCCAGCCGATCATGCGCTCCTACACCATTTCAAGCTCACCGTCGGTGCCCTACAGCTTCTCGGTGACCATCAAGCGTGTGCCGGGCGGCAAGGTGTCCAACTGGCTGCACGACACCCTTCATGAAGGGCAAGAGTTGGCGGTGCACGGGCCGGTGGGCTTGTTCAACGCCATCGACTTCCCGAGCCCGAAAGTGCTGTACCTCAGCGGCGGCGTGGGCATCACGCCAGTCATGTCCATGGCCCGCTGGTTCTACGACACCAACGCCAACGTCGACATGACGTTTATCCACAGCGCCCGCTCGCCCAAGGACATCATCTACCACCGCGAGCTGGAGCACATGGCGTCGCGGATCGACAACTTCAGCCTGCACCTGATCTGCGAGAAACACGGCTTGGGCGAGCCATGGGCGGGGTATCGCGGTTACCTGAATCACAAAATGCTTGAACTGATGGTGCCGGACTTCCTGGAGCGCGAAGTGTTCTGCTGCGGCCCGACGCCGTACATGAGCGCGGTGAAGCGCCTGCTGGAAGTGGCGGGTTTCGACATGACGCGTTATCACGAGGAATCCTTCGGCGCCACGCCGCCGGAAGCCCGTGCGGACGCGGTGGAGCAAGCCGAACAAGCCGCCGACGCGCCGGAAATCGACCTGGCGGATCTGCACCAGGTGGAGTTCATCGCATCGGGCAAGAGCATCCGCGTCGCCCCTGGGGAAACCGTGCATGCCGCGGCCGCCAAGCTTGGCCTGTTGATCCCGAAAGCCTGCGGCATGGGCATCTGCGGCACCTGCAAGGTGATGAAGTTGGGCGGCGAGGTGGAGATGGAGCACAACGGCGGCATCACTGAAGAAGATGAAGCCGAAGGCTACATCCTGTCGTGCTGCAGTGTGCCGAAGGGCGATGTGCGCATCGAATTCTGAGGCGATCCCCGTTGTAGGAGCCGGCTTGCCGGCGATAGCGATCCTAAGGCCGCCATCGCCGGCAAGCCGGCTCCTACAGTTATGGGTTAGCGGACGAAAACGTTGATGAGGTACGCGCCGGATGCTGTCATTTCGAACTCTTTCCCAGTGATGGTAAAGGTTCTTGAAGGCTCGATGATGGTATCACCGACATTCGCCAGTTTCCTGAGATCATCCAGGTTGACGAGTGTGGCGTTGTTATCATCTCGAAGTTGCGAATCAGTTGTGTAGCATTGAATTTCCATGATGTTGCCCTCGATAGGATTTCCATTTCCAGCCGACTATTCGGCAGGCAGTCAGCCCCGAAGTAACGCGTCCGTTCAATCGGGGTGACAAGATCCTATCCAAGACAGGGGGTAGATAGATACTGTCAGAAATACGTACAAACAGTCTCTGAAAACGCGCTGAAAGCCCCGTGGTTTCAGGCCTCCATCACTTTCCGAATATCCGCTGCCAATTCTCTTACACGTTCTTCCTCGGTATCCCACGCACACATGAAGCGTGCGCCGCCTTTGCCGATAAAGGTGTAGAAGCGCCAGCCCTTGGCGGTCAACGCGGCAATCGCCGGTTCCGAGAGTTGCAGGAACACGCCGTTGGCCTGCACCGGGAACATCAACTCCACGCCAGGAATATCCGCCACCAGGCTGCTCAGCAATTGAGCGCAGTGGTTGGCGTGACGCGCGTGTTTGAGCCAGGCGTCGTTTTCCAGCAGGCCTACCCAAGGGGCGGACAGGAAACGCATTTTCGACGCCAGTTGGCCGGCTTGCTTGCAGCGGTAGTCGAAGTCTTCAGCCAGCTTGTGGTTGAAGAACAGGATCGCTTCGCCCACGGCCATGCCGTTCTTGGTGCCGCCAAAGCACAGCACGTCCACCCCGGCTTTCCAGGTCAGATCCGCCGGTGAGCAGCCGAGGAACGCGCAGGCGTTGGAGAAGCGCGCGCCGTCCATGTGCAGGTTCAGGCCCAACTCTTTGCAGGTGGCGCTGATGGCGCGGATTTCATCCGGGGTGTACACGCTGCCGACTTCAGTGGCCTGGGTCAGGGTGACCACGCGCGGCTTGGGGTAGTGAATGTCCTGGCGCTTGAGGGCGATCTCGCGGATCGACTCCGGGGTCAGCTTACCGTTTTCGGTGCGAGCGGTGAGCAGCTTGGAACCGTTGGAGAAAAACTCCGGCGCGCCGCATTCGTCGGTTTCGACGTGGGCAGTTTCCGAGCAAATCACGCTATGGTAGCTCTGGCACAAGGACGACAGCGCAAGGGAGTTGGCGGCGGTGCCGTTGAAGGCGAAGAACACTTCGCAGTCGGTTTCGAACAAGTTGCGGAAACCGTCGGCGGCGCGGTGGGTCCATTCATCATCGCCGTAGGCGCGCTGATGGCCTTGGTTGGCTTGTTCCATGGCGGCCCAGGCTTCCGGGCAGATGCCCGAATAGTTGTCACTGGCGAATTGTTGGCTCTTGTCGGTCATGGCCCATTCCTGTGGTCGATGTTGGTGCGCACTGTAACCAAGATTGTTGCGGGTGCGCACGCACTGTAAATGCAAAGTCACTGGGGAATTATGCACGGTACTGGAAC